>JBKPAK010000193.1:0-55286 GCA_046726415.1 Candidatus Methylomirabilota bacterium
ACTCGTCACGGACTGGTCACCGCAGCATCGGGCCCACTGGATCTCCGAGCAGGTGCTGCACTGGTCCGGCATCCCGACCGTCAACGTGCGGGCGACCATCTTCGTCGAGAACCCCATCCTGACCTGGCTGGCGCTGGGCCCACTGAGCAAGGGTGAGCTCCGCCTGCCTTTCGGCCTCCAGCGGCTTTCGCCGGTCGCCGGTTACGACGTGGCGGAGCTGTGCGTGAGAATCCTCGTCGACCTGGCGCCGCACATCTCGAAGTCCTACGAGCTCACCGGTCCGGAACTGAAGGACATGCACGGGTTCGCGGAGGATTACGGGGCCGCGCTGGGACGCCAGGTCTCCTACATCCCTGAGGAAGTGGACGCCTGGAACGAGACCTTCGTGGACAGGGCCCTGGCCGAGAATCCGCATGTGGCGGAGCACCTGAAGACCCTGACCAGGCTGGTCGCCGGCGGGCGGTACGACGTCGTCACCGACCAACTGGAAAACCTGCTCGGGCGCCGGCCGAAGACTGTGCGGTGGGCGCTGGAGAACAATCCGCGCATCCGGAAAGTGGCGGGGAAAGTGGCGGCTGCCTGAACCGTTGAGCGGTCCAGAGCAGATTCCCTGGACGGCTCTCCGAGGCTGCTCTTGGCCTTTGGCAAATGTTTCCCACCGTGAACCTAGACGTGGGTGAGCAAGAGACACCGGCTGACGCGTGGGAGGAATCGCTTTATGCTTCCTGTGCTTCGTCGTCTGCCCGCCCGGGGCGCTCGACGACACCACAGTGCGGAGCCTGCTGCGCGGAGTCCTTGCCGGCTACAAGATCCCCAAGCGCGTTCACTTCGTGGACGCACTCCCCCGCGATCCGTTTCAGGGCAAGGTCCGCCGGACCGAACTGCGCTGCATAGCGGAAGAGTTGGGACGTTCCTCGGCCGGCCGTTAACTGTGAACGGGGCTCTTGCGTTGACTTGCGTTGAACGCTCGGAAAATCGCGATGACTTCGCGTCCGCTCATGTCGTGAGAGTGCGTCTATGTCGCGGGCGATCGCGGTGCGAACGTTCAGGCGGATCGCGCGGTTACGCGCAAGTGCGCGAAAAACGAGGAGGGCCGGCTCATCACCGGCCCTCGTCTCTTAATCAGCGGGTCCAAGGTTCGAGTCCTTGACGGCCCACCAACACCGACGGGCACTTCCAGAACACCGGAAGTGCCCGCTGATTTTCTATCAGCGGGTTTAGGGTCGGCGAGCCGCAAAATCCAGGGAATCGGCATCGACGGATCGACAGCGGGGCAAACGATTTGACCCGCATTGCCCCATCGCAGAAACACCGCTTCGATAATCGTCCGCGAACACGCACGCAGCTCGCCGGCTCGCGTCGATGCCGGGATTCCCGGCATTTCTCCGCCAGAAGTATCGGGTCGGTGAAGAGACCCCTTGACGGTCGTCGACCTCGATGGAGCCGTGCTGATCGGCCGGCCTGCTGTCGCGCACGGGCGCCAGCTACGCGATCCTGATCCTCCGTGAACGGGCGCGCGAACTCGCCGCGGCGAAGGATGGCCGATCCTCGCTGATCGGCGCAGGAGCGCGCCTCCTCGTCACGCACAACCATCAGACACTTCGGTTCGGGACAGGGAGTGCGTGTGGTGCGTCCGCGAACGCTGATCGACGAAGTCCGCGCGTGAATGGATCGTTCGGAACATGAGCTCCGCGGGTCCAAGAGCGGACTATTCGGCGTGTCGAGCCCCACGGTGGCCCGGATTCCCTAGGATGCCTTAGACCGGCGGGTGCCGGTGCATAATACCGGGAGACGCTGAGAGGCGATGGGGTTCGCCTGAACCGCCCCGCACCGTGCGGAGCTGATGACCCCTACCGGACGCCGGTAGGGGTTCTTTTTTATGGCCTGTTGCCAGGCAGGAGGACACGCCATGGCGGAGCAGGAACGGAAACCCGCCAAGCGAGACGCTTCCAAGACCGACGCGCCGCCGCCCACCACGACGAAGTCGGCGGTCGCCGAGAAGGGCGAGAAGCTCAAGAAGACGATCGACGAGGTGATCGACGAGATCGACGACGTGCTCGAAGAGAACGCCGACGAGTTCGTGAAGGGCTATGTCCAGCGAGGCGGAGAGTGAGCCGGAGCATCGGCGACACGAAGCTTCTGGATGCGTGCCAGCAACCAGGCTGCCCGGTCTGCCGACGTGTCGACGAAGAAAGCCGTCACCACGTCGACGGGCTCTTGCATGAGCTCGCGAACGATTTGGAGACACGCTCCGCGCTCCGTCGTTCCTGGGGGTTCTGCAACTGGCACGGCTGGATGACGCTCGCGGCCCCGGGCGCGCGCACTGGCGTCGCGATCATGTACGCCGATGTGCTGCGCAGCGTCTCGGGCCGTGTCCGACGAACGAGTCGTAGCGCCGCTGGCAAGGCGAGCGGCAACTGGCGCCATCGCGTCGCGGCGGTGTTCCTCCCCGACGGGTCGACGACCGAGCCGGCGGATGGCGGACGAGCCGCGTGCCTCGTCTGCCAAAGCGTGACGCGCGGTGAGAGCCGCTACCTTCGCACTCTTTGTCTCGTCGGTGTGGACGACGCGGTGACTCGAGCCTATGACGCATCCGACGGGCTCTGCCTCCGCCATCTGCAGCTTGCCATGGAGCGAGGCCGCATCGCGTCGTCTCTCGTGGCGCACACGCTTCGCAAGTGGGATGAACTCGCCGGCCTGCTCGACGACTTCGTCAAGAAGCACGAGTACCGGAACGCGATCCCCTTTACCGAGGCCGAGGCTCGCGCCTGCGACCGCGCCGTCGAGACGTTGTCCGGCGGACGAGGCGTCTGGGCGAACGACCTCCACGGCGACGCCCACCCGCGCCGGCGGCCGGGAACCACCTGCGTTCGGAGAGCGTGATGGAAAACGTCTGGTTCGTGGCCGCCGTGTGGGTCGGGCTCGCGCTCGTCGCGACGCTCTTCGCGATCTGGTTCAGGATCTCCACGGCGCTCTCCGAGATCGTCGTCGGCGTCGTCGCGCAGCTCGTCATCGGTGCGATCGTCGGCCCCCACGCGCTCGGCTCGTCGAGCGCGTGGGTGACCTTCCTTGCCGGTACCGGCGCGATTGTCCTCACGTTCCTCGCGGGTGCCGAGCTCGATCCGTCCGTCTTTCGCGTGAAGTGGAAGGAAGCGGCCATCGTCGGCCTGATCAGCTTCGGCGCGCCGTTCTTCGGCGCCGCCGCCGCCGCGCGCTACCTCCTCGGATGGACGCCGAGCGCCAGCTGGCTCGCCGGGGTCGCGCTCTCGACGACGTCCGTGGCCGTCGTCTACGCCGTGATGCTCGAGCTGGGGTTCAACACGACCGAGTATGGGAAATCGATCCTCGCCGCCTGCTTCGTGACCGACCTCGGCACGGTCATCGCGCTGGGCCTGATCTTCGCCCCCTTCACGGCCCGAACGCTGGTCTTCGTCGTCGTATGTGCCGGGCTGTTCGCCGTGCTCCCGCGCGTGACGTCGCGCTTCTTTCAACGCTACGGAGGCCGCGTCTCCGAGCTGGAAACGAAGTTCATCCTGCTTGCGCTGTTCGGCACCGGCGGCCTGGCCGTCTGGGCGCAGAGTGAGCCGGTGCTTCCGGCCTATGTCATCGGCATGCTGCTCGCGGGAACCGTCGGCCGTGACCACCAGCTCATCCGCCGGCTTCGCACGGTCACGTTCGGGCTCCTGACCCCGTTCTACTTCATCCGGGCCGGCTCCTTCGTGTCGGTCCCCGCGCTCGTGGCCGCTCCGATGGTGCTCGTGGTCCTCTTCTCCGCCAAGATGGTGAGCAAGATGCTCGGCGTATTTCCCGCGGTGAAGGCGTTCCGCTATGGCCAGCAGGAGGGCCTGTACTACACGTTGATGATGTCCACCGGGTTGACCTTTGGCACCATCTCGGCGCTGTTCGGTCTGAGCCACGGCATCGTCGATGCGGCGCAGTACTCGCACCTGGTCGCGGCGGTCATCGGCAGCGCGGTGATCCCCACGTTGATCGCCAACGCGTTCTTCATGCCGCACCACCTGCGCCCCGAGCCGACCCCGCCGCTTGCGGCCGCCGCCACGGCCGCGGCCGTCGAGGGAGGAAGTGGCCGTGTATAAACGCATTCTCGTCGCCTACGACGGCTCCGAGGGTGCCCGCGCCGCCCTGCGCCATGGCGTGGAGCTCGCGAAGGCGCTGGGCGCCGAGCTGTCGAGCGTCTCGGTCGAGGAACACCTGCCGCACTATGCCGCCTCGATCAGCGAAGTGAAGGGCGCCAAGGAAGAAATCGACGCGTACTTTCACCGGCTCGCGAAGGAGGCGCGCGATTACGCCGCGATGCAGGGCGTGGATCTGGACGTCCTGATCCGCCAGGGCCACGAGGTCGAGGAGATCGTCAAGGTCGCCCGCGACGGCGCGTTCGAGCGCTTCATGGGAAGCACCGCCCAGAGCATCGTCCGGCTCGCTCCGTGCTCGGTGCTCCTGGCGAAGTAGCGAGGCATCCTTTGCGATCGGCAACGGCCGTTGAAAGGAGGATCCCACTCCGGTGGAACGATTACTGTTCGTCGCTGTCGGCGGCGCGATCGGTTCGGCGGCGCGTTACCTCGTGTCGATCCTCGCCGCCGTCTGGTTTGGCAGCGAGTTCCCGTACGGCACCCTCATCGTGAACCTCGTCGGCGCCTTCATCATCGGGCTGGTGCAGGAGCTCGGGACGGAAGCGTTGCTGCTCCCCGACAACATCCGCCTGTTCATCACGACGGGGATGATGGGAGGCCTGACGACGTACTCGACGTTCAGTTATGAGACCGTGCGGCTGATGGAGGCCAATGCCTGGCCCCAAGCCTGGGTCAACGTCATCGTCACGACCGTCATCTGCCTGACGTTGTGTTTTTTCGGCATCGCGGTGGGCCGTCTCCTCTTGACGCTGCGGGGGTAAGGGCCATGCGGAAGATCGAGGGCGAGCAGGTGCTGATGCGGATCTTCATCGGTCAGACGGATCAATGGCACCACAGACCGCTCTACATGGCGCTGGTCGAGCTGTTCCGCTCGAAGCACCTCGCCGGCGCGACGGTACTCCAGGGCGTCGCGGGCTTCGGCGCCGGCTCCATCCTGCATGAAGCCAAGCTCTTCCGGCTGTCCCAGGACCTGCCCGTCGTCATCGAGGTCGTCGATACCGAAGCGCACATCCAGGCCGTCCTGCCCGAGGTCGACCGCATGATGCAGGGCGGGCTGATCACGCTCGAGAAAGTGCAGGTCGTCAAGTACGACCGCGGAGACTCGTGAGCGACACCGCATCACCGCTTCGCCTCATCGGTCGGCTGGCGGGCGAGATCGGCGAGCCGGCCCTTGTCGGCGAGGCTGACGCGCTCGCCGGCCGCGTGGCGGAGGGACGCTTCTATGCCGTCTGCCTCGGCCAGTTCAAGCGCGGCAAGTCGTCGCTCCTGAACGCGCTCGTCGGGTATCCCGTGCTTCCGGCCGGGATCGTCCCGGTGACCAATGTCGTCACGGTGCTCCGGCACGGCGATCGCCTCGCGGCTCGCGTCCGACACGCGGATGGGCACTGGCAGGAGTGCGAGGTCGCTGCGGTCTCCAGCTACGTCTCGGAGGAGCAGAACCCGCAGAACGAGAAGGCGGTGGACCTGGTCGAAATCTTCGTCCCGAGCTCCTTGCTGCAGCACGGCCTCTGCCTGGTCGACACGCCGGGCGTCGGCTCGGTATGGACGATCAACACCGCCGCCACGCGACAGTTCATTCCGCATGTCGACGCAGCCCTCGTGGTCCTCGGCGTCGATCCTCCGCTGTCCGGCGACGAGCTCGCGCTCCTGCGGGACGTCGCGGCCCAGGTCGACGACATCGTCGTGCTCCTCAACAAGGCCGACCTGCATAGCGCGAGCGAGCGCGCCGAAGGCGCACGCTTTGCCGAGCGCATCGCGAGCGACGCGCTCGGACGCCCACTCGGTCGCATCTTCGAAGTGAGCGCCAGGGAGCGCATCGCCGGTACCGGTCCGCCGAGGGACTGGGACGCGCTGGAGGAGCGCCTCGTCACCATGGCCCGGAAGTCCGGATCGGACCTCATTCGGCGGGCCGAGACGCGTGGGACGCGCTTGATCGGCGATCGCCTGCTCGCGCGGGTCGAGGAACGCGAAGCGGCGCTTCGACGCCCACTCGAGGAGTCGGAGGCGCGCAGCGCGCGCCTGGCCCGCGCGATCGCGAAGGCCGAGCGGTTCCTCGACGACCTCGCGCACCGGCTCCTTGCCGTCGAGCAGCGCGTGGCGCACGACCTGGAGCGCGAGGCGGATGAGTTCCTCCGGAACAACCTGAGCGCAGCGCTGGCCGGGTTCGACGCGGCGCTGGACTCGGCGGCAGTCGGCTCAGGCGGTCTTCGCGCGTGGGCCGTGATGACTGCCGGGAAGATCGCCGAGCGTCGTCTCGAGCATTGGCGACGCGAAGCGGAGCCGCTCGTGGCTGAACGGCTCCGGAACGGGATCGCCCGGTTGGTCACGACGGTCAACGACGTCCAGGCGGACATGGCACGGTTCGAGCCGGCCTTGCGCCTTCCGTCGCTCGGGGACGAGGTCTTCCTCCATATCCGGAGTCGGCTCTACTACACCCAGATGCTCTGGATCGCGCCGGAATCCGTCGCGCGTTCGTGGCTCGAACGCCTGGTTCCGCGAAGGATCCGCCTCGCGTCCGTCAGGCGCGATGGCCAGCGCTATCTTGCTCGCCTCATCGAAGTGAATGCGTCGCGGATCAAGAACGACTTCCGGCAACGGCTCGTCGAGAGCCGCGCGCTCCTGGAGAGAGAGCTACGATCGCGCCTGCGGGAAGTCGCGGAAGGCGCGGGCCGCGCCGTGGCGCACGCGCGTGACGTGCACGCGAGAGGGATGGCGGTGGTCGAGGCCGAGCAGCGGCGCCTAGCGAGCATCCGTCAGGAGCTCGAACAGGAGCTCGAACGAGTCCTCGCGAGTCAGCCCGGCGGCGCCTCCGGAGACCGCTGATCGTTCTCGCCCTGAGCGTAACGGATCACGTGGGCACGCTCCGTCATCATCACGCCGCCTTCCATCAGGACCTCGAGCTTGGGCACGACCCGGGCGATGTGCTCGGCGGTGTCGACGACCTCGATGACGATCGGCAAGCCCTGCGCGGCGACCTCGATGTCGATCGTGTGCACGTGGCGGTCGTGCCCGAAGCCGGCCATGCCCTTTAGGACGGTCGTTCCCGCCATTCCCTCGGCGCGCAGCACCTCGACGATCTTCCGAAAGAGCGGCTTACGGTCATGCGTCCGCGATTCGCTGAGGATCATCCGCAGGAGGACTTGGTCGCCTTCGATTCTCCGCATCGTCAGCTCTCCCAGTATTTCGCCTTGTCCGGAATGATCCAGCGGATTCCGCCCCGCGGCTCGTCCACGTCGCCCGCGTAACGAGGAATGAGGTGCAGGTGGGCGTGGCCGACCGTCTGCCCGGCCGCCTCACCGACATTCACGCCGAGGTTATAACCCTGCGGTCGATGCTGCCGCTCCAGGATCGCGCGGACCTGGGCGACGAGACGCCAGATCGCGGCGAGCTCGTCGGCGCTGAGGGCGAGGAAGTCCGGCTCGTGTCGGCGCGGGACGACGAGGGCGTGTCCCGGCGTGAGAGGAGAGGTGTCGGCGAAGGCGACCGCGGTCGCGTCCTCCGCCAGTGCCTCCCCGGCGCGGATCTTGTCGCAGAAGATGCACTCCATCGCGCTCACAGGGTAACAGTCGGGCTTCCTCAGCGTCGGAGCGTGGCGATCAACCGCTTCGGGTGCAAAAGGAGTTGCAGCGCAGTCACGATGCTGGGACACACGATGCTTCCGGACACGATCGTGTCGGCCGCGGCCCCTTCACCGCCGACCACGGCGATCCCCAGCGACGCGGCCCGGAGCATCGCCCGATCATTGCGGCCGTTCCCGACGCAGACCGTGGCATCCGCGCCGAGGCGTCGCACGTACGCCGCCTTCCCGAGATCCTGTCGGGTCGCCGGCAAGACGCTCACCGTTGCCGGCACGCCGCGCAGTTCCGCCGTCGCCGTCCCGAACGTGTCCGCCGTCAGGACGTGGATCTCGAGCCTCCGGTGGAGTCGTCTCAGCGCGCCGGCCACGCCGGCGAGAAGGCGCCCATCCAGCGCAAGCGTGCCGTTGTAATCGAGGACGAGGTAGCGCAGGCGGAGGCGCTTGTACCCCGGGATGTCGATCGCGATCATCGACGTCGATCGGCCTCGAGCGTCAACGCGGCGGCTCGTCCCGGGGGGAACAGCTCGGTCGTGATGTAGCGCTCTCCCGTGTCCGCCAGGAGCACGACGATGACCTTGCCGGTGGCGTCGGACCGCGCCGCCCCCGAGAGGGCGGCATGAAGCGCGGCCCCTGACGACGCGCCGGCGACGACCCCTTCCTCCCGCGCGAGCCGTTGCGCACACGCGAACGCGTCCTCATCGCTCACCGCGATCACCTCGTCGATGATCGATCGATTCAGGACCGCCGGCACGAAGCCGACGCCGATGCCCGGGATCCGGTGATTGCCCGCCGGCTTGCCGGAAAGCACGGCCGCACCCGCGGGCTCGACGGCCACGACCCGAACACTCGGCTTCCGGGCTTTGAGGACCTCGCCGACCCCGGTGATGGTCCCGCCGGTGCCCACGGCCGACACGAACACATCGACCGTTCCTTCCGTATCGTCCCAGATCTCGAGGGCAGTGGTGCGCCGATGGATCTCCGCGTTCGCGGGGTTGCTGAACTGATCCAGCATGATGGCGCCAGGAAGTTCATCGACGAGCTCCTTGGCGCGAGCAACGGCGTCGATCATGAGGATGCCGGGTGTCAGAATCACTTCGGCGCCCAGTCGCCGGAGCAGCGCAACCCTCTCGGTCGACATCGTCTCCGGCATCGTGAGGACGAGTCGGTAGCCGCGGATCGCCGCGGCGAGGGCGAGTCCGACGCCGGTATTGCCACCGGTCGGCTCGACAAGCGTCAGTCCAGGCCGGAGACGCCCCTGCCGTTCAGCGTCTTCGATGAGCGCGACGCCCACCCTGTCTTTGACGCTGCCGCACGGGTTTCGCATCTCGAGCTTGGCGAGCACCCGCCCGGGCAAACCCTTCGCGGCACGACCCAGTTCGATCATCGGCGTCCGACCGACAGTGGCGGTGACATCGCGATAGATCACCTGTCGCCCCTTCAGCCCCTGTCAGGGTACGATCCCCTGCCGCAGGCGCGGCGTGTGAGCTTCTATCCGACGGATGGCGCAGTCGGTCGTCAGCGGCGCGGGAGCCACTGCCCGTGGCGCGCCGTCCAGGACGTCGGGATGGAAAGCCTCAACACGCCGGGGACCTCTAGCATGACGGGGAGCGCCATCCCGGCGCATGGACTCATGGAGCGGACAGGGACCCGGCAGCGGGTCAAAAAATGGGGCAAAACCACGATCAAGCTACGCCCAGAATCACCAGAGCCGACCCGTCAAGAACGCGCATCATTGCTGCGGATTCTCGCCGATGTTGTCCGATGCTGCCCTGCCCGAAGTGACTCTTAATCAGCGGGTCCAAGGTTCGAGTCCTTGACGGCCCACCAATCGAATCGGGCACTTCGGGATCCCCGGAGTGCCCGATTTGGCCTTTCAGGGCGGTTTGGTTCCAAATCTGGTTCCAAATCCCACCGGAGACCGCCCCGGCCGCCGACGTCACCGCGTCGGTGACCCGGTCTAGCAGATCCACCCACCGGCGCCCACGGCTCGGGATCCAGCGAGCGTAATAGCGCAGCGTCGTCGCCGGATTGGCGTGCCCGAGTTGGGCGCTCACGTACGTGATCGGCGCGCCCGCGGCCAGGAGCAGGCTCGCGAAGGTGTGCCGCAGGTCGTAAAGGCGGAACGCCGGCAGCTTCGCCCTTGTCACCGCTCGCTTGAAGGCCTTCCGGACTCGCCACTCATCGTGCGGGTTGCCCTCGTCGTTTGGGAAGAGCCACGTGGGCTCGCCCCAGCCGCGGCGGAGCGCCTCCTCCTTTAGCCAGCGTAGGTGGCGCTCGAGGGCTTGAATGACCTCAGGCGTCAGGTCCACCGTCCGCTCCTCATAGGTCTTCGTCGGTTTCTCGCGGCCGAGGTTCCAGGCTCGCTCCACGCGAAGGGTGCGCCCCCTCCAGTCAACATCGCCGGGTCTCAGCGCAAAGGCCTCGCTCGGGCGCAGTCCTGCCTTGACGAGCAGGACGAACAGCGCCCAGTACTGGCGCTCGCTTGCGGCGGCGGCGAGGAAGGCGTCGCGTTGCTCCCACGTCATCGGGCGGATCTTTTGCAGGCGCTCGGCCGAAGTCAGCTTGTCGGCGCGAGTCACCTTGCGGCGGCCGATCTGGAACGCCGGATTCGCGATGAGGACTCCGTCGTCGACGGCATCGGAGAGCATCGCCGAGAGGGACGCCTTCATCAGCCGGACCGAGTTCTTAGCATAGCCGCGGCCGCGCTTGTCAGCGAGGAAGGCCTTGATGTGGCCGCGGTGGACCTCGCGCACCTTGAGATGGCCCAGGGCGGGCAGGACGTGCCCCTCGAGCCGCTCCCTGTAGCTCCGGGCCGTGTTCGGATCCTTCTCGTGCTCGATGGTGGCGAGCCAGTGCATCGCGTACGCCCGGAGCGTGATGTCGCGATCCTCGACGGGCCCCGGCAACACGCCCTGCGATCGTAGAACCGCCGTCGCGTGCTCGTGAGCAGCATCCTCGGTCGGGAAAAGAGGCCGCCGGCGCTTCCCCTCGGCGTCGTGGTAGTCCACCTCCCAGAGCTCCCGATCGTGTCGGAAGCGGATCCTGAGGCGGGGCTTGGTCACGAGCTGACAGGACCAGCGCCCGTGGCCGCTGGCGATGCTGCAGTGGCTTCGAGGCTCCTGCTCGGTTTCATTTCTCGAATGTTGTCCATCGCCACGGTCGCGACCTGGCGCGCGCTTCGATCATTGCGAGCCTCCGTGCGCCGCGAGTCCGGCCGTTCGCGGCGGCGGACCACGAGGGAACGACTCACGGGCTTTGGGCCGAGGACCTTCGCAGAGCGCACGGCCCGCGAACCTGTCGTGTTCGCCGATGGTAAGGGGTGGGGCGCGTCGGGGTCAACGCGGTGGCGGGAGCGTCCCAACCACTCGCGAAGGCCGGTGACCGGGATTATCCAGTACTTCCCCTCCTTGGTGGCCGGGATACGACCTGATCGGCACAGCTCGTGGACGTAGGCCTCCTTTAGGTTGACCAACTCGGCGACCTGGAGTGGCGTCAGGTGTCGAAGCTCGCCGACGGAATCGGCAGTTGGGCGGGGAACAGGACCACCACCCGCGGCGTCCGCCGCGCGTGCCCAGGCAAGCGCCTTCAGCCGCTCCAATGTGCCGAGAAGAGCCGGAAGGGAGTCTGGAGCGGCGCTCGCGACAGCTTGCTCGAATGCTGCGACGATTTCGCCCAGGTGACTGTCGGGGAGCAGCCGGCCCATCGAAACTCTCTCCTCACCATGGGCCCCCAGCCTTTGGGGGGACTGGCTTGCAGGGCACCAGATCACGTGAGGCAAGTCGATTGCCATCCGTGAGGGCATCGCACCAGGTTGGCCGACCGATCGGCAAAACTGCGTTCCAGATCACGATTCGCTTCAGATGGGACCCGAATTCTATCCTCGCAGACTAATCCGCAGCCCCGACCGTGGGGCAACACACAACTCGCCTGCTGCGATTTGCCACTGTTCCGAGCCGATGATGAGTGTGTGAGAGACCTCGCCCCGGAGGGTGCCTGGCCGGCGCCAGTGAGAACCACGAGCGGCACGCTTCGCCCACCGCTCGTCCACGCGCGCCGTGCGCGCGGGATCTATCTCGACGAATACCCCGCGAATCGCCGGCGTTGGCGCAGCGTTTCCGCGTACTGCACCGCACCGACGACCCCGCGGTGCAGGTCGCCCACGAGGACGAGTACGGTGTGCTGGAACTCTGGCGTTCCCAGCCCCTCGGCCCCCGTCCACCCGCCTGACAGTTCACATTTAGCGGCTCCGCGCGGTCCCGTACAGGAGCTTCAGCCAGGGTGGCGCCGCGAACGTCGTGAGCATCACCACGACGACGACGACGGCGTACAGGTCCTCGGCGATGACGCTCGCGGCGAGCCCGGCGCCGGCGAAGATCAGGCCGACCTCCCCGCGGGGCACCATGCCCACGCCCACGGGCCATCGGCGCACCCCCGTTTGGTAGACGGCGAGCCCCGCCACCAGCTTCGTCGCGATGGCGACGACCGTCAGGACCATCGCCATCCCGAACTGCGCGTTCGGCGCAAACGGGCTCAGCATCGCGGGCTGGACCTTCATGCCGACGGTGACGAAGAACACGGGGACCAGCAGGTCCGCCACCGGCTTGATGCGCGCCTCGATGTGCTCGCGTCGCTCGGTCGTCGCCAGCACCAGCCCGGCCGCGAACGCGCCGATGATCGTCGCCAGTCCGATCAGGTCGGCGACGGCGGCCAGCGCTACCGCGAAGATCATCGAGTACACGATGAGCGTGCCCCGCGCGTGCAGCTGGCCGATCCAGCCGATCAGCACGGGGGCCAGCCGGACCCCTGCCCAGATCGCCACCAGCAGGAACACGACCGCCTTGGCCGACATCAGGCCGACGGTGGCGAGTGACACGCTGCCGGACCGCGCGATCCCGGTCACCACGGCCAGGATGATGAGGCCGAGGATGTCGTCGACGACGGCCGCGCCGAGCACGACCTTGGCGGCGGGGTCCTGGAGCCGGCCGAGGTCGGCGAGCACACGCGCCGTAATGCCCACGCTCGTCGCGGTCAGCGTGGCGCCGATGAACACGGCGACGAGGGGCGAGAACCCGAGCCAGGCCATCACCGCGAAGCCGGCGGCGAACGGGACCACGACGCCGACGACGGCGACGAGCGTCGCCTGCAGCCCCGCCCGCAGCAGCTCGTGGAGGTTGGACTCTAGTCCGACCTCGAACAACAGAATGAGGACACCGAGCTCGGCCAGGGCGTAGAGCACGGCGGACTCGTGGACGAGACCGAGCACCCCGGGGCCGATCACGACACCCGCCAGCAGCTCGCCGAGCACGGCCGTCTGGCCGATCCGCTCCATGCCCTCGCCCGCGAGCTTGGCGGCGAGCCAGACGAGCACGAGGCCGATCAGCAGCTCATCCATGAGCGACGTCCGGACCAGGCGCCCCACGAGGATGCGTCGCACGCCGCGCCTTCAGCCAGGCGGCGATCGCGGCGGGCATGGCGTCGCGGGAGCCACGGCCGAGCGTCCACAGCTCGACATCCGGGCGGCGCTTCACCTCGGCGATGAAGCCCCCGCCCCGGAGGGCGATCGTGGCCACGACCGGCACGACGTCGTCCAGGAGCGCCCGCATCGCGGCGACGAACAGCGGCGACAGACATTCCATCTTGCCGATCTCGTCGACGAGCCAGGCGTCGACGGTCCGGACGGGACGTAGCGTCGCCGCAAGCGCGTCCATCACGGAGAGGTCGACACCGTAGCGACCGACCCGCGCGGCTCCCCGGATGTCGTCGCGGGCGAGATCGCGGACCGTGCCGTCGAGCGTGACGGCCCGGAATCCCCGACGGACCCCGGCCGTGCGGATCTCCTCGGTGTAGAACCCGGCCAGTGACCAGCGATCGTCCAGGGCAGCGAGGGCGCGCCGGAGGGCCGTCGTCTTGCCGCTGCCCGGCGGGCCGGTGAGGAGCAGGACGTGGGTCGAGGGAGCTGCCACCGTCGTGATGGTATCGGGACTGTCGACTGGATGGTATCGTGCTGGCTCATGTCGATCCCCCGGACCGCGAGCGTGATCGTGATCGGTGGCGGCGTCGTCGGCTGCAGCATCGCCTACCACCTGGCCGGCACTCTGGCGGTACGGATGCGGGCCTCAGGGTGTGACTCCGGCGGACCCAGAACCGGCGCGCTGTGAGCAGGCTACGGGATCCGGGAAGAGCGGCGGTGGGAAGGGGAGCATGTACGGCAAGATAAAAAGTCACCTCACGCGCCGCGCAAGTCAGCCTCGCCTCTGAGGAAGTCGTGAAGCACTCCCTTTTCGGGGTAGTTCGTTGTGTTCACGCAGACAGCGTGCAGATCCCGGTCGACCGGCGTGCAGCCCTGGCTCCGCCGAGCCGCTGGTTCTCCGGCGTCGGCGGGCCACGCCGGAGCCGGGATCCGAGTGGACGTCGCGCCGCTGAACAGCGGATCAGGATCCGTTGCGCGGATCGCACGCTGACGCGAGACGGCACCGCGCGAGGCGAGGATCCGGCGGGAGTTTCGCTCGTGTGCCGACCGGCCGGCTGCGTCGGGATGATGTTCGGAACGGCGACCGCCAGGTCAACGGTCTGCACGATCCTGGGAGGCAATCCGAAGGGTTCACGAGCGCGCGATGCAGGTCTCGTGCGCACAACCGCCCAACCGTGCGCCGCCCTCGTGCGCGTCGGCAAGACCGAATCCGGCGATCAGGGGCCTCCGCGGTCTCGCGGAACGCCGGAGAGTCCGCGCACAATGAAGTGCATGGCGAGCGCAGCGGACCGACTGCTCGACGAGGCCCTCAAGCTTGCGCCTGACGAGCGCGCCCGGATCGTGGCCGAGTTGCTGGCGACGCTGGAGCCGGACTTGTCCGGTGAGCAGCGCAGCGACCAGGAGTGGATCCGGGTGGTCGAGCGACGAGCGCGGGCGGCAGCGGCGGGGAGTTCGGGAGCGCTCTGGGCCGACGCGCGGGAGCAGATCCGGAGTTGTCTCTCCACCCGGTGAAGGTCGTCCACCTCTCCCCGGAGGCGCTCGACGAGCTCGTCGAGGCGGTTGCATGGTAGCGAGCCCGCCGGCCTGGGCCGGAGTCCGAATTCCTGGCAGAGGTCGATCGCGGTCTGCCACTGATCGGGGATTCACCAACGGCGTTTCCTCGGCTACTCGATGTAGCTGAGGACCTTGTGATCCGCCGGCCTGCTCCTCGCTTTCCGTACGCGCTGATCTCATGGACCTCGTCGAGCACGTCAGGTTCCTCGCCGTGCGCATGCGAAAGAGACGGCCGGGCTACCGGCTCGATCGGGTAGACGACGAGCAGCAACGCTGCGCCGATACCGCGGCGCGAACGGCGGCATCAAGGGCGAGCTCGCTCCGCTCGTCGCCGTCGGCGCCCCTTGACCCCGCCGTTCGGACCGCGGGGCTCCCTCACCTATGGCTGCAAAGCCGGGGCTTTCCAGCAGGCAAAGGCCACCCCCGATCCTGGCCGCCGGCTCGACTGAGAGCCGCTGTGGATCCCCGTGCCAGGCGCACGTGAACGACGTCTGGCGTGGGCAATGGCTTCCAGCCGGACGGTGAACGTTGCACCCTGCCCCAGGAGGCCGTGGCTTGTAAGGATTGTCGAGCCACTTCACTGTCACAACGCTGTGAAATCATTGTCGGGCCGTCTCGTCCGGTTCCACGCCGGCTACAATACGGGGCGATGAGCGTCGCCCCTCCATGAGCGAGATGCCTACCCGGAAGCCGGCGGGCGAGGCCGAGCGGTACCGCACCCTGCTGGAGATCACGAACGCGCTGGTCGCCAACCTGACCCGGGAGGCGCTGTTCGCCGCTATCGCCGCCGCGCTGCGCCGCGTCGTGCCCTTCGATCGGACTGCGATCTTCCTGCACGACCCGCAGCGCGACGTGCTGCGTCTGTTCGTGCTCGAGTCCTCGCTGCCGACGTCGTACTTCACGGTGGGGTTGGAGATCCCCGCCAGCGAAAGTCACGTCGGGCTCGTGTTCCAGCAGCGGCGCCCGTACGTGCGGGGCGACCTCGCGCGCGAGGCGCAGTACCCGGCCGAGGTCCAGGCGCTGGCCGACGGCGTGCGCTCGTTCGCCATCGTGCCGCTGATCGTGCGGGCACGTTGCATTGGCACCCTGGCCGTGGCGAGCACGCAGGTGGGCCAGTACGCCGAGGCCGATGTGGGCTTTCTGCAGGAAGTGGCCGGCCAGGTGGCCGTCGCCATCGAGAACATGCGGGCCTATGAGCGCATCGGCGAGCTCACGGCCCGGCTGGAGCGTGAGAACGCTTACTTACAAGAGGAGATCCACCGCGAGCACGACTTTGCCCAGATGGTGGGCAGCAGCGAGTCCCTGCTGGCCGTGCTGCGTCGCGTCGAGAAGGTGGCGCCGACTGACTCCACGGTGCTGATCACCGGCGAGACGGGTACGGGCAAGGAGCTCATCGCGCGCGCCATCCACCATGCGAGCCGGCGCCGAGCGCGGCCGCTCGTGAAGGTCAACTGCAGCGCGATCTCGGCGGGTCTGGTCGAGAGCGAGTTCTTCGGACACGTCAAGGGCGCCTTCACCGGTGCGCTGGAGCGCCGCATGGGCCGCTTCCAGCTGGCCGACGGCGGCACGATCTTCCTGGACGAGGTGGGTGAGCTGCCACTGGAGACCCAAGTCAAGCTGCTGCGCGTGCTCCAGGAGCAGGAATTCGAGCCGGTCGGCAGCAGTCAGACGGTGGCGGTGGACGTCCGGGTGATCGCGGCGACCAACCGCGATCTCCAGGCCGCCGTCGACGCCGGCCGTTTCCGCTACGACCTCTTCTATCGGCTCAACGTGTTCCCACTGGAGGTCCCGCCGCTGCGGGAGCGCCGCTCGGACGTCCCCCAGCTCGCCATGTTCTTCCTCGCCCAGTACGCCAGGAGGTTCGGCAAGCGGATCGAGACACTCTCGCCCGACACGCTGGAGCGGCTCGTCGCCTACGACTGGCCCGGCAACGTCCGCGAGCTTCAGAACGTGATCGAGCGCGCCGCGGTGCTGACCATGGGCTCGGTTCTTGAGCTCGACGACGACCTCCTACGCCCCGCGGCGGCGCGGAGGCAGACTCCGGCGGCGTCGGATGCCGAGCGGTCAGTACGTCCGGGACCGGACGCCGGGCTGGCCGAGGTGCTCGAGGACGTGGAGCGAGCGCACATCACGGGCGCGCTACAGCGCAGCGGAGGCGTCGTCGAGGGGCCGCGCGGTGCGGCCGCCCTGCTCAAGATGCATCCCAACACGCTGCGCAGCCGCATGGAGAAGCTCGGCATCCGTCGCGAGGCCCACGAGTCTTCGTAGGGTTCCCCCTGTTGTTCGTGGGCGTCCTCGGCGACGCCGGGCCTACCGCGCCGGTCGAGCCACCGGGTCGCCGCGTAAGTCCGCGCCACACCGGACGTGCCTCGGATGTGGGCACACCATTCCGGGCTTGCACGCTCCTTGCGTAGTCGTGTCCGCGAGAAGTCCCGACATGCTGAAGATCGTGCTGAGCGAGCCTCAGGCTGACCGAGCCGTCCTCCGGCTCGAGGGGCAGATCATCGGCCCCTGGGTCGATGAGCTAGAGCGCGCGTGTGACCGGCTGCTCGCGGCCAGCCCCGTCACCCTCGACCTCTCGGACGTGTCCTTCGTCGAGCGCCGGGGCGTCGCACTCCTCCGCTCTCTCGGCGCCCGTGCCCGTACTGCACTGCTCCCCTTTCGTGGCCGAGCAGCTGAAGGTGTGAGCGTGGTCAGCGCCGAGACGAGCGACAGCGCCCTGTTCGAGCGGTTGCGCGTCGGTGACGCCGAGGCCCTCGAGCCGCTCATGGACCGGTTCGCGAACCGCGTCTATCGCGTCGCCAACGGGATCTGCGGCTCCGCGGCCGACGCCGAGGAGGTCGTGCAGGACGTCTTCCTGACGGTCTTCCGCAAGGCCGCCAGCTTCGAGGGGCGCGCGGCGCTCGGCACGTGGCTCTATCGCATCGCGGTCAACACGGCGCTGAACAAGCGCCGCGGCAAGCGGGCGGAGGTCGAGGAGCCGCTCGAGGACCTCCTGCCGACCTACAAGGAGGACGGCCACCGGCAGGGTGATCGTTCGTTCCTCCTCGCCGACTGGTCCTCGTTGCCCGACGAGACTCTGCTGTCGCGGGAGGGGCGCGAGGTGGTTCGCGCCGCTGTCGACCGACTCCCCCAGCACTACCGCGCGGTCCTGCTCCTGCGCGACGTCGAGGAGCTGTCGAGCGAGGAGGCCGCGGAGATCCTCGGCGAGACGGTCGCCTCCGTGAAGTCCCGCCTGCACCGGGCTCGCATGGCCCTGCGCGAGCTCTTGACCCAGACCTACGCTTCCGGCAGCACGCTCGCCCTCACCGCGATGACCCACAGGCCGCACACACCAGCCCCAGGCCGACCGCCAGACCCACCAGCTCGGCCACCGCGCCGATGAGCGGCGGCCCCACCAGAAATCCCAGGTAACCGGTCGTCGCCACCGCGGCCAGTCCTCGGCCGGGCTCGACGCCCGGCACCCTGGACGCCGCGCTGAAGAGCACGGGGATGACGTTCGCGATGCCCATCCCCACCAGAGCACAGCCCATGATTCCGGCGATGGGCTGGGCGACGAGCAGGGCGACCGCGAGCCCGGCGCCCGCGACGCCGCTCGAGGCGCGCAGGACCAGGCGTGGCCCCAGCCGGGCGACCAGCGCGTCGCCCGTGAAGCGTCCCCCCGTCATCGCCAGCGAGAACGCGCCGAACCCGACTGCCGCCACGGCCGGCGTCGCGCCGAGCGTGTCGCGCAAGTAGACGGCGCTCCAGTCGGCCATCGCGCCCTCCGCCAGCAGGCCGAGCAGCGCCAGCACCCCGAGCGCAAGAAGCGCGCGCGTCGGCCGGGCGAGCGCCGGGCCCGAGCCCTCGGGTCTGGGGCTGCAGGGCAGCAGACCCGGCAGCGCCAGGGCGACGGCGACGAGCGCGACCAGCGCGGCAGCGCTGACGTGGGTCACGTCGGCGGTGCCGAACGCCATGGCGCCGCTCGCCAGGAGCGCCCCGGCCACACCTCCCAGGCTGAACAGCGCGTGGAAGGAGGACATGATCGGCCGGCCGGCCGCGCGCTCGACCGCCGCCGCCTGGGCATTCATCGACACGTCGAGCAGGCCATTGAACGCGCCTAGCATAACCAGGGCCGCGACCAGCGCCGGCAGGCTCGAACTCAGCACCGGCAGCGGCATGGCCAGGCAGAAGACCAGCGCCGCCGAGGAGGTCACCGCCCGGCTGCCGAGCCGCGCGATCAGCGGGCCGGCGGCAGGCAGGGCCACCAGAGCACCCGCCGCCATGGCGAGCAACACAAGGCCCAGCTGCCCGTCACCCGAGGTGAGGCGGCTCTTCACGGCCGGGATGTGCGGTAGCCAGCTCGCCAGGACGGCTCCGTTGACGAAGAAGAGGATCGATACCGCGACGCGCGAGCGGCTCATGGCTGTTGCAAGGGACCCGGCCCGGGCCATCGACGGTTCGACCGGATCGCCAGGCCGCGCCGGCGTGTCCCTGGGGCATGAGCACACGACGCCGGCCCGAGCCCCGCGCCAGCCGCCTCACCGCCGAAGGACGCCGCCTCGAGGAGACCCGGGCCCGCACCGTGCACTGGCGGCGCTGGGGCCCGTACCTCGCCGAGCGCCAGTGGGGCACGGTGCGGGAGGACTACAGCCCGCACGGCACCGCCTGGGACAGCTTCCCCCACGACCACGCCCGCTCCCGTGCGTATCGGTGGGGAGAGGACGGCATCGCAGGGATCTCCGATAACCACGGGCGGCTCTGCTTCGCGCTCACCCTGTGGAACGGCCGCGATGTGATCCTCAAGGAGCGGCTGTTCGGCCTCACCGGGCCCGAGGGCAATCACGGCGAGGACGTCAAGGAGTACTACTTCTATCTCGACTCCACGCCCACCCATTCCTACATGCGCGCGCTGTACAAGTACCCGCAGGCGGCGTTCCCTTACGTCGCGCTCGTGGAGGAGAACCGGCGGCGCGACCGCGGGGTGCCGGAGTTCGAGCTGATCGACACCGGGGTCTTCGACGGCGACAGCTACTTCGACGTGACCGTGGAGTACGCCAAGGCCAGCGCCGAGGACATCCTGGTGCGGATCACCGTCGCCAACCGTGGCTCCGAGCCGGCCGAGCTGCACCTGCTGCCGACGCTGTGGTTCCGCAATACCTGGGCGTGGGAGCCGGGAACCACACGGCCGCGACTGCAGGCGGTGGCCGGCGAGGCCGCGATCGACGTGGAGCACACGGCGCTCGGCCGCCGCCGGCTCTCCTGCGAGGGCGAGCCCACGCTGCTGTTCACCGAGAACGACACGAACGCGGCCCGGCTGTGGGGCGCGCCGAACGCGGGGTCGTTCGCCAAGGACGGCATCAACGACTACGTGGTCGACGGGCGCAAGGACGCGGTCAACGCCGACGCGGTCGGCACCAAGGCGGCGGCGCACTATCGCCTGACCGTGCCCGCGGGCGCAAGCGCGACGGTGCGGCTGCGCCTGCACGAAGCGTCGGCGGCGACGCCGTTCGGCCGCGACTTCGAAGCCGTGTTCGCGCGCCGGATCCGCGAGGCGGATGAGTTCTACGCGACGGTGATTCCGGACTCGCTGTCCGCGGACGCCCGGCTCGTGATGCGTCAGGCCTTCGCCGGCCTCCTCTGGAGCAAGCAGTTCTTCCACTACGACGTGCGACGCTGGCTGGAGGGCGACCCGGCTGGACCGCCACCGCCAGCGAGCCGGCACGCCGGCCGCAACCGCGAGTGGACGCACCTCTACAACGACGACGTCATCTCGATGCCTGACACGTGGGAGTACCCCTGGTACGCCGCCTGGGATCTCGCCTTCCACATGATCCCCTTCGCGCTGATCGATCCGGAGTTCGCCAAGAGCCAGCTCCTGCTCTTCCTGCGCGAGTGGTACATGCACCCCAACGGCCAGATCCCTGCCTACGAGTGGGCGTTCAGCGACGTCAACCCGCCCGTGCACGCGTGGGCGGCGCTGCGCGTGTACCGCATCGAGCGGCGGCTGCGCGGCGCCGGCGACCGCGATTTCCTGCAGCGCGTGTTCCACAAGCTGCTGCTGAACTTCACGTGGTGGGTCAACCGCAAGGATGCCGAGGGCAAGAACGTCTTCCAGGGCGGCTTCCTGGGGCTCGACAACATCGGCGTCTTCGACCGCTCGGCCCCGCTGCCGACGGGCGGTCACATCGAGCAGTCCGACGGCACGGCCTGGATGGGCATGTACTGCCTCAACATGCTGGCGATCGCGCTGGAGCTCGCGAAGGAGGACCCGTCCTACGAGGACGTCGCCTCGAAGTTCTTCGAGCACTTCGTCTACATCGCCCACGCCATGGACGACCTCGGCCACGAGGGTATCAGCCTGTGGGACGAGGCCGACGGTTTCTACTACGACGTCCTGCACGTCGACGGTCATCACCAGCCTCTGAAGGTGCGCTCGCTGGTCGGTCTCGTCCCGCTCTTCGCGGTGGAGACGCTGGAGCCGGCCGTGAGCGACGCGCTGCCCGGCTTCAAGCGCCGCATGCAGTGGTTCATCGACAATCGTCCCGAGCTGCGCGAGCACGTGCAGCTCGTCGCCGGGCGCGCCGGCGGGACGCGCCGGCTGCTGTCGATCGTCTCCCGCGCGCAGCTGCCACGGATCCTGCGCTTCATGCTAGACGAGGGCGAGTTCCTCTCGCCTCACGGCATCCGGGCAGTGTCGCGCTACCACGCTGAGCACCCGTACGTGTTCCGGCTCGGCCAGGCGGAGCACCGCGTGGACTACGAGCCGGCGGAATCCTCCAGCGGGCTGTTCGGTGGCAACTCCAACTGGCGGGGCCCGATCTGGTTCCCGATGAACTACCTGCTGATCGAGTCGCTTCAGAAGTTCCACCACTTCTACGGCGACGGGCTGACAGTACCGTTCCCGACCGGCGCCGAGCGCCGGCTGAACCTCTGGGACGTGGCCGCGGAGATTTCGCGTCGGCTGACGCGCATCTTCCTGCGTGGCAGCGACGGCAGGCGCCCGGTCCACGGCGGCGTCGAGAAGTTCCAGACCGATCCCCACTGGCGTGACCTGGTGCTCTTCTACGAGTACTTCCACGGCGACAACGGAAGCGGCATCGGCGCCAGCCACCAGACCGGCTGGACTGCGCTGGTGGCCAAGCTGCTGCAGCAGAGTGGCGAGTGATGTCCGCCGCTGCGATCGTCCTGGCCGGCGGCGACGGCACCCGGCTGCGCTCGCTGACCCGTCGCCTCGCCGGTGACGACCGACCCAAGCAGTTCTGCGCGCTGCTGGGCGACGAGACCCTGCTCGACCAGACGCGGCGGCGTGCGGCCCGGCTTGTCGCCCCGGAGCACACGGTGCTGTCGGTCACGCAGACCCACGAGTCCTACTATCGGTCGGCGCTGGCGGATGTGTCCCGGGCCAACATCGTGGCCCAGCCCTGCAACCGCGGCACGGCGCCGGCGATCCTCTATGCGCTCATGCGGCTGCGGCGCCTCACCGCAGCGGATGCCGTTGTCCTGCTGCCGAGCGATCATTACGTCTCCGACGACGATGGCCTCATGGCGCGGGTTGAGGGGGCGATGGAGGCGGTGCGGCGCCGCCCGGAGCTTTTCGTCCTGCTCGGTATCGAGCCTGACCGGCCCGAGGTCGAGTACGGCTGGATCGAGCCGGCTGAAGTCATCCTGGGCCGGTGGGCGTGGCCGATCTACCGTGTACGGCGCTTCTGGGAGAAGCCGCCGCGAGCCGACGCCCAGCGGCTCCTCGAGCAGGGCTGCCTCTGGAACAGCTTCGTCATCGTCGCCAATCCCTGTGTCCTCGAGGAGTGCATTTGCGGAGCGCTGCCGTCACTGGCGGCTGAGTTCGAGCCGGTCCGCGCACGGGTAGGCGCCCCCGGGGAAGACGACGCTGCCAGAGGCGTCTACGCCCGGCTTGCCCCCAACGATTTCTCGCGGGACGTTCTCCAGCAACGGCCGGACGACCTGGCAGTGCTTCCGGTGACCGGACTGGAGTGGAACGACCTGGGCGAGCCCGCGCGCGTCCTCGCCACCCAGCGCCGTCTCGCCGGAGCGCTGGCGACGGCGTAGGCGCCTCGAAACCTCAACCCCTGAGCTCGACGCCGCGGCCAGCGCCGGCTAGACAGCAGGCTCGGCGGGGCCGCGCCAATGCGTGGCCTACAGGCCGGCCGAGTCGTCCAGCGGCCCGCTCGGGCGTCGACCGCGCAGATTTCACAGCACCGTGACAACCCCGGCGATTCGTCGTCGATCGATACTGCCGCCCGACCGAAGCTCGCGGCCCATCAGGAGGAGCAACATGACGACGTGGGCGCGGCGGTGGAGAACGATGGCGACGGCGGCCGTCACAGTGGCCGGGCTGACACTGAGCGGCTGTGCGTCGGGCGGGGACGGCATGATGAAGAAGGACGACAAGATGACAAGAAGTAGCCCGCGTCGACAGCGAACGCGGTTAGGCGCCCCACCGTCGCGTCAGTGGCCGAGCGGCGCGCCGTTGAGCAGAGTGCGCGTGCTGACGGGGACCGGCTGCTGCAGCGCCTGCATCACGAAGCAGCCGCGCTCGGCGTTGCGGACGACGCGGGCGACGAGGTCCGGCGGATCGGGCGAGTCGATCTCCAGGGTCGTCTCGGCGCCGAGCATCTGCCCCTGGATCGTGTCGTTCAGCACCGAGCCGTCCACGCGATAGCGCGCCGTCACCTTCATGCGCATCCCGTTCACCGTGACCTTCAGCATGTGCCCGTACCGGGACACCTGGGTCATCAGTCAGAACGCGAGCGCGGCGCTGAAGTACATCAGCGGCGTGGGCGCCGAGCCGAGGCCACCCAGGCTGGGGCCCTCGTCGGATGCGAACGTCATGTGGCCGGCGCCGCCGCGACTAACGGTGGCCAGCTTGAGGAACGGCGTGACGAGGCTGACGTCGGCCTCGAACACGATTTCGCGCGACTGGATCTTGGGGTCCAGCCCCTCGGGGACGGTGCTCATGCGACCTCCTTTCGTGCGAGGGTCACGACGCGCCCAGCCGGCGCAGGATCTCGACGGTGTGGGCCGGCTCCGAGCGCCGCGTGTAGTCGACGTCGGCGTCGACGGCACGGACGACGCCGGCCCGGTCGATCACGAGCCGCGCGGGCACGGGCAGCCGCCAGGTGCCGTCGCCGTTGCCGCGGGCCAGGTCGATGCCCATCGCGAGGTAGATCGCACGCAGGTCTTCCGGCAGCGTGAAGGCCAGGCCGTAGGCCTCGGCCACCCGGTTGCCGAAGTCGTGGAGCACCTCGAACGGCAGCGGCTTGGGCTCCTCGGTCTCGCGGGGCGTGCGCGCCACCTGCGGCGAGACGACGGCCAGAGTGGCGCCGGTGGCCGCGATGTCGGGCAGGGCGTGGCGCAGAGCCTCCAGCTCTGCGTTACAGTACGGTCACCAGCGCCCGCGATAGAACGACAGCACGACCGGCCCCCGCGCTCGCAGGTCGGCCAGCCGCACCGGCACCTGGGCGGTGTTGGGCAGGGTGAAGTCGGGTGCCGGATGCCCCACCCGGACGATGCGGTCCATGATGCCGGACGCGCGCAGCTCGTCGGTGCTCCGCTCGATGACGGCCAGGCGCTCCGGGGGAATGCGGGCCTTGGCGGCCTCGCGCATGCGGTCCAGCGTATCCTGCAGGGCCATCGCGTCCTCCTGGCGTGGGATGCCCCGTCGGGGGGCTGCCGACTTCGATGCCCCGGGCGGGCCGGGCGATTCGCACCCTACCACGTTTTCTTGACCGGTCGTTCAGAAACTGATATTCGGATTGCGTGGGTCGCCCGCCCGAGTTCGAGCGTGACGTCGTCCTCGACCGCGCCATGCGCGCGTTCTGGTCGCGCGGCTACGAGGCCACGTCGATCCAGCACCTGGTCGAGCGCACGGGGCTCCAGCGCGGCAGCCTCTACGGCGCCTTCGGCGACAAGCGGGGGCTGTTCTTCGCCGCCATGGAGCGCTACGACCAGGTGGCGACCGCCCGGCTGCTGGCGGCCCTCGACGCGCCCGGATCCGGGCTGGCCGCCATCCGGCGGTTCTTCCGTCTGAAGGTGGCGGCGGCCCGCGAGCGCGGGCGGCCGCGCGGCTGCCTGGTCACCAACTCGGCCACCGAGCTTGGCGCCCGCGACGCGCCGAGCACGAGCCGCATCGGTGCGACGCTGTGCCGCATCGAGGCGGCCTTTCACCGCGCGATCTTGCGGGCCCAGGCGGCCGGCGAGATCGACCCGGCCCGCGACCCGAGGGCACTGGCCCGCTTCCTCACCAGCAGCGCCCAGGGGCTGTCGGTCATGGCCAAGGCCGCTCCCGACCTCGCGGCGCTCGACGACATCGTGAAGGTCACGCTGGAGGTCCTCACGCGCCGATGAGCACCATCAGGGGGTTCGTCTTCGATGCCTATGGCACGCTGTTCGACGTGTTTTCCGTCACCGCGCTGTGCGAGCAGCGTTTTCCCGGCAAGGGCGCTGCCCTGGCCCAGCTGTGGCGGACCAAGCAGCTGCAATACAGCATGATGCGCAGCCTCATGGGCCGCTACCGCGACTTCTGGCGGCTCACCGAGGACGGGCTCGGCTACGCCTGCAAGGTCCTGGGGCTGACCTTGACCGACGACACCCGCGCGGCACTGCTGGAGGCTTACCTGCGCCTGGCCGCGTTCCCCGACGTGAAGCCGGGGCTCGAGGCCCTGCGGGCCCGTGGCCTGCGGCTGGGCATCCTCTCCAACGGCGAGCCGAAGATGCTGGAGGCGGCCGCGCAGCACGCGGGCATCCGGCCCCTGCTCGACCGCATCGTCAGCGTCGAGGAGGTGCAGGTCTTCAAGCCGAGCCCGCGCGTGTACGCGCTGGCGACCGAGCGGATGGGCGTGACCCGCGCGGAGCTCGGATTCGTGTCGTCGAACTCGTGGGACGTGGCCGGCGCCGCCTCGGCCGGTCTCAGAACGTTCTGGATCCAGCGCAGCGCGGTCGAGCCGCCCGAGGAGCTCGGCTTCGGCGCCGAGCACGTGGTGCACGCGCTCACCGACCTCCTTCCCCTCGTGCCATGACCACGATTCGCATGGTCGACCCCGCCACGGTGACCGGAAAGGTCAAAGAGATCTTCGACGCGGTGCTGCGCCGCGAGCGGACGGTCTTCGGTGCGACCGCGATCTCCAACATCTGGCGCTGCATGGGCCACTCGCCCGCGCTGGTGGAGGCCAACTGGGAGCGCTCGCGGGCCCTGATGCAGCGCGGCCACTTCACGCCGCTCCAGCGGGAGCTCATCGCGACCGCGGTCTCCATCGCCAACGCCTGTCACTACTGAATCGACTCGCACGTGGCCGCCGTGATGCGGCTGGGCGTGAGCGAGGTAGGAGTGACGGAGCTGATGGGCGTCACCGAGCACGCGAGGGCACTGGCCACCACGGCGTCCGCGCTGCTCTTGGAGTCGCTCGACGGCGAGGGGAGCCTGATCCCGCCGCTCGGCCCCGGCACCAAGGACCCGGAGGTCGAGGCGCTGCTCGAAGAGGTGGCGGCGTGGGGCCAGACGGCGCTCGGACGCACGACGGTGCCGACGATCTGGAGGATCCTCGCCCACAACGTCCACTACTTCCGCGCGACGTGGCGCAAGGAGACCAAGCTGATGGCCGGGGGCGAGCTGACGGGCCGCGACAAGCGCCGGGCGGCGCTGGGCGTGGCGATGGCGACGCGGGTGCGCTACATGGTCGAGTACCACACCGCGGTGCTCCGCCACGCCGGCGACACCGACGGTGATCTGCTGGAGATTCTCGGCGTCGTCGATCACTACACGACGCTCAACACGCTGTCGGAGGCCATGCAGATCGAGTCGGACATCCGCCCGTCACACTGAAGGCGCGAAGGAGTGCCTGGCCGGGATCGGGAAGTTCCCGAGCGCCGACGAGATGCCCAGCGCGGCCGGGGCGATGGTGGCCGGTTCCTCCTTCCGCGCCGTCAGGGTGAACGCGCCGAGCCCGAGTGGATGCGCCTTGCCCTCGATGCGCTAGCCCGGCGCCGGCCATCCCCGGGCCGGCGGTTCCTGCTCCGCGTACAAGAAGGTCGCCGCGAGGCTGTCCTGCATGTGGCGGGTGGACGCGCGGGGACCACGGTGAGCCTCGAAGCGGCGCCCGCCGACGCCACACCTGTGCTCGATATCCCGACGCTGTTGGCGGTCGCGAGTGGGCGCCTGTCTCTGGCGCAGGCGGTGGAGAGCGGTCGCGTGAGAATGAGCGGTGACCGCCGAGCGCTCAAGGATTTCGGGCGATTGTTCGAGAACGGACCCGGACCGCAATAGGGGGCCGTCGAACCGGTCTGGGCCACGTGGTCAGAAACGAGCGGCCTGAGCCTGCCAACCGGATGCTTCAGACAGCCCGCGCGTAATACCCCGAAGAGTTCCGATCCCCCTGTACTCGGGGTGTAGATAATTGATTTCGTCCGTTGACCGCTGTTACTGATGGATCCTGTCGTCGAATGGGCCAGGGCCTGCGACACCGATGATTTCACACGGTTGTAACAACTGAGCCACGCCCCCCCTGGGGCCATACTCCAGCGCACAGAGGCAAAGTGCGAGTCACTGTGGTGATCCCGGCATTGAACGAGGAAGCCGCCATTGGCGGTGTCGTCTGCGAGGTACCGCGTGATCTGGTCGATGAGATCATTGTCGTCGACAACGGCAGTACCGACCGCACCGCGGAGATAGCGGCTGCCGCCGGCGCCCGGGTGGTCCGCGAGCCGATCCGCGGCTACGGAGCCGCCTGCCGGGCCGGTGCATTGGCCGCAGGAGACACGGACATCCTCGTCTTTCTCGACGGTGA
Source organism: Candidatus Methylomirabilota bacterium (assembly GCA_046726415.1). Taxonomy (GTDB): domain Bacteria; phylum Methylomirabilota; class Methylomirabilia; order Rokubacteriales; family CSP1-6; genus CAVWFS01. Next base: position 27,535 of record JBKPAK010000193.1, read on the forward strand.
CCGCAACGAGGATCCGGCCGAACTGCCCCGCGTGTTGGGTCCCGTGCTCGCGGGAAACGCCGACCTGGTCCTGGGATCGCGTGTGGGCGGCGCGGCGCGAGGCGCTCTCACGCTGCAACAACGGGTCGGCAACCGGGTCGTGACAGCGCTGGTGCGCCTACTGTACGGGCTTCGGCTCACCGACATCGGCCCCTTCCGGGCGATTCCGGCACGCAGCCTTCGCGAACTCCGCATGGAGCACAAAACGTACGGGTGGCCCGTGGAAATGGTCGTCAAGGCCGCGCGGCACGGCTACAGGATTGTCGAGGTGCCCGTGAGCTGTCGCCAGCGCCTGGGCCGCTCGAAAGTCGCTGGGACGTTCACGGGCAGTGTGCTCGCCGGTTACCATCTGCTGCTCACGACGGTGCGGTATGCGTGGAGGCGGTAACGCCATGGCCTTGTCCGTCGGGCTCGGGCTCACAAACGAATGCAATCTCCGATGCCCGCACTGTTATCGGCCGGACAGGGTCGTGAAGCGGCTGGCACTTCGAGATGTGCAGCAGATCTGCGAGAGCATTCCCGTGCGCTCGATGAACCTCGGCGTGGGCGAGAACGGCCTCCACGGCGAGTACGCGCCGATTCTCGACTATCTATGGGGACGCGGGTTGAGGACCAGCATCACCTCCAATGGCCTCAGCATCCAGACCCTCGACGACGTGTCGGTCAAGCGCTTCCACAGTGTCGAGTTCTCGCTGGATTTCCCGTCCGAGAGTGAACACGACGCGTTCCGGGGCGCCGGGAACTGGCGGACGGTCATCGGTGGACTCGAACGCTGCGTTGGGCTCGGGGTGCCGGTCACCGTGACCGCGGTCATGATGAGCATCAACTACGACCGCCTGGCCGAGCTCGCGCGCCTGGCGGCAAGCTTCGCGGCTCACCTTCGCGTCAACATCTATCAGCCGGCGAAGACGGACCGCTTCACGCTGACCTACGAGCACTTCTGGCGTGGCTTTCGGCTTCTTTCGGAGGCGACGCGCCTGGTTGCCACGACCGAGCCCGTGCTGGCTGCCGTGCTCGATTTGCCCGACTTCGTGGGGCCGGGCTGCGGGCGCACTACCGTCCGGGTTGCGCCCGACGGCATGGTGATGCCGTGTACGTACTGGCCGGCGAGCCGCCTCCGGCTCGCGGATCTGACGCGGCTCGGCACGGCCATCGTCGAGACTGCCGAGTTTGTAGAGGCGCGGCGAGTCCCGGCTGCGTGCGTCGACTGTCCCTGTCGTGGCGGCTGCGCCGGCCGCCGCGCGCTGGCGGGAGGGCTCGATGCTCCGGATCCGTACTGTCCCTTCACGCGGGGAGAGCGGATCGTGCTCGAGTGGGAGCGCACGAAGCGGGAGGACCTTCCGAAAATGAGCAGCGCCTGCACCACCCTCGTCTCGGCTCGCTGAGCCGTCGGCCCATGGCTGCTGCCCACCACCGCCCGCCCGTGGTCCCCTCGCTGCCGCGATCGCTCTACCTGGAGACGACCAATCGCTGCGACTCGAAGTGCCAGACGTGCATCCGGACGTTCCGGCGCCTCGAGCCGCCAGCCGACCTCACGCTGGCGCAGGTGAAGGCCATCACCGAGCAATTCCCGGTGCTGGAGCGAGTCGTCCTTCACGGCATCGGCGAGCCGTTGCTCAACCGCGAGATCTTCGAGATCGTGATCTACCTCAAGTCCCGGGCGGCAACCGTCCTCTTCAACTCCGACGCGATCAGCCTCACGCAGGCGCGCGCGCTCAAGCTCACCGACAGCGGTCTCGACGAGTACCGGGTCTCGATGGACGCGGCGACAGCCGAGACCTACCGGCGGATCCGCGGCGTCGACCAGTTCGATCGTGTGGTGACGAACGTGCGGAGGCTCGTGGAACTCGAGCGGGAGCGGAGCCGGGAGGCGCCGCGTGTCTCGCTCTGGTTCACGGCGACCCGGGTCAACCTCCAGGAGCTACCGACCTTCGTGCGACTGGCCGCCGGGGTGGGTGTCGCGGAGGTCTACGTGCAGCGGCTCGTTTTCAACGAGCTGGGAATGGCCACCGCTGACAACGCGCTGCACGGGAGGCTGCGTGAGCAGGAGCAGGAACTGCTCGCGCGAACCGAGGAGCTGGCGCGCGCGCTCGGGCTCGTGCTCCACGCCTCGGGGCTGACGACACCGCTGGCGAGCCTCAGCGGGCAGGCCGCGGGCGCACGCCCCTGGGCGGGCTGCCAGCGGCCGTGGACCCTGAGCTACGTGACTGCCAACGGCAACGTCCTGCCGTGCTGCATCTCGCCGTGGGTGGCTCGTGACTATGAGGCCCTGGTGCTCGGCAACGCGTTCCGGCAACCGTTTGCCGAGATCTGGAACGGGGAGCGGTATCGCCGATTTCGCACCGACTTCGAGAGCGAAAAGCCGCCCGACCCGTGTCGCGGCTGCGGGCTTCGGTGGAGCATTTGACCATGTCGCGCGACCGACTGGGCCTGGGCGTCCTCGTTCCCGGCTGGCCGCTCGCCGTCTTCCGGATCGCCTACGGCGTGCTCTTCCTCGACATGGCCCTGCAGAAGGCACCCTGGAACAACTACGGGTGGCTGGAAGGCTTCATCCAGAAGGAGATCGCCAGCCCGGCGTTCGGCTGGTACGCCGCCTTCCTGCAGCACGTTGTGCTCCCGAACTTCTCGTTCTTCGCGCTGCAGACCTTCGCGATCGAGCTCGCGCTGGGTCTGGGGCTCCTGCTTGGGATCTTGACACGACTGGCCGGTCTCGCCGGCTTCCTCTGGCAGGTGAACATCGCGCTCGGGGCCTTCAACGTGCCAGGGGAGTGGTACTGGATCTGGCCGCTGCTCTCGCTCCCGCTCTTCTGCTTCGCGTTCGCCGGGGCCGGGCGCGTCCTCGGTGTCGATCGCGTGCTCGAGCCGGCCCTGCGCCGCCGGGCGGCCGCGGGTCAGGGGTGGGCGCGCGTCGTGCAGTACGCGGTGTGACGGCGGAGCGGGCGGCTTGAGTGGGCGAGCCCTGGCGCGCTGGATCATCGGAATCCTCGGCGTCGCCAGCGCGCTCGGCTATGCCCTGGGCCTGCCGCGGTTCGTCGCCCACGCCACCCATCCGCATCTGGCCTACATCGCCCTCTTCGGTAGCCTGTTCCTCCTCTATCTGGTCGCCACGTCGCTCGCCTTCCGCGGCGACGACGACCGGGTGGTTCTCGGTCTGATCCTCGCGTTCGGCCTGCTCTTCCGGGTGAGCGTCCTCGTGAGTCCGGTCGTGCTCTCATCCGACGTCTACCGGTACCTGTGGGACGGTCGCGTGCAGCGAGCGGGCATCAGCCCGTACCGGTATCCGCCCTCGGCCCCCGAGCTCGCGGCGCTGCGTGACGAGACGATTTACCCCAACATCAATCGGCCCACGAAACCGACGGTCTATCCACCAGGGTCTCAGGCCGCCTTCGCGCTGATGGCCCGGGTGGCGCCGGACAGTCTCCCAGCGTGGCGGGCGTTCATTCTCGCGACCGACGTGGTCACCGTCGCGCTCCTCCTCGTGCTGCTCCGGCGGGCGGGTGTGACGCCGACGGCGGCGATCGTCTACGCCTGGTCCCCGCTCGCCGTCTTCGAAGGGGCCCAGGCCGGTCATGCCGACCTGGTGATGATCCCCCTCGTGCTGGCGGCGCTCGCCTGGCGCCAGCAGGGCTCGTCCGTGCGCGCCGGCGTCGCGCTGGGCGGTGCCGTGCTGCTGAAGCTGTATCCGGTCGTGCTGCTGGCCGCCTGGTGGCGGCCGCGCGACTGGCGGTTCCCGACGGCCGTGGCCGCCACGGTCGCGCTGGGATATCTGCCGCACGCCGCCGACGTCGGCCTCGGCGCGCTCGGATTTCTTCCCGAGTACTTCGGCAGCGCGGAGGATCACAACATCGGCCTGCGGGCACTCGTGACGTACCCGCTCGGACTGAGCGGGGAGCTTGCGCGGGCCGTCGCCATGGCGCTGCTCTTCGGCGTGATGGCGGTCGCGCTCGTGGGAATCGGCCGGGCGAACGGCGGCGAGCCGGGCGGCATGATCAGGGCGGGCGCGCTGGCCGTCGCCACGTACCTGCTGCTGGTGCCGACCGGCATGCACCCGTGGTACGCGGTGTGGATCATCCCGTTCCTCTGCTTCCACCGCTGGCCGGCCTGGCTCTACTTCAGCGGCGGCGTGACCCTCTCGTACATGAGCTATGTCGTCGAGCCGGCGCCGATCCCCTGGTGGGCATGGCTGGCCGAGTATGGCCCGCTCTATGCGCTGCTGCTGTGGGCTGGCTGGCGCGCGCTCCGGCAGCGCGTGCCCGTCGCCATCGCGCCGAGGACCACGTGAGCCTCGTCGTCGGGGCGTTGTACCTTGTCGCGGTGGTCGCGCTCTTTCTGTACGGTCTCAACGCCTACGTCCTGCTCGCCGTCCACTGGTGGCACCGCGGCCGCGCCATGGTCACGCCCGGGGCTCCGGCCGAGTGGCCGCCGGTGACCGTGCAGCTGCCGCTCTACAACGAGCGCTACGTCGCGCGCCGCCTGCTTGAGGCAGTCGGCACGCTCGACTATCCCCTCGACCGTCTGGAGATCCAGGTCCTCGACGACTCCACCGACGACACGAGTGAGATCGTCGCCGAGACGGCGGCGCGGCTCCGCGCGCGCGGGCTGACGATCGTCCACCTCCAACGCCGCGTCCGCACGGGATTCAAGGCGGGCGCGCTGGCGGCCGGCCTCAAAGAGGCGCACGGCGAGTTCCTGGCCATCTTCGATGCCGACGCGCTGCCGGAGCCCGACTTTCTCCGGAAGACCATCCCGCACCTCGCCGACACCCGGGTCGCGGTGGTCCAGGCGCGCTGGGGGCACCTCAACCGGGACTTCTCGCTGCTCACGGTGGCCCAGGCGCTGGGGATCGACGGCCACTTCGCCGTCGAGCAATCGGCCCGCTCCTGGGGCAACCTGCTCCTCAACTTCAACGGGACGGCTGGCGTGTGGCGCAAAGCCGCGATCGAGGACGCGGGCGGCTGGACGCACGACACGCTAACCGAGGATCTGGATCTGAGCTATCGCGCCCAGCTGCGCGGCTGGCAGATCGTCTATCGTCCGGATCTCGTGTGCCCGGCGGAGCTGCCCGTCCTCATCAGCGGATTCAAGTCCCAGCAGCGACGCTGGGCCAAGGGCTCCATCCAGACGGCCCTGAAGCTCGGGCCGATGGTCGCGCGCGCGCCGCTCTCGCCCTGGATCAAGTACCAGGCGTTCATGCATCTCACCTACTACGCGATCCATCCCGCTATGCTCACCGTCGTCCTGCTGTCGGTGCCACTGCTCGGCGCCACGGAGCTGGCGCCGGAGGGCAACGTCCTGCTCGGCGTCAGCCTCACGTTCACTCTGGGCGTTCTCGGGCCTGGCTTCCTGCTGCTCTACGCCCAGTGGGTGCTCGATCCCGGCTGGCTTCGTCGCGCATGGCGGCTGCCCGCGCTCATGATCATCGGCGTCGGCGTGGCATGGAGCACGAGCCTGGCCGTGCTGGGTGCGCTGCGGAGGAACGACCTGGAGTTCGTGCGCACGCCGAAGTTCGGCATCGGACCGGGCGGCGGCCAGTGGCGTGGCAGGGGGTACGCGGACGGCCGTCGGTGGGGCGCCTGCATCGAGATCGTGCTCGGCCTCTACTCCGCCTGGAGCGCCTGGCTCTACTTCGTCTACCAGGGCTACGCCGCCGTGCCCTTCCTCGTGCTCTATGCGACGGGGTTCCTCGCGGTCGGCACCCTCACGCTCGTCCACGCCGCGTCTGGGCGCACCGCGGACTCGGCGCGCGCCGGCGGGCGTCCATGATCAGCGCCATCGCGGTGGCGTTGCTCGTGCTCGGAGCCGGGCCGGTGGGCGCCACGGCGCTCACGGGCGCGGCGGGACTCGTGGCGGAAGGCGAGCACCACTGGAGCACCTCACCGGAGCCCGGCAATCCGGTCGCCTGTGCCACCTGCCATCACGATCCCGGCGAAACGCTGGGCTGGGCGGCGTCCTTTCCGAAATATCGTGCGCTGCCGCCGCCCGACGGTCGCGTGATGACGCTGCTCCAGGCGAACGCCGAGGCGGTCAGGCGCCACTACGGGCGTCGCGATCCGGAGCGCGTCGCCGTCGCCATCACCGCGTACCTGACCTGGCGCGGCGCCGGTGTTCCGGTCGCGCCAGGCATCGTCGCCGGTCAGCCCGTGTTCGAGACGCGCCTGCATGCCCTGTCGGCGAGCGTGGCGCGAGGAGAACGCGTCTACGCGCGCCGGTGCGGCGCCTGCCACGCCGCCGCCACGGTCGCGAGGGTGACCGCCCGCTTCCCGCGCGTCGTCGACGGCCGGGGGCAGTCGCTCGAAGGTTTCATCGCCGGTCACCGTCCGGGACAGCCATCCCTCGCGTGGGATTCACCCCCGATCGCTGACGTCATCGCGTTCTTGATGTCGCACCTCGTCGGCCGGCCGGTGGGAGGCTCGCCGCGGACGGCCGGCGTACCGTCGATGCCGGGTTACCGTAGATGAAGGAGACATCCGACATGCGCATGCTCGTGGTCGGCTCACTGGCACTCTGGGTCATCGTGATCACACTGCCGCTGGCCGCCGACGCCGCGACGCTGATCACGGGCACGCTGCGGACCAAGGAGGGTCAGCCGCTCGCCGGCCTGGCGTTGCTCGAGAAGGGCGAGATCCACAACAACCGCTGGGACCGCGGGGCGGTCGCCGATGCGAGCGGCCGCTTCCGCATCGAGCTGTCCGAGGGCGGTCAGTATGGGCTCCACGTCTACGCCAGCGGCTACATCTACAAGCCGAACCCCGTCAAGGTCGAGACCGGTAAGGCGCTGCAGATCGACGTCGTACTCGTGCCCGAGCCGACGCGCGCCAACGATCCGGTCATCAAGCGCGTCCAGTTCGTCGCCGCCACGCAGCCGAAGGGCAAAGCGGTCGTGAAGCTGGAGGTGAGCGACCCCAACGGCGACTTGGGGCCCCAGGTCATGGCGTTCAACGCGGCGACGGGGCAGGCGTTCGCGATGACGCCGCCCCGCTGGGTGTGGAGCCTCAAGTCCAACTATCCGAACGGCGTCTACCAGCTCGAGGTCGACAGCGCGAAGGCCCCGGGCGAGCCGCGCCACTGGCACTTCGTGGTGGCCGACCACCAGTGCAACACCACCGACGTCCTGAGCTTCCCGCATCAGCCGACACCACCGCAGGTCGTGAAGTAGTGAAGATCGCCGCCGTCGCGATCATGGCCAAGGCGCCGCAGGCGGGAGAGGTCAAGACTCGGCTGTCTCCTCCCCTCTCGCGTGCGGACGCCGCGGAGCTCTACCGCCGCTTTCTTCTCGACAAGATCGAGCAGGTCGCGAAGCTGAAGGCGGCCAGCCTGGCGATCGCCTACACGCCCGCCACAGCAAGGGCATTCTTCGAAGAGATGGCGCCGGGTTTCGTGCTCGTCGAGCAGCGGGGTGCCGGTCTAGGCGACCGGCTGGCGCACTGCCTGGGCGAACTCCTGAGCAGAGGCCATCAGGCCGCCATGGCTATCGATAGCGACACACCGACGCTGCCAGTCGGCTTCTTGCAGCAAGCGGTCGACCTCCTGACGAGGCCCGGGGTTGACGTGGTGCTGGGCCCCACCCGGGATGGCGGCTATTACCTGATCGGCCTCCGAGCCATGCACCGTGAGCTGTTCGAGGCGATGGCATGGAGCACGAGCGCCGTCCTGGCGGAGACCATCCGGCGCGCCACCGCGAAGGGGCTCCAGGTCGGGTGCCTTCCGACCTGGTACGACATCGACACCCCGGAGGATCTCGACCGGCTGCGCGCCGAGCTGGCGGCACCAGGCGACGGCGCTCCACGGCACACCCGCACATTCCTACTGGAGCGGACGGGATGAAGCGCCTCTCAGAGACCCCCTGGAAGACGGTATCCACGCGACCCTTGTATCAGAATCCCTGGCTGTCCCTGCGTGAGGATCTCGTGGAGCTGCCCAATGGACGCACCACGATCTACGGCGTGGTGAGTTGCGGCGAGTGCGTGGGCGTTCTCCCATTCCTCGATCCCGATACCGTCCTCCTGGTCCGGCAGTACCGGTACGTGGCGCGCCGGGCGACCTGGGAGATGCCGACCGGCGGTGTCCATGTCGGAGAGTCGGTCGAGATGGCGGCCCAGCGCGAGCTTGCCGAGGAGACCGGTTTCCGTGCCGCGCGGCTGACTCATGTGAGCACCTATCACACCAGCAAGAGCATCATGGACGAGACGGCGCACTTGTTCCTGGGCGAGGAGCTGACGAAGCTTGCGCTCGCCCCGGACGAGACGGAATTCATCGAGGCCGTGCCCTTCTCGTTCCCGGAGACCTTGAGAATGGTGCGCACGGGAGAGATCGTGGACAGCATGACGATCATCGCCGTCCTCCATGCTGCGCAGAGGACTCGCTGACGGGCGGACCGACCTCCGTGGGACGGCACTGACGGCGACCATGGGAGCCGTGCGCGAGCACTACGACGCGGTGCTCTCCCAGTACTACTCACGCATGTTCGGCGAGTTCGAGGCCAAGGTCGCCGAACAGCAAGCGTTGCTCGAGCGTGTCGGTATCACCCTCCGGCCGAATGGCGGTCTGGCGGTGGATCTCGGCTGCGGCTCGGGGTTTCAGTCCATCGCGCTGGCGCGCCTCGGATTCCGGGTGCTGGCGATCGACTTCAGTCCTCGGCTCCTGGCCGAGCTGAGTGAGCGAGCGCACGGCCTGCCGATCACGCCGCTTGAGGGCGATATTCGCGACATCGGCACGCTCGGACCGACGGGAGTCGAGCTCGTGGTGTGCATGGGCGATACGCTGTCGCACCTCGATCACGAAGGCGACCTCGATCGGGTGTTCACGGGCGTCGGGACTCGCCTCGCCATCGGAGGCCGATTCGTCCTCACGTTCCGCGATCTCAGCGGACCGTTGCACGATCTCGACCGCTTCATCCCGCTCTGCAGCTCCGATGATCTGATCATGACCTGCTTCCTCGAGTATGAACCCAGCCATGTGAGGGTTCACGATCTCATCTGGATGCGCCAGTCCGACGGATGGCACTTCCGCAAGGGTGTGTACAGCAAGCTGCGGCTCGCGCCTGACGCCGTTGTCCGGCGACTCGAGAAGGCCGCGTTCACGGTCGAGCGTCATGCGGCATCGGTTGGCATGGTGACACTCGTCGGCACCCGTCGGTGAGCCGTGCTCCTGGCCGATGGGCATCAGGAGCGTTCGTCTCCTCGCCGCTGCGGCCCTCGCCGCAACGGTCTGTCTCGATCCAGCGCTCGCGGTCGATGCCGATCGCTTCCCGAAGCCCGACCGGCCGGTGGCCAGTGTCGTCTCGCCCAGGTACTCGAGCGAAGAGGTTCGTGACCGCCACGGAGAAGCCGAGCGAGTCCTGAACCGGCTAGGCATCCGCGAGGGCATGCGAGTCGCCGACATTGGAGCGGGCGACGGCTACTACACGATGCGGCTCGCTCGCCGGCTGGGCGAGGCGGCGACGATCTACGCCGAAGACATCCAGCGCGAGTACCTGGAGCGACTGGAGGGTCGATTGCGACGTGAGGGAATGTCGTACGTCCACATCATCCGAGGCGAGCCGCGGGATCCCAGGCTGCCACCAGGCGCGGTCGATGTCGCGATCCTCGCGCACATGTACCACGAGATCGAAAACCCTTACGAATTCCTTTACCGCCTCTGGGGTTCGCTCGCCGCGGGGTCTCGCGTCGCGGTGGTCGATGTGGACAGGCGCACCGAGAAGCACGGGACGCCGCCGCCGTTACTGCGGTGCGAGATGGCGGCGGTCGGTTTCCGCCAGGTGGACTTCATTCGCCTCGCGCCCGCCGACGGCTATCTCGCGGTCTTCGTGCCCCCCGACGCGCTCCCGGCCATCGCGACGATCAAGCCCTGCCGGCAGTGAGACGGCCGATGGAACCAGAACGCGGCGATTCCCTGACTCGTCGTCGCCTCGACATCGCCGACGCATGCCGGTCGACCTCGGCGGTCAGCGGCGAACTTCAGGTGCTCCCGAAGTTCCATCGGTAGGTCTTCATCCCACATTCCGTGTTGCCGCGTTGACCACGGGGCATCCGCGAACACGACTTCTCCGCCTGGATGAGCTCGGCAGCGGGCGTGGCACCGCCGGCCTCTGGCCGAAGAGCTGCACGAGCTGATAGTCCTCGCGCGCCGCGCGATCGCCGCACGCGAGCAACAGCAGCCGACCTCGTCAGCGATCGACGTGCGCGCCGCTGAGGAGCGCGCGTCCCGAGACGGGAGCCGGATTCTGCAGTACAGCGTCTGGCGCAGCCTGATGGGCCGTCACCGCGATTTCTGGCGGCTCGCCGAGGACGGGCTCGTCCACGCCTGCAAGAGCCTGGGGCTCGCGCTGACCTCCGAGGCCCGTCCCCGGCTGCTCGAGACCCTGACGCCTTTCCCGACGTGAAGCCGGGCCGCCAAGCGTTGAAGGCGCTGGGCTTCCGGCTCGCCATCCTCTCCAACCGCGAGCCCACCAGGCTGGAGGCGGCCGCGCGCAGCGCCGGCATCCTGCCGCTCCTCGACCACGTCGTCAGCGTCGAGGAAGTCAAGATCTTCCAGCCGAGCCGCGCGTCTACAACCTGGCGCCGGAGCGACTGGCCGTGAGCAACGCAGAGCTGGGGTTCGTGTCGTCGAACGCCGCCGGCGCCGGCGCGGCTTCGGCGGGCCTGCGTACCTTCTGGATCCAGCGCAGCGCGGCCGAGCCGTCAGAGGAGCTCGGCTTCGGGGCGGAGCAGGTCGTGCACGCGCTCACCGACCTGGTACCCTCGTGCACCGCTGACGCCGCGGCGTCGCCTCCGGATGGGGGCCAGATCCGCGCCCCCATCCCAATCAGCGCGTGGCGCGCTCGACGAGCCGCTCAAGCCCTTGACGCACCGGCTCGAGCGCGGCGGCGGGGACGTCGTGACGGGCGGCCAGGTACGCCGGCGCGTTGTAGGTCAGCCAGACCTGTCCGCGCTCGTCCTCCCACGCCAGCGCCTTCAGCGGCAGGTCGATGCCGAACGTCTGTCGGGCCTGCATGAGCGGCGTGCCGGCTTTCGGATTGGCGAAGAGCAGCAGGGCGGTCGGGCGAAGCGTCTGGCCGGCCTTGGCCGCATTGGCACCGTGATCGATGCGCGCGGCGATCACGGCGCCGGCGTCGCGCGCGGCCTGCTCGAGGCGGTCCAGCGTCTCGGCGACGCTGTGCGCGCTGCGCACGGTGACGAGCCCGGTGTCGGCCAGCGCGTCCGGGGCCGTGACCAGGAGCATGACGACGAGCCCGAGAGCAATCCGCATGACAGCCTCCCTCCGCGCCACGGATTCACGCGGCTCTCGACCGTGGTGACTAGATCGTGGTGGTGAGCTCGAGCAGCCAGCCGGGCATGTGGTCCACCAGCCAGGCCTCGACGACCTTGTCGACGCCGGTGAGCACGACAGCGCCGACGAGCAGCAGCAACACCCCCAGCGTCGGCTTGCCGAGCGCGGCCAGTCCAGTCAGCGGGACGCCGCGGCGGAGCGCGGCGTGGCGGGAGCCGTACGCCAGGACCAGAATCGGCGCGACCGCGCCGAGGCTGAACATCAGCATGACCGCCGCCGCGCGGCACAGGTCCTCGCTCTGCGCCGCCAGCGCGATCGCGGCCGCCAGCGTCGGGCCCGTGCACGGCGTCCAGACCGCGCCGAGCAGCGCGCCGAGCACGACCTGGCCGCCGAGGCCGCCCGGCCGCCGCGCGATCAGGGCGCCCGCCCCTCTCGCGAGCGGCGCCGCGAGGCGCGCCGCCAGGTCCTGGAGCCTCGGCACCAGCAGGACGGCACCGGCGAGCGCCATTATCGCCGCGGCCAGGCCGCGGGCGACGTCACGCTCGAGGCCGAGCGTGAAGCCGAGCGAGGCGAAGAACAGGCCCGTGGCCGTCGACGAGGCCACGAGCCCGGCTGCGAGCGCGAGCGGACCAGAGCGTCGCTCCTGCAGCGCGCTGGCGACGACGATCGGCAGCAGCGGCAGCACACACGGCGACAGCACCGAGAGGTTGCCCGCCGCGAAGCTCAGGACCACCGCACCCACGAGCCAGGTACCCTAAAGGGCCGCCTCGAAGAGCTTCTGGATGTCTGCGGGGTCGGTGACAGCGGTCGAGCGCATCGCCTCCGTCTTGCCCTTGAAGGCCAGCAGCGTGCTCTGCTGGCTCACCTTCCAGCGCCTGAGCAGCTCCTTGCTCGAATCGAAGTCGACCTGGTACACGGCGACCTTCGCGAAGCGCGGATCGTTCGAGAGCCTGTCCACGACAGGCTTCTGCTGCTTGCAGACCGGTCACCAGGGCGCGTGGACGAACACGACGATGCCGCGGCCAGCGTCCTGGGCCTCCGCGAAGGCCTTGGCGTCGAAGGGCGCAACCGCTGCTGGGGCCAGCCCCGGCGCGACGACCCCGACGACGAGCGCGACCGCGACGAGCGCGAGGATACGGTGGCGCATCGGTTCCCTCCTGGCCCCGCCCGGTCCGGCGGGCGGCCACGGACATTGTGCCCGCCCGGTGCCCGCGTGTGTCACAACGCTGTGAACACTCACCTGACCGAGGAGAACGTATGACGACGATCCGCATGGTCGACCCTGCCGCGGTGACCGGAAGGGTCCGGGAGATCTTCGACGCCGCGCTGCGCCGCGAGCGGACGGTCTTCGGCGCGACCGAGATCTCCAACATCTGGCGCTGCATGGGCCATTCCGCCGACCTGCTCGAGGCGAACTGGAACCGGTCACGTGCCCTGATGCAACGTGGCGACTTCACGCCGCTGCAGCGGGAGCTCATCGCGACGGCCGTGTCCATCGCGAACGCCTGAATCGACTCCCACGTGGCCGCCGCGGCTGGGTGTGGACGAGGTCGGCGTGACGGAGCTGTCACCGAGCACGCCCGCTCCCTGGCCACCGTCGCCGCGGCCCTGCTCCTCGAGTCGCTCGACGGCGAGACGAGCCTGATCGGCCCGGCCGAGGGGCCTGGCGATCCCGAGGTCGCGGCTATCCTCGAGGACATCGCGGCGTGGGCCCGAGCCGCGCTGGGCCAGTCAGCGGTGCCGATCCTGTGGCGGATCCTCTCCCGCAACGCGCACTATCTCGGGGCCACCTGGCGCAAGGAGGTGGCGCTCATGCGCGACGGCGCGCTGCCGGCCCGTGACAAGCGTCGGGTCGCGCTCGCCGTGGCGATGGCCACGCGCGGCCGCTACATGATCGAGTACTACACGCGGGCGCTCCGTCAGGCGGCGACACCGACCGCGATCTCCTCGAGATTCTCGGAGTCGTCGACCACTACACGACGCTGAACACGCTCTCCGAAGCGATGCAGATCGAGTCGGACATCCGCGCGCAGGCCTGACGCTGCTGCGGCCAGGCTCGAGCGTTGCTAGGTGGCTGCGGTGTCCGCGTCCTCCCGGACCTCGATCGTGCGCCCGTCGACGCGCAGCGTGGCGTCCCAGGTGATCGTGATGGCGTCCTTTACGCTCTGGTGCGCGGGACACCCGTGGACGTGAACGGCCAGCGCCCGCTCGGTCGCCTCCCTGGCGTCGGGTGGAACGGCCACGTCATAGTGGACGTGGATCGACGTGATGCGGATCGTCTTGCCGATGCCCGAAATGCGGCCCTCGACGGTCGCGACGTAGCTGTCGCGGTCGAACGGGATCTTGCGCCCTGCCAGGGCGCCACGCAGGGTGCCGTACATTCAGCCGGCGACGGCGGCGACGATGTGGTCGAGGGTGGACGCGATCGGCGGCCCTTCCTTGGCGCCGTAGTACTCGCGGAGCTTGCCCTGCACGCCGTAGGTCACCGGCTCCGGAACGTCGCCCAGGAAAGCGCGGCGGTAGCCGTCGCGAAACTCCAGGCGTGCACGCGAGACGTACTCGAAGTCCTCAGCCATGGTTCCTCTCCCTTGGGCCGTGGCCTGCCCACGGCGCTGGTACGTGGACGCTCGCGCCCGCGGAGCGGGCGCCTCAGGGCTGAATCACCTGCAGCGCGTGGCCGTCGGGATCGCGCAGCCGCAGGGCACGCCCGAACCCGAGCATCGGCGCCTCCGGCATCACCACCCCCGGCGACAGCATCGCACACCCGTTCTCCCGCGTCGCGCGGCGCACGGCCTCCGCATCGTCGGCGACGAGTGCCGTCTGCCAGTGCGTCAGGTCGTTGGCGCGCGCGTCCGCCGGGGCCGGGCGCCCGTCCCGCGGCGTGAGGTATTCCAGGAACTCGACGCCGGGGCCGGCCGAGGCTCTCAGGGTGGTGATCCGCAGGCGGGCGCCGAAGACGTTGTTCAGGCGCTCCTGCTCGGGGCCGTAGTTCTCGCTCTTGCCGACGACCCGCAGACCGAGCGTGTCGCGATAGCAGGCCAGGCTGCGCTCGGTGTCGGCGACGACGATCGCGGTGTGGTCGATCCCCAGGAACAGCCGGTCTCCGGACCGGTGCCAGCGTGGATCGCCCTTGCCGGCCGGGAACCACAGCACCTCCAGCGCGTGGCCGTCGGGATCCTTGAAGTAGAAGGCCCGGATCCCGCCGGCGTTCGGGTTCCAGTCCGGCAGCTGCTGGGGCGCCGGCGAGGTGTGCTCGACGCGATGGGCGCGCAGCCGCGCGTAGGCGCGGTCCATGTCGCTGACGATGATGGCGACGTGCTGGAACCACCGATCGTTGCTCCGCGAGTCGGCCGGTATCGGGCGCCCACGCGGGGTCAGGTATTCGGTGAGCTCCAACGTTTCGTCGCCCAGCCGTATCCGGACGACGCGCATGCGCAGCCCGAAGACGCCCTGCAGGCGCTCCCAGTCGGTCCCCCAGACCTCGACGTCGGAGACCTTCTCGAAGTCGAGCACGCTTGAGTAGAAGGCGATCGAGCGCTCCATGTCGCCGACTGTCATGCCGATGGGTCCCACCGCCCGAACGAGGCTCTGGGCCTCCGTGCCCGTGGCCAGGCCGATAACGAGGAGCAGTGCGACGACTACCCGGCGGATCATGCGCCGAGCCGTGCGCGCAGGTGATCGGCCACCCGCAGGGCGTTGGCCATGATCGTGAGCGCCGGATTCACGGCCGCGCTGGACGGGAAGAAGCTGCCGTCGACGACGTAGAGGTTGTCGACCTCGTGGGCGCGGCAGTTGGCGTCAAGCGCCGAGTTCTGCGGGTCGAGGCCGAAGCGCACGGTGCCGTTCTGGTGGGCCACACCGGCCAGCGGGATGCGCTGCCCCAGGTAGAGGCTGCGGGCGAGCAGTCCTTCGTGGCATTCGTGACCGTGCACGCCGCACTTCGTCTGCTGCTTCATGAGCTGTTGCAGCTTGGCGGTCAGCCGCCGATGCGCCTCCTCGTTGTTGGGCCGATAGCTGAGCACGATCCGCCCGTCGCGGTCGAGCGTGACGCGGTTGTCGGGATCGGGCAGATCCTCTGACGTAAGCCAGAAGTCGAGCGAGTGACGCGCCATCAGCTCCAGCGTCCAGCCTGGCGCAATCGCGGGCGCGCCTGCCCTCAGGGTGTAGGCGTCCAGCTTGCCGACGAAGGAGATATGCCCCATGGGGTACGACCACTCGGGCGAGCCGAAGTAGAAGTCGTTCAGGCCGAGCGTCTTCTGGAAGACGGTCGGGTTCGGGCACCGGGACAGCGCCATCATGACCGAGTTGACGTGGCCCATGTAGTGCCGGCCCACTACGTCGGAGCCATTGGCCAGCCCGCGCGGATGCTTGCCGTTGGCCGAGCGGAGCAGCAGCGCGGCGGAGTTGATCGCGCCCGCAGAGACCACGACGATGTCCGCGGAGCACACCTCGGCCGCCCCATCGCGCTCCACGACGACTCGCGTGACCTCGCGGCCCGACGCGCTCGTCTCCAGGCGCGTGACATAGGCGCCGGTCAGCAAGGTCGCGTTGGGGTGGGCGAGGGCCGGATCGACGCAGACCACCTGGGCGTCGGCCTTGGCCGAGACCAGGCACGGATGGCCGTCGCAGGTATCGCACCGGATGCAGCGGCTGCCGTGCGGGTCCTGCTCGTCGAGCATCACTCCCAGCGGCACGTGGAAGGGCCGAAGCCCCATCCGCGCGAGGTCGTCGCTGAGCTGCTGAATGCGCGGCTCGTGGCTCACGGGAGGATGCAGGTACGGCGCGCTGGCGGGCGGCTCGGTCGGATCGACACCGCGCTCGCCACGGACCTGGTAGAGGTGCTCGGCACGCGTGTAGTAGGGCTCCAGCTCCTCGTAGGTGATCGGCCACGCCGGTGAAACTCCGCCCCAGTGCTTGACCTCGCCGAAGTCCTCGCGGCGGAGCCGGAATAGCGCGGCGCCGTAGAACTTGGTATTGCCGCCGACGTAGTAGTTCGTGTGGGGGTGCAGCTCGCGCCCGTCGCCGTCTCGCCAGGCCTCCCGCGTGTTGTATTTGCCCTCGAGGTTGACGGCCTTCGTGCTCCAGTTGTCCTTCTCGCGCGGCACGTAGCCTCCCCGCTCGAGCAGCAGGATGCGCTTGCCGGTGGCGGCCAGCGCGTGGAACAGCGTGCCGCCACCGGCGCCCGATCCGATGACGATGACGTCGAAGTGCGTGGTCATGCCGTGCCTCCTGGCGCCGGCGCCAGGTCGGCGTACCGGCAGCGGAAGATGCAGCGTTGCGAGGTGTCGTGGTGGAGCTTGGCGCAGAAGACGCCGGCGAGATCGTGCCGGCGGACGTACAGCTCGGCCGCCATCAGCATGCCCAGCGACGGGGCCGTGAAGTAAATCCACAGCGTGGCCCAGGTCCCCGCCGGCAGCGCGGAGGCCAGGCTCCGCGCCGGGTTCATGCTCATGCCAGACAGCGGGGCCTCCACCGTGATGTAGACCGCCACCAGCGCGCCAGCGCAGAGGCCGGTCAGCGGCGCCAGCCGTGGCGAGTTCGACAGGCGCAGCACCACGCTCATGAGGACGAATGTGATGGCGAGCTCGGCCGCAAACGCGCCCACCGGACCGAAAGCGCCGGGCAGCGTGGCCACGTAGAAGACGTCGGGATCGGCCAGAGGTGGACCGAGCAGGGCGGCCGCCAGGGCGACGCCGGCAATGCCGCCGGCCGCCTGGGCGACCCCGTACAGCGCCGCGTCGGCCGACGGTACCTTGCCGAGTCGCCAGAACGTCAAGGTCGTGGCCGGGTTGAAGTGGGCGCCCGCGCGCCGGCCCCATGGCGAGTAAATGAGGCCCATCGCCGTCAGCCCCATGACCAGGCCCATCAGCGCCCGCCGCGCCAGCGTGTCCGGCACCGCGAGCACCACCGGCGAGGCCGGGTGTCCTAGCAGCGTGCCGAACATGCAGGCGACGAGCATGAACAGCCCCAGCCCGGCGGCCTCGATGAGGTATTCCGGCCAGTGACCGCGAAGCGTCGCAGACATCTCAGCCTCCGCGGGCGAACTCGGGATAGAGCGTCATGCCGCCGTCCACGAAGATCGTCTGGCCGTGGACGTAGTCGGCGTCGTCGGAGGCCAGCCACGCCACCGCGCGGCCGATGTCCTCCGGCTGGCCGATGCGCCCGTAGGGTATGAGCGTCAGCAGCGACGCTAACGCGGCGGGTGTCTCCCACGCCGGCCGGTTGATGGGTGTCTGGATGGCGCCGGGCGCGATAGAGTTCACGCGGATCCGGTGCGGCGCCACTTCCTGGGCGAGCGACTGCATGAGGAGCTTCACACCGCCCTTGGACGCGGCGTAGTTCACGTGACCAGCCCAGGGGATGACTTCGTGTACCGACGAGACGCAGATGAACTTGCCGGCCGCCCGCGAGACGCCGGGCCGGATGCCCTGATGGATCATGGCCCGCGTCGCCTCGCGCGCGCAGAGGAAGGTCCCCGTGAGGTTGACGCCGATGACCGCGTTCCACTGGGCGACGGTCATCTCCGTGATCGCGGCGTCCTTCTGGATGCCGGCGTTGCTGACCAGGATGTCGAGGGCGCCCCAGGTTTCGACAACCGTGCCGACCATGGCCTGGACGTCGGGCTCGCGCGAGACGTCCGCGCATACGGCGATCGCCGTGCCGCCCGCCTCGCGAATCTCGGCCACGACGCCCTCCGCCGCCTCGGGCCCAGTCACATAGTTCACCGCTACCGCTGCCCCCGCCGCCGCCAGGGCCCGGGCCACCCCCGCGCCGATCCCGGAGGAAGCGCCCGTCACGAGCGCCGTCTGGCCCCGGAGCGGCTGGTGGGTCGGCGCGGTCGGCGCCTCGCTGCCGATGGTTGCCAGGCTCATCACCTCGGTCCTCCTTGCTGGCCGGTTGGACACGCCGGTCGGCCACGAGGGTGCACGGACCGGTGATCGCGATCGGCGTGTCTCACACGGGCATTGAGACCACGCTGGCCTGGGGACGCGAGATCTGCGGCGAGCTCGACGTGGCGGAGCGCCGCGAGTGGCTGTGCACCAACGGCATCGGCGGCTTCGCCTCCAGCACGGTGGCCGGGATCGCGACCCGGCGCTATCACGGCCTGCTGGTGGCGGCGCTCCAGCCTCCGCTTAGCCGCACGGTGCTGGGCGCACACGTCCACGAGACGGTCGAGTACGCTGGCCGCCGCTGGCCGCTCGCAACGAGCCGCTGGGCCGGCGGCGCGGTCGATCCCGACGGCTTCCGTCACATCGAGTCGTTCCGGCTCGACGGTGCCTCGCCCGTGTGGACCTATGCCGTCGGCGACGCGGTCGTCGAGAAGCGTATCTGGATGGAGCCCGGTGCGAACACGACCTACGTGCGGTACACGGCCCTACGCGCCCGCACGCCGCTCGGCCTCACGCTGCGGACCCTCGTCAACTACCGCGACTACCACGCCACGACGCGCGCCGGCGACTGGCGCATGGCCGTCGCGCCCGTCCCCCACGGCGTGCGCGCGACGGCGTTCGACGGCGCGCATGCGTTCCACGTGCTCGCCGCCAGCGCCGAGGCGTGCCCGGCCCACGACTGGTTTCGCGACTTCGCCCTGGCGCGCGAGGCCGAACGCGGACTAGACCACCTCGACGATGCGCTGCACGCGGTGACGTTCGCGGCAGAGCTGGCGTCCGGGGCGAGTCTCACCCTGGTCGTCTCAGCAGAGGTCGACCCGCAGCTCGACGGCGAGACGGCGTGGCGCCGTCGCGAACATCACGAGGCGGTCGTGCTGCAACGCTGGACGGCGACGCAGCCGTCGAGCGCCACCGCACCGAGCTGGATCCGTCACCTGGTTCTGAACGCCGACCAGTTCATCGCCCGCAGACCCACACCGGAGGCCCCCGACGGCCTCACGTGATGGCCGGCTATCACTGGTTCGGCGACTGGGGGCGCGACACGATGATCGCGCTGCCCGGCCTCACGTTGACGACGGGGCGTCCCGACGCCGCCCGCTCGATCCTGACCACGTTCGCGCGGTTCGTCGACCGAGGGATGCTGCCGAATCGCTTCCCCGACGCCGGCGAGGCACCCGAGTACAACACCGTCGACGCCACGCTCTGGTACGTCGAGGCGATCCGCGCCTACCACGAGGCGACCACCGACGACGGCCTGCTCAAGGAGCTCTTCCCCGTACTGGAGAGCATCGTGGCCTGGCACCGCGCGGGCACGCGCTACGGCATCCACGAGGATCCCGCCGACGGCCTGCTCGCGTCCGGTGAGCCTGGCGTGCAGCTCACGTGGATGGACGCCCGAATCGGCGACTGGGTGGTGACGCCGCGCATCGGCAAGGCGGTGGAGGTCAACGCGCTCTGGTACAACACCCTGCGGGCGATGGCGGCGTTCGCAGAGCGCCTCCACCGGCCGGCCGCAGCGTACCGCGCCCTGGCCGCCCGAGTCGCGAGCGCGTTCGATCGCTTCTGGTACGAGGCCGGTGGCCACTGCCATGACGTCATCGACACGCCCACGGGTGACTACCCGACGCTGCGGCCCAACCAGATCCTCGCCGTCTAGCTGCCCGAGAGCCGCTGGCAGCCGATCGCCAGCGGGCGGTCGTCAATGCCTGCGCGGCTCGACTGTTGACCTCACACGGTCTGCGCAGCCTCGCGCCCGACCATCCGCAATACCAGGGCCGCTACGGCGGCGATCAGTGGGCGCGCGACAGCGCTTATCACCAGGGCACGGTGTGGGCGTGGCTGCTCGGGCCATTCGCGCTGGCGCATGCCCGCGTGTACGGCGACGCGGCGGCCGCCCGGGCGCTACTGTCACCCCTTGCCGACCATCTCGGCGACTACGGCCTCGGCTCCATCGCGGAGATCTTCGAGGGCGATCCGCCGTTTCGGCCGGCCGGCTGCATCGCCCAGGCGTGGAGCGTGGCGGAGACGCTCCGCGCCTGGCACGAGCTCGCTCGCACCTGACGACCAGACCAGTCGCCCGTAAGTGTGCGGCGGCGCGAGCCGGCCCCGCAGCCTGACCACTGGACAGGGATCAGCGTGCCGCCACTCTGGTCTGGGCCGCGGGGCCGGCCCAATCATGGGCCTCGCGAATGACGTCTCTTCCTAGCGCAGGCGATCGAGGAGGAAGGAGCGCAGTCGGCGACGCATCTCCTCGGGCATGGCGACCCTACCGGCCTCGCCGGTCACGCCCACCGTGCGCCGGTAGGTCGCGAGGTAGGCGCGGCAGGGCTCGCAATCGGCCAGGTGCGCCTCGAGCTGCTCCAGCACCGCGGGCTCGAGCGTGGACTCGAGATACTCCAGCAGGAGCCCGATCGCATCCTGGCAGGTCATGGCGCACCCATCATCTCACGCATTGCGGGAGGCAATGAGCTGTTCGACGAAACCGCGCAGCGGGGGCAGGCTGGCGAACATGGCCTGGAAGGCCTCGCGATCGACGGCCAGCACGTTCGTGGCGGCGACCGCCCGGACCGTCGCCGAGCGCGTCGTGTCGCTCACCAGCGCGATCTCACCGAAGCACTCGCCCACGCCCAGCCGGCGCACCGGTTGCTCGCCGCGACCCGGGACCGACTGAAGCACCTCGACCTCACCCTCGGTGACCACGTAGAGCCAGTCGCCCCGGTCACCCTCGCGGAAGACCACCTGGCCCGGCTCGAAGTACTCGCGGCGCACGCCGAGGGCGCGGTCGGTCTTGAGCTGCACGATGTCGGGCGGCAGGACCAGATCGAGCGTCCAGTCGGTTGCCACCCGAAGCTTGCGGTCGAGCCCCGGGAGCTTCAGGAGATAGATCGTCCGCCACAACCACCAGGCCAGGAAGCCCGACAGCTTGACGCCGAAGATCTCCGCCACCGCTGAGCGGCGGCCGAGCGAGCCCATCTTGCCCAGCGCGGTGAATGCGAACGCCTCTCGGCGTGTGCCGCGGAGCGTCGCGACGATGTTGCGGGCCACGCACGCCGCCTGGCGCGTCGCATGCTGCGCGGTCGGGGGGCAGAAGTCGCCCGTCCGCGCGTCGCGGATCGCAGCACAGTCGCCGACCGCCCACAGGCCGGAAACCTCGGGGACCGCCAGGTGGTGGTCAACGAGGATGCGGCCCCGCTCTTTCTTGACCGGGAGCATCGAGACCAGCGGGTTCGAGCCCGACGGCACCGTGCTCACCAGCGTCCGGGTGGCGATGCGATCGCCGTTCGCCAGCAGGGCGGCATCGGCCGTGGCGCCGGCGAGCCGCGTGTCGAGGCGGACCTCGACGCCGCGCTTCTTCAGGAGCGCCTGAGCGAACTCGGCCAGCGACTTCGGCAACTCGGGCAGGATCAGGCCGCCGGCGTGCAGCAGCACGACCCGAATCTCCTCCGGCCTGACGTTCCGGAAGCTGCGGGCGGCCGCGCGCACGAAGTCGTTCAGCTCGGCCACCGCCTCGACGCCGGAGAACCCGCCGCCAGCGACCACGAAGGTCAGCAGCGCCCGCCGCAGGGTCGGATCCTGCTCGATGTCGGCTTCTTCAAGGGTGTGGATGAGGCGGTTGCGCAGCGTAAGGGCGTCGCCGAGGTACTTGAACGGCAGCGCGTACTCGGCCAGCCCTCGCTGGCCGGCGAAGGAGGTCATGTTGCCGAGCGCCACCACCAGGTGATCGAAGTGCAGGTGGTGCTGGCGGCTGCCGAAGCCGGCGGTCGACTGCACGCTGCGGTGCGCGAGATCGATCGACTCGATCGTGCGCGTGTAGAGGTTGGTGTTGGGGCAAAGCCGGCGGATCGGGGTGATGACGTCGAGGACGCCGATGCTGCCCGAGATGACCTCCGGCAGCATGGGCTGGAATACGATGTAGTTCTCGCGACTCACCAGGCCCAACTCGACCTCCCCGCGCCGGATTTCCGTCTTCAGGAGCTTCTCGAGCGTCAGCGCCGTGTAGACACCCCCGAAGCCGCCGCCGAGGATCAGGATGCGCGTGGGCTGCCTCATCAGGGTGCCTCCGGTGGGTTGGACACGAGCGCCGGCCGGCCCGGTGCGGAGGCAGCCTCCAGTAGCCGGGCCAGGTCGGCCTGGTCCGCGGCATCGACCGAAGTCAGGTGGATGCGGACCAGCCGCGCCCCGTCGCGCATGGCGGTGCCCGTCACCTTGCCGTACACGTCGCCCGACTCGCGGCCGGAACCCGAATGGGTCAGGCGCAGGCGCACGTTGGTCAGCGGGGCCAGGTCAACGTCGACCAGCGCCTCCAGAGTCCGGCTGCTCAGGCGACGGACGGAGCCCCGGAACGCCCTGCCCACGCGCTTGTCCTCCAGGACGGCTCCCGTGACCGGCAGGTCCAGGTCGATGGCGACGTCGGCCTCCGGCTCGGGCAGCCGTCCGGCAAAACGGCCGGCCAGACCGCGCAACTCGAAGAGGATGACCGGCGCGCCCAGTCCCTTGAGCTCGACCTCGATCGGGGCCGCCACCTCGGCCAGGTCCCCCAGGCGCTCGGCGGTGGCGGCGGTCATGAGAATCTGACCGCCGACGGTGCAGCCCTCCACGCGTGCCGCCAGGTTGACGGCCGCGCCGACCACGGCGTACTTCATGCGCTGCTCGGAGCCGATGTTGCCCACGACCGCCTCGCCCGTGTGCAGGCCGATCCCCATCTCGAAGCGCGGCCGGCCCCGAGCAGCGGTGGCGCAGTTGAGGTCGTCGTTGGCGCGCTGCATCGCCAGCGCGGTCGCCGCCGCGCGCTCGGCATGGTCGGCGTGCTCCACCGGCGCGCCGAACACGGCGAAGATGGCGTCGCCGATGAACTCGTTGATGGTCCCGCCGTGGGCGATGACGACGTCGGCCATGCGTCCGAGATAGTCGTTGAGGACCTCCATGACGCCGGCGGGATCCCCGTGCTCGGCGAAGCGCGTGTAGCCGCGCAAGTCGGACATGAGCACCGTGATCTCACGCTTGGCGCCGCCCAGCCGCAGGCCGTCGGGTGATTCCAGGACGGTCCGGGCGACCTCCGGCGAGACATAGCGCCCGAACGCGTTGCGGATGACGTCGCGCTGGCGCAAGCCCTCGACCATCCCGTTGAACGCCCGCGTGAGCACGCCGACCTCGTCGCCCGAGCGGACTGGCAAGGCCTGCGTGAGATCGCCGTCCGCCACCCGCGCTACCGCCCCGGTGAGCGCGCTGATGGGCCGGGTCAGCCGCCGCGCGAACAGCAGCCCTAGCAGCAGCGCGCACAGAGCCCCCGCCGCCGAGCCGCGGGCGATCGTGGCATCGAGCTCACGCAGCCGATCGAGGAAGACGTCCACCTGGTAGTCCACGCTCATCACGGCGGTGGCGCGGCCCTGAGCGTCCACGAGGGGCGCGACCGCGCTGATCCAGGTCCCGTGTGCGTTGCGATAGGCGCGCGTGTAGCGGGCGACGCCGTCTTCCAGGCTCCAGGCGATCGGCTCGATCAGCTCGGCTGCCAGCGCATACCACTGTCCTGGCCGCTCGGCGTCCTCGCTTGTCACGACCACGCGCGCCCGTCGGCCTGCCGGGTCGTAGGCGACGAGCGTTCGGATGGGCGTCGTCAGCAGCACCTCGCGCTGTACATCGGCCAGCGTCCGGCGCAGCTGCCGGTAGGCGGACGACTCGACGCTTCCCATCCGCTCGACCTCGGCGTGCTGGACGGGGTCGACGAGCAGGACAGCGACCCGTGCGATGTTGAGAAGCTGAGTGCCAACGGCATCCTCCAGCTCGCCCTTCTGCCGCTCGCGGACGAGCACACCGACCATCGCCACGCTGAGGAAGGTCAGCGCGGCGAAAGCGATCGCCAGGCGCACGGGCCAGGCGCCGCCACGGAGGCAGCGTCGGCCGCGGAGCCGCTGCCCGGTCCATGGTCTCAGCGGCCGGCGGGATCCGTGGGCTCCAGTCCGATGGCACGGTCGACCGACCAGAGGCCGCCACCCCGCGTGAGGAGAAAGAGCAGGATCGAGCCCCACGTCAGATGCTCGGCGTAGGCGCCGGGATAGACGAAGGTCTGGATCACCGCGATCATCCCGAGCAGCGGCAGCGTCGCCACCCGGGTGCCGAGACCCAGGATCAGGAGGATTGAGCAGCCGATCTCGGTGGTCGTGGCCATGACGGCGGCGAGATCGGGCGGGAGCACCGGCACCTTGTACTCGTCGGCAAACAGCTGAACCGTCAGCTCCCAGCTCGCCAGCTTGTTCAACCCGGCCTTGAGGAACACGCTGGCGATCGCGAGCCGAAAGAGGATCTGGATTAACGCTAGCGGAACGCGGCCGAGCTGCGCCAGAACCCAGGCGAGCCGACCGCGCGCACCCGACATCGGCAGCGTGACTGTCATCATGATCTGCATGGTCTCGTCTCCTCGCTGGTTGGCGGGGCGGGCGGCGCCCGACGCCGCCCCGCCCCTCGCCCCAGCGATCAGGCCTTCTTGGGCTGGGTGGCGCCGCCGACGAGCTTCTCGCACGAGCCGGCCGGCATGTAGATCCACGCGTCGCCCTGGTTGTCGCGCTTGGAGGTGCCGGCGCACGAGGAGTTGGCCGTCTGGCAGTCGTTCTTGCCGGCCTTCACGATGCCGTAGCACTTCTCCGCCTCGAACTTGGGCTTGGGCGCCGGCCCCGCCTGCGCGGCGATCGGCATCGCGAGCGCCGCGGCCACGGCCGAAGCGACCAGGAGCTGGGAGGTCTTCATGGGGTCTCCTTCCTCTCACGGGCCCGGGGATCGGGGCCTCACGCCAGCGGGGTCCGTTTGTCGCCGGCGGCGGGCGTGTTCAGGGGCTCAGACACGGTTGGGACTGGGCGCGGTTCGCCGCACCGTTCGGCGGCCGGCTCGTGTCTGACTCCCCGATGGACTCGCGAGCGCCTCAGCGCGAGCTGTGCGGCAGCGGCATCGGCCTGCGCCCGGCGCACGTCGCCGAGATCCTGGCGACGCGGCCGGTCATAGGCTGGCTCGAGGTCCACGCCGAGAACTACATGGGCGGAGGACCGGCGCTGCGGGCCCTGCAGCGCCTCCGCAGCGACTACCCGCTGTCGATCCACGGCGTCGGGCTGTCGCTGGGGACGGCCGAGGGCCTCGACGCCGGTCACCTCGAGCGCCTCGCGTCGCTCGTCGACCGGCTCGAGCCGGCGCTGGTGTCGGAGCACCTCTCGTGGAGTGTCGCCGGGGGCGTGTACCTGAACCACCTGCTGCCGCTGCCATACACCTTGGAGAGCCTGGCCGTCGTGAGCGAGCACGTCGACTGCTTGCAGGACCGGCTTGGGCGCCGGCTCCTCGTGGAGAACCCGTCGAGCTACCTGCGCTTCCACGACTCGCCGATCCCGGAACCGGACTTCCTCAACGCACTGGCCCGCCGTACCGGCTGTGGCCTCCTGTGCGACATCAACAACGTCTACGTGAGTTGCGCCAATCTCGGCGGCGACCCCGTCGCCTACGTCGACGCCCTCGAGCCCCGTGCCGTTGAAGAGGTCCACCTGGCCGGTCACGCCGTGAACGACGCCGATGGGCACCGGATCCTTATCGACGACCACGGCTCGCGCGTGGCGCCAGCCGTGTGGCGTCTCTACACCCGCGCAATCGCGCGCTTCGGCGCGGTGCCCACGCTAATCGAGTGGGATACCGACGTGCCGGCCCTGGCCGTACTCCTGGGAGGCGGCGACGGCGAGCGCGACGCTGCGCACGTCGGAGGTGGGCGGTGCCCACGCTGCGTGAACTGCAGGCGGCGGTTGGCGGCGTCATGCTGGGTGGTGACGCCACGCTCGCCGAGGCGTCCGTCAACGGCGACGGTCTCGGCGCAGCAGCGCGCCTGGCCGTCTACCGGCACCACGTTCTCGCCAGCCTGACCGCCGTGCTGGAGTCGACCTATCCCGTAGTCGTGCGGGTGGTCGATGCGCGATTCTTCCGCTACGCCGCCGATCGATACATCCACGCGCACCCGCCGTTGCGCCCATGCCTCTTCGAGTACGGCGCGACCTTTGGCGACTTCCTCGCGCGCTTCCCGCCGACGCGTCACCTGGCGTACCTGCCCGACGTGGCCCGCCTG
This sequence comes from Candidatus Methylomirabilota bacterium, assembly GCA_046726415.1. Classification (GTDB taxonomy): domain Bacteria; phylum Methylomirabilota; class Methylomirabilia; order Rokubacteriales; family CSP1-6; genus CAVWFS01. The sequence goes on from JBKPAK010000193.1 coordinate 53,821, forward strand.
GAGTGGGCGATGAACGCCGCCCTCAACGCGCCCGACGTGGAGACCGCCACGCCGCAGACGCTCAGCCCAGCCTCACCGGTCGCGCTTCACCCGTCGGTGAACCTGCTGCGCTCGGCGTGGCCGATCGACTCGATCTGGCGCGCCAACCAGCCGGGCCGCGAAGGCGAGGTCGTGGATCTCCAGACCGGTGGCGTGCGTCTGCAGATCTGGCGGGTCGGTGACGAGGTCGTGTTCCGTCGACTCTCGATCGCCGAAGACGCGCTGCGACGAGCCCTCGCCAGCGCCGGCCGCCTCGACGCCGCGGCCGAGGCCGCCCTGGCCGCCGACGCCACAGCCGACCTCGCTGCGCTCGTGCGGGGCCTGCTCGAGGAGGAGCTCCTCGTCCGGCCGCTGCTTGGCACTGACAAACCGGCAAGAGTTGGTTCCAGATTGGTTCCTACACACGACGCTCTATCGGGATGAACCGGCATGTGTGCTCGGCGGTGTATGCCGATTTATCATCCAGATGCGTCGTCGTGGGTGTTCGTGGGCGGCTGTCGGGTGGGACTCTTAATCAGCGGGTCCAAGGTTCGAGTCCTTGACGGCCCACCAATCAAAACGGGCACTTCGGGGGCAACTCCGGGTGCCCGTTTTGTGCGTGTAGACGCCATGTAGACACCCCTTCGTCGAGAACCTCGGTATCCTCGAAGGCATTTCCCTCCTGAACTACCTTGCAGCGTCGGGGTGAAGCCCTTCGTGCTCGGCCTGATCATGGCGTTGGCACGAGCATCGCGGCGAGGTGGGTTCCCTTCCTGGAGCGCGGCACCTTCAGCTGATCCCGTTCTTGCACGTGATTGTCGGCTCGCTCGTATTCCTCGCTCGATGCGCACATCCGCGAGGGCGTGCACCGCACCATGGTCGTCTTCGCCGACCGCTACACGAAGAAGGAGACCGACGCGGACGGCAACGAGCCATCGCTGTGACAAGTCGGCGGACGGCAAGACGTTGTGGGAAGTTCCATTTCTCGATGATTTGCTCGCCGCGTTTACATAGGAGGCGATGCTGTGTCTCTTCGCTAAGGACAACAGGTTTCGCGCGAATCAATTGCGTGGCCGAAGTCTCGACGAGGACCGCAGCAACCTGCAGGAACTGCTCAGCGTTCTCGGAGCTCGCGTCGCACAAATCATCGATTCCGTGGAAGTATCGTTGAGGCTCGTTTGGTTCCTGTGGTCTCAGCGGTGACGTGATTTCCCCTCGTGCACCAATTGTCGACGCGGGTCAGGCTACGTCAATCCGACGAAGGCGAAGAAGCTCTCGCCGGGCACGAGACGCTTCGCCCGCGCCTCGGCGAAGCCCGCCTCCTTCATCTGCGCCACGAGCTCGTCCGCCGCCGGCAGCGGCCCGCAGCCCGCCGTCGACGCCGCCCAGAGGTTGAGCAGCTCCATCACCGGGCTCCCGCCCTGGCAGCCGGTGGTGACGAGCAGCCG
>JBKPAK010000194.1:0-29098 GCA_046726415.1 Candidatus Methylomirabilota bacterium
ACCGATGGGGCGGGAGCAGACCCCGGAGGACATCGGGGAACTCGCGGCGTTCCTGGCCAGCGACGCCGCCCGCAACATCACCGGCCAGTGGATCGCGGTGGACGGCGGTATCACGCTGCGCCAGGCTCCGTGAGCCGCCAACGGGCTTGGTCGATGCCTGGCTCGGTGACAGGGGACAACCGCCGTTCGACTTCCTGCTGTCCCCCTGACCTGCTGGCTGGCTCGTGGGCAGCGGTCCGGTCGGGTGAGACTCCCATCGGTGCGGATCACCACTCCAGCGCGTCGGCCATCCGGCGCTTGTGCCAGCGCGGGTCGCCCAAGTAGGCGAACAGGGTTCTCGACATCTGCGTGTGGGCGACGAGGCCGTACTCGGTGAGACTGCCCTGGCCCGCGTGGACTTCGTGAGCGGCGTTGCACGCTTCGAGATAGGCCTCGCTGCTCACCGCTTTGGCCATGTGCACGGCGGCGGTGGCCGGGCGGCCAGTATCGAGCTTCCACAGCGCCTCGGCCGTGGTCCAGCGCGCGGCATCGAGATGGTTCACCAGGCGGATGATGTGGTCCTGCACGCGCTGGAATTTTCCGATGGGAACGCCGAACTGCACGCGCTCCCGGCTGTGGGCCACCGACAGCTCGAACACGGCCTGGCATCCTCCCACCATGAATGAGCAGAGAACCGGCAGGGCCCGGAGGAGGGCTCGCTCCAGAGCCGTCCAGCCCTGGTTCTCGCGGGTGCCGAGCAGGCGCGCCTGCGCGCCGTCGAACGTCACCTCACAGTGCCACGACAAGAAGCCGGGGAGGCGGCGGACCCGCACACCCGGCGCCCGCGCATCGGCGAGCATCAGACTCACGTCCCCCGGCTTTTCACCGGTGCGAACGGCGACGATGAGATCGGTGGCGGCGGTGGCGTCGCTCACGAACAACTTCGTGCCGTCTAGGCGGTAGTGATCGCCCAGCCGCTGCGGTCTGAGCGTGACGGCAACTGGACCCCACGACGCGTTCGGCTCGGTGATGGCCACCGACAGCACCGCCTCGCCGCGCGCAACGCGCGGGAGGATCGCTCGCCGCTGCTCCTCGCTGGCCGCCTCCATCGCGCTGAGCGCGCCGAGCACGCCCGAGCTGAAGAAGGGCCCGGGCAACGGCGCGCGTCCCAGCTCCTCGTAGAGGACCGCCGCGTCCGTGAGGGTCGACTCGCTGCCCCCGTATTCGGCCGGCACGAGGATACCGAGCCAGCCCAGCTTGGAGGCTTTCTGCCACAGCTCCGGCACCAGGCTGGACTCGGCGCGCTGGAGAGCGACAATGGCATGCCCCGGCGCCTCGCGCTCGATGAAGGTGCGGGCCGCCGAACGGAGCAGCTCCTGGGCGTCGGTCAGCGAGAGATCCACGCCGAACGCGCCCCTCAGCCGGCCGGGGTCAGGGACTGCGGCCGAGCGTAGCTCACGGTGAGTATTTCCCACACGTGGCCATTCGCGTCATTCCAGTAGAGGTTGCGACCGCCCAGCCGCGTGTTGATCTGCATGTCGTCCGGGCCGTTCGGTCGGCTGCGATGGGCGATGCCGGCCGCCCTCAGGCGCCCGAAGATCGCGTCGAACTCGGCCTCGCCGACGCGGAAGCAGTAGTGGTGGCTTTCGAACCGATCGCGTTGCGCGAAGTCCAGGGTCAGCCCCTCGTTCACGTGCACCGGCGTGAAGTGACCGCCGGCTTCCCACGGAACGCCCAGGAGGCGCGCGAGTAGTTCGGCGGAAGCGACGGGATCGTGGGCTGGTACGATGAGGTGATCCAACGCAATGGCCATCGGGACCTCCTTGTGAAATAGGGAGCCCGCACACGACCCGCCAAGCCCGCTGCGCTCGTCGCGCCCCGGCACTGCCGTGGCGCTCCGCGATGATTGGCGGGGAGGGGATTAGCGTCCACGGAAAACGGGCTTGCGCCTCTCGCGCCACGCCTGGTGGCCTTCCGCGTTGTCTTCAGTCAGCTCGAGCGTCGCGAAGCGGTAGAGATCAACCAGCGAGGCATCGGAGAGGTTGGGAATGTCCAGTCCGCGGAGCAGCGATTCCTTGGCGAGCCGGGTAGCCATCGGTGGTAGGGACGCAACGTGTCCCGCCACCTCGAGCGCCTTGTCCATGAGCTGGTCGTGCGGCACCCGCCATTGGGCCAGTCCGATGCGGTAGGCCTCTTCGGCGGTGAGCGGGATGCCGAGGGCGAGTCGCATGGCGTGGCCTCTTCCGACCCAGCGGGCCAACCGCACCGCGCCTCCGTACGCGGGGAGGATGCCCAGCGCGACCTGGGGCAGCCGCCATTCCGCCCGCTCGGACGCGATCAGCACGTCGCAACAGAACGTCGCGATGCACCCGATTCCCACGGCGAAGCCGTTGACGGCCCCGATCAGCGGTTTGGGGAAATTCGAGAGGATCTCGAACGGCCGGTCCCGTCGCCGGGCGATGCTCTTGATGAAGTCTGCGGCGGATTCCAGCGTGTGCGTCTTCGGATCCTTGAGATTGGCGGCCGCGGAAAAGGCGCCGCCGGCTTCGTCGCCGGTCAGGATGGCGCAGCGGATCTCGTCGTCGTCCTCCATGGCGGCAAAGTGGCGGGCGACGCCCTGGTTGAAGTCTGCTCCCCAGGCGTTGCGGGCGCCGGGACGACTCAGGGTGACGATACCGATCCGATCGCGCTTCTCATATGAAACGGGCATGGCCATGTCCTCGGACCGGGCGTCGGCCGGCGCGGACGGGCCGGGCGCAGGAATTCCGGCCCCACGCGCTCGGGCCAGGTCGCGGGCATTGTAACCTCAGGGGCCCTTCGGCTTGTCCCCGGCCAGCGTGATGCGGTGCAGGAGGCGGCGATGGCCGGGGTAGTCGTTGATCGCATTATGCTGCGCGCAGCGATTGTCCCAGACGGCGATCGAGCCGGCCCGCCAACGGAAACGGCAGGTGAACTCCGGCCGGACCTGGTGGCGGAACAGGTACTCGAGGATCGGCGCGCTCTCCTCCGGCGACATGTCCTGGAAACCCACCGTGTGCGCCACGTTGACGTAGAGTGCTCGGCGGCCCGTCTCGGGATGCACGCGGACGACGGGATGCGCCGCCAGATATTCCTTCTTGGCGTCCTCCCGCGCCGTGTCTTTGAGACGGTCCTCGCGCGTGCGCGACGCGTCGGCCTTTGCCGAGCTGTTGAGGGCCACCAGCCCGTCGAGCATCCGCTGCATGCCCTCGGACAACGTCTCGTAGGCCAGATACATGTTGGCGAAGAGCGTGTCGCCGCCCGCCGGGGGGATCTCCCGCGCGATGAGCATGCTGGCCATCGGTGGCACGTCGAGATAGGCGGTGTCGGAGTGCCAGACGCCGCCGAAGTTGACGTGCTCGTGCTCGCGCTTCAGGACGGGGATGATCTCCGGGAAGTCGTCGAGCCCCTTCACGAAGGGGTATTCGATCGGTTCGCCGAAGCGCCGCGCGAAGGCCAGGAACCGCGCCGGTGAGAGGTGCTGGTCGCGGAGGAAGATCACGAGATGGTCGAGCCAGGCCCGGCGGAGGGCCGCGATGGTCTCGTCGTCGAGATCGTTCGCGAGGTCGACTCCGGAAATCTCGGCGCCGAGGGCGCCGGCGACCGGGTGTACACCGATCGAGTGGCTCATCGAGCTGCTCCTTGTACGAGGAGGATCCGTGAAGCTTGGCCATCCTATTGTAGTGCGGGAGGGCGAGGAGGGGCTGGGACCGATCCGCCGCTCGCCTCGGGTCCCTGAGGCACGTGGTACGATCCCGCGCAACGGGCGATTCACGCGGTATCGTCGCGATGGGAGCAGTGGCGAGCGCACCCAGCGATGGGCGTGTGGTGACAAGAGAGGAGCGAATATGAGCGCGATCCAGGGGGCCGGGTCCTCGGTGATCGAGCAGCTCTCCGCGTACGTGGCGACGGAATCTTTCGACAAACTTCCCGACTCCGCCGTGCGAGCGGCTCGCCGGGCCATCCTCGACACCTTGGGGGTGACCCTGGCCGGCTCGGTGGAGGTGACCGCCGAGCGCGTCCGCGCCCTGCTCGCGCATCGACGGGGAAGCGAGGGCGCCACCGTCGTCGGCAGCGCGCGCCGCGGACCGGTCGAAGACGCCGCGCTCGCGAACGGCACGGCGGCGCACGCCCTGGACTACGACGACCTCCATCAATCGCTCTCAGGGCATCCATCGGTGCCGGTCCTGCCCGCGGCGCTGGCCCTGGCCGAGCGGCAGCACCTGTCCGGCGCCGCGCTCATCACCGCCTTCCTCGTCGGCATCGAGATCGAGGCCAAGCTCGGGCGAGCGCTGAACCCGGGCCTCTACGAAGCGGGCTGGCACGCCACGTCGGCCCTGGGTGTTTTCGGGGCGGCCGCGGCGGCGGCAAAACTCCTCGGCCTGTCGGTCGAGCGCATCGCGCAGGCACTGGCCATCGCCGCATCCCTGGCCAGCGGGATCAAGGCGAACTTCGGGACTGACTGCAAGCCGCTGCACGCCGGGCACGCCGCCCGCTGCGGGGTGGAGGCGGCCCTCCTGGCGGAGGGCGGCTTCACCGGGAATCCTCGCGCCCTCGAGCACGGCGACGGGTTCGGTGCCACCTATGGTGCCGGAAGCCCACCCGCCTGGGATGTGGCCACGGCCGGACTGGGCGCACCCCACGAGATCGTCGATCCGGGCATCGGCGTCAAGCGGTTCCCAGCCTGCGCCAGCACGCACCAGGCCCTCGACGCGACCTTGGCCCTGGCGGAAGAGCACGCGATCGACGCGGCCGCCGTCGAGGCCGTGGAGTGCGCGGTGCACTACCTGGCGCCCCACCAGCTCATCTACGATCGAGCCACCACGGCGCTTGAGGGCAAGTTCTCGATGCCCTATTGCGTGTCGGTGGCGCTCCTCGACCGCTCGGTCGGGTTCGCCCAGTTCACCGACGAGCGCGTCCGCCGCGCCGATGTGCAGGCGCTGATGCCGAGAGTCCGGATGGTCGTCCACCCCGAGCAGACGACGCGGGACTGTCTGCCCACGCGGTTCAGCGAGGTGACCATCGCGCTTCGCGACGGCCGGCGGCTTCAGCGACGCGTGCATCAGGCCAAGGGCCAGCCTCGAAACCCGCTGACCGACGGCGAGCTGATCGTCAAGTTCCGGGACTGCGCGGCGCGCGCCCTTCCCGTCGAGCGCGCGGAGTCGATCCTGACCGCCGTCCAGCAGCTGGAGACTCTGGCCGACGTGAGCGCCCTTGCGCGCCTGCTCAGCGCCGACCCGCGCTGAAGCGGAGCTTGCCGTTACGTCTTTTCCCCGGGGCGTGTCGTCCCGACCACGCGGCAGGAGCCGCGACCGTCACGGTACGATGAGGTCATGGCGGATCTGAAGCGACGACTCCCCGGGAATGTCGCGGGCGACTTCTACGTCGACGCGACGTGCATCGACTGCGACCAGTGCCGACGCATCGCGCCGGCGACCTTTCGCGCCCAGCGCGACAGGTCGATCGTGTTCCGCCAGCCGGCCACTCCAGGCGACGCGCAGCGGGCGGAGATGGCGCTGGTCACTTGCCCCACCGGTTCCATCGGCACGGTGGAGAAGCGCGATTTGTCGGAGGCGATCGCCGCCTACCCCGAGTCCCTGGGTGACCACGTGTACTTCTGCGGCTTCGCGTCGGAGGACACCTTCGGAGGCTCGAGCTATCTGCTCGTCCGTCCGGAAGGCAATGTGCTCGTCGACTCGCCGCGCTTTACGGCCCCCCTCGTCGAACGGATCGAGGCGATGGGCGGAGTGCGGTTCATGTTCCTGAGTCACATCGACGACGTCGCGGACCACGCGAAGTTCCGGCGCCACTTCGGGTGCGAGCGGGTGATGCACGCCCAGGACGCCGCGTTCGCGGTCGAGCGGCGTATCGAGGGTCGGCAGCCCGTCCGCCTCGCCCACGATCTCGTGGTCATTCCCACGCCAGGCCATACCAGCGGCCATCAAGTGTTGCTCTACGCCGACACCGCGCTCTTCACCGGCGATCACCTGGCCTGGTCGCCCGAGCGCAGAACGCTGATCGCCTTCGACGATGCCTGTTGGTACTCCTGGCCGGAGCAGACGCGCTCGATGGCGGACCTCCTGGCGTATCGCTTCGAATGGGTATTGCCCGGCCACGGGCATTCGCACCGCAGTTCCGCCGACGACATGCAGGGTCACCTCGAGCGTTGCCTGAGCTGGATGAAGCACACCAGAGCCCGTGCTCGCGCCTGACGTTTCTCGCGGATTCTCAGCGGGGACGGGGAATTGGGCACATGACACGAATCGCCGAAGAGGAGTTGCCGAGGTCGGGCGGAGCGAACGCTCACCCGCCGTGGAGCGGCGATCGCCGAGGAGCAGTGGCTGAGGCCGGGTGGAGTGAGCGCTCCCCCGCCGTGGCGCGGAACATCGCCGACGAGGAGTTGACGAGGCAGGGTGGAGCGAACGCTCCCCCTGCCGTCGCCAAAATGGCGGTGGGGGGTGGCGGGGGGAGCGGCCCTCGCTCCCCCCGCCTATTCAACAGTCCCGGCGGCCTCGCGCGCGGCGCGGCCGATGCCAATGCGGCGCGCCATGCTCACCCGCTGAATGTCGGCGGTGCCGCCCGGGTGCACGGCCACGATGCCGTTGCGCTGCTGCAGCTCCAGGAACCCCTCGGGGGAGCCCCAGGTCTCGTCGCTGGTGAGGGCGGCTGGCCCCACTGCCTCGAGGATGGCGCCGGTCATCCACAGGCCGGTCATCTTGCGGTAGTAGGAAAGCTGTGGTCCTTCATAGGACCGCGGACGGCGCGCATAGGTCAGCCAGAAGTTGCGCAGGCCGAACAGCCGCATGACCTCGGTCTTGACGTAGATGTCGGTCAAGATATCGCGGGTGTCGGGTCGCTGGCTGAGCGGCACCCCATCGCGCTTGGTCTCCTGGCAGTAGCGGAGTAGACGGTCCCACACGCGGTGGCGTCCGATGCGCCCCCCCGCGCCGTGCTCCAGTTCGAGATGTGTGCTGGCCGCCTTCCAGCCGTTGTTCTCGCCGCCGATGAGGGAAAGGGCCGGCACCCGCACGCCGTCGAAGAAGACGGTATTCTTCTGGACCGGATCAGTCCCGCCCTCGCCGCCCGTGCCCATGAGCTGCATCGGTTGCACGGTGATACCGGGCAGGTTGGCGTCGATCATGAACCAGGAGACGTTCTCGTGCCTGCGACCGCCCGGCTTGGTGCATGCGATCATCCAGATGCGGTCGGCGCCGTGATCGCTGCCGACGAAGATCTTCTGGCCATTGATCACGTACTCGTCGCCGTCGCGAATGGCCGAGGTGGTCACCCCTGCCAGGTCGGAACCGGCCCCGGGTTCGGTGAGGAGCTGCCAGGTGCGCACTTCGCCCCGGTAGATCGGCGGCAGAAACGCCCCTCGCTGTTCCTCGGTGCCCCAGACGAGGATCGTAGCCGCCCCGAGCCGCCCGCCGCTGTCGTAGTATGGCGGCAGCGAGAGGCCGAAGCGATCGACCTCCTCTTCGAGGATGATCGTCTGGTCGACCTCGAGCGCACCACCGCCGTACCGCTCGGGTGCACGCGGATACAGCCACCCCTTGTCGCCGAGCTTCCGCCCGAACGCGCGCAGTTCCCGGTAGCGCCGCAGGCTGTCCTCGTCAGACGTCGGGGTCCGCGTGATGCCTGGCGGCACGTTGGCCTCGAGCCAGGCGCGCACCTCACGCCGGAAGCGCTGCTGCTCGTCTGTGTAGGTGACCTCGAAGTCCATCGGCGGCTCCTTCGTCCTGGTTCGCAGGTCCGATGCCCGTCACCGTCATCCCGATTCGATCGCGTTGTCGGAGCGAGTGGCCCGTCGGACCTCCGAGATTATATGAGCATGATCTTCCACTGCCGAACACGCGACGGCCGGACGTTGCAACCCCGACCCATTGACCCTCCGGCCCAGGGACCTGTATACATCGGCGAACGATACCCTGGAGGTCGCAACGATGCGAGTGCCCGCCCCGCAGATCCGCCAGCAGCTAGTGTCCGTCCTTTGCGCCTGGGGCATGTCCGACGCCCACGCCGAGACCACGGCCGAGATGATGCTCGAGACCGACTTGCGCGGCGTCGATTCCCACGGCATCTCGATGCTGCCCACCTACAACCGCGAGTTCCGCAGCGGTCGGCTGAATGTGCGCCCGCTGTTCAAGACCGTGCGCGAAGGGCCGGCCTTCGCCCTGATCGACGCCGACGCATCGCTTGGCCATCCGGTGTCGGTGCACGCGATGAACCTCGCCGTCGACAAGTGCCGCGAGAGCGGCGTGGCCGTGGTGTCGGTGGTCAACTCGCATCCGGGTGCGGCGCCCTGGGTGTTGACATAGACCGCGTACAGGGACTGCCGATTCTCTCGATTGCGCCCTTCCGGCTCCATCACTGGCCTCCTCAGACGACGCGGGCGTGGATGACGCCCGCGCGACCGTAGCAGACGATCGGCGGGACCGTCAATCGACGTCCATCTGGTACGCTCACGCATCGGAGGAGGACGGCGATGAACGAGAACGCCTATCGGGTACGCGCCGAGCGAGGCGAAGTGCAGATCGGCACGTGGGTGACGATGATCCGGACGCCCGCGGTGCTGACCTTGCTCCAGGCGGCTGGCCTGGACTTCGCCCGGGTGGACATGGAGCATTCCCCGTTCTCGATGGAGACCGTGGCCGATATGGCCACCGTGGCGCGCGCCCTCAATTTCCCGCTGGTGGTCCGCCCGCCCGAGGGCAATCGCGAGTGGATCACCCGGCTTCTCGACGCCGGCGTGTGGAATCTCCACGTGCCGCAGGTCGACACGCCGGAGCAGGCGGCGGCAGTGGCTTCGTGCGCGCGCTACACGCCGGCGGGCGAGCGGGGCATGTACGGCTTCGGCCCGCACACCGAATACCGGACGCTGTCGCCGAGCGAGCACATGGCCACCGCGAACGCCCGCGTGCACGTGACGGCCATGCTGGAGACGAAGCGCGCCTTCGACCGGCTTGACGAGATCGCCTCGGTGCCCGGCATCGATGCGCTGACGATCGGGCCCACCGACCTGGCGCAAGACCTCGGCGTGCTCGGCGCGCCCGCCCAACGCCAGGTGCTGGACGAGCACCGGCGGCGGCTGGTGGAGGCGGCGCGGAAGCACGGCAAGGCCGTGGCGATGCTGACCGACACCGTGGATGGCGTGCGCCACATGGTCGCCCTGGGAGCGTCCATCATCAACTACTCGTCGGATGCGGCGGTGCTGCGCTCGAGCTACGCGTCGGTCGTCGACGAGATCCGCCGGGCGGCCGCCGCGCGCGGCTGAGGGTCTTCCCGCGGTCCGGAACCGATGTCGCGGCGCCACGGCGTTCCGAAGGTGTCCCGGAATTCGCGCGTCAACCGGAACAGCGCCTTCGCCCCGCGGGCGGCCTCGAGCGCGTCGCTCCTCAGCGGAGGGGGGGGACCGACCGCCGCTCGAAGTCCGCAAAGCGCGGCGCGTGAGGATGGCAGCGCGTGCATCAGGGTGGAGCGCGAGGCTGATCTGGGGCGACGACGGAAGCCGTGCTTTCATCGCTCATGTGCCCGCCGGCCGGGCGTTACTCCGGCGGCTATCTGCGCCGAGGCCGCGAAGACCGTCCATCCTCGCCCTTGTGGCGGGCCTGCTCGGCTCAGCTTCACCCGGGATTCAGGTCCCGCGGCGGGCACCGCCATGATACGCGCCTGAAAGCGGCATAGTATAGAGCCTGGAGGGTACCCCAAAACCTATGCATTTCGACAGGGACACCACGGACGGCGACAGCCGGATGGCGAACGCAGAAGGGCGCGAGGTAGCATTCGTAGCGAGCCTCGAGGCGCGAGCAGGCGAGATCGTCGAACGGTGCTCGCGCTGCGGCCGCTGCGTCGAGGTCTGTCCCACCGCCGGCCCGGCCGGCGTCGACCGCACAGATCCGGCGAGCGTCGTCGCGCAGGTCCTCGACCTGCTGCAGGGCATGGGCGATCCAGCCAGCCCGGGGGGGCGCTGGGCCGAGACGTGCACGGGCTCCGGCGCTTGCCGCCAGGCATGCGACGACGGCGTGAACCCGCGATTCATGCTGTCCCTCACCCGCGTGCGGCTGAACGAGCGGCAGGCCGCGGCGGAGCGGCGCGCCACCGGGCAGAAGGCCTTCAACGCCATGTCGCGCGGCGTGAAGGTCCTCTCGCGCCTTCAGCTGCCGGCCGAATTCGTGGCGCGCGTGACCCGGACCGCCCGGGCCGCGGGCACCGAGCGCCCCGACGTCGTGATGTACCTCGGCTGTAACGTTCTCAAGACCCCGCACATCGCGGTGCTCTGCCTCGAGGTGCTCGACCGGATCGGCACGCGCTACGCGGTCTTCGGCGGCCCCGCCAACTGCTGCGGGGTGATCCAGTTCCGCGCGGGCGACACGGCCACGGCTGGACGCCTTGGCAGCCGCACCGCGCTGGGTTTCGCGGCGACGGGAGCGCCGCGCGTCCTCACGTGGTGTCCAACCTGTAACATCCAGCTCGGCGAGATCGCCATGCCGGCTTTTGATCCGGGCTTCGCCCTCGAGCACGTGGTCCCATACATTGCCGATCGACTCGATCGACTCTCCCCGCACTTCGTGCGCCCGGTGCGGCGCCGCGTGGCCCTCCACGAGCATCCCGGCGTCCCCGGCGTCACCGAGGGCGTCGTGAAGATCCTCGGCGCCATTCCCGGCATCGAACTGGTCGACCTCGCCCAGCCGCGGGTCGGCTATATGTGCAACTCGCTGGCGCCCGTCCCCGCATACAAGCGCGAGCTGCACGCGCGGGAGCTGGCGGCGGCCGAGGCGGCCGGCGTGGACGCGCTCGTCGGCATCTATCACGCATGCCACCGCGAGCTGTGCGCCCACGAGGCGACATTGCCTTTCCGGATCGTGAATTTTTTGGAGCTGGTCGGCGAGGCCATGGGCGTCGAGCGCCCGGATCTCTTCAAGCAGTGGAAGATGATGCAGGACGTCGACCGGGTGCTGGCCGAGATCGGCGATCAGGTGGATCGCGACGGGCTCGACCCGGAGGCGGTGCGCGAGGTGATGGTTGCCAGCATCCTCGGCGAGCAGCCGCTGCCGCTCACCCCTCCGCGCTTCTTCTCCGAGTGAGCCGCGGCTGAACTCCCGACCGATCGGCGAGCGGCAGGACGATCGGCTCCATGCCGGCCGATGATGGCGCCGCCGGCGGCTTGCGCCTCAGGCTGGCGGAGTGTCCGATCGAGACGTGAGCAGCGCATATGCATCGGTGAGGCGTGGCGGTACGGGCCGGGCGTCCGGAGGCGGGCGGCCCACCAGCCGCACATGAAGGTGCTCCCCGTCGCGCTCGGCCGATACGATGTCCCAGCTCTTCTCGGACGGGATCATCTGCAGGCGGAGCGACGCCTCGAACACGTGTCCGGCGGCCCGTCGTGTGATCTCCGCCGGGCTCCCCGATGCCACGGCCCCACCCCGGACCAGAATGAGGATCTGATCACAGATCGCCGCCGCTTCCTCGGGGTGATGCGTCGAGAACACGATGGTGGTGAGACTGCGCAGCCGGTCCAGCAGACGGAGCACACGGAAGCGCTCCCGGACGTCGAGGGCCGTCATCGGTTCGTCCAGCAGCAGGAGTCGGGGCGTGTGAACCATGGCATACGCGATGCGCGCTTTCTGCTTCATTCCTGCGGAGTATCCGGTGGCGCTGCGATCGTCTTCTCCTAGGCCGAGTGCGTCCAGGAACCGTTGGGGATAGTCGGACGGCGCGGCGCCCTTGAGCGCTAGAGCCAGCGACAGTGTGTCCTTTGGCCGCTGAAAGAAGGGGAAGGCGGCGGTGTCCTGCGGCACGTATGCGATATCCCGCTTTCGCCCGACCCGGACCAGCTCCCCGTCGATCCACATTTCGCCGGCGGACGGCGGCACGAGGCCCGCGATCACCTGCAGGAGCGAGGTCTTGCCCGACGCGGTGGCTCCGAGCACACCGATGACGCGCCCCTGCACATCGGCCGTGAGATCGCGCAAGGCGACGACGCGGCTGTAGCTGAGCGACAGATGCCGCATTTCGATTCTCACGGGCAGCGCTCGGGGAGGGACCTGCGCCTCGCGGCCGTCTTGCCGAGGCCGTGCCTCTTCACCGCGCGTGGGAATCCCTCGCCTTGGTCACGCGCGCGCCTCCTGGGGTTCGGATGTAGCGCAATCGGTGAGCCCGAGCAAGCCCATTCTGCCGCGAGCCAACGTGGCGCCGGTCAAACGCCGGGGCCTTCGAGGCCCCCTTGTCCCCAGTAGTAGAATCCAGGCGCCGCCGCGGCGGCCCAGAGATGTCGATATGGCCAATCCGGTCCTGATCCTGTTTCGGATCTACGATCGCGCCGAGCCCCTGCGCAGGTGGGTCGAGACGGAACTCGCGGTGGCCGCCACCACGCCGATCGAGCGGACCGTTGGATGGCCCCGCCACTGGCCCGGGACCGCGTGAGACTCGCCAAGGGATAGCGCCGCGATGCCTCGGAAGATGCACTTCGCGCAGTACCTGATGCACAGTCCGACGTATCACAGCATCGCCATGTGGCGCCATCCCCGCACCGACCGGAGCTACGACTGGCGGCACCCCGAGCTCTACCAGCACATCGCCCAGGTGTGCGAGCGGGGCAAGCTCGACATGGTCTTCTTCGCGGACTTCAACTACATCTTCGATCGCTACCAGGGCTCGCCGGACATGGCCCTCCGCTACGCCACCCAAACGCCCATGCACGATCCCGTGCCCCTGCTGTCCTGGATGGCGGCCGCCACCACTCGGATCGGCCTCGCCACCACGTTCGCGGTGAGCCACCAGCACCCGTTCTACGTGGCGCGCCTCTTCGCGACCCTCGATCACCTGACGCGGGGCCGGGTAGGCTGGAACATCGTCACCTTCGCCAACCGCCACGAGACGACGAAGGACTATCCCGAACCGGCGGAACACGATGCGCGGTACGAACGGGCGGACGAGTTCGTCGAAGTTTGCCACCGGCTGTGGCAGAGCTGGGATGATGACGCCCTGGTGATGGATCGCGGGGCGGGCATCTTCGCCGATCCCGAGCGAATCCACAAGGTCGACCATGACGGGCGCTTCTTCCGCTCGCGCGGACCTCTGCACGTGACGCCGTCACCGCAGCGCCGCCCGGTGATCATCCAGGCCGGCGCCTCCGGGCGCGGCCGCGATTTTGCCGCCAAGCACGCCGAGGTGATCTTTGCCATCCAGCCCTTCGTGGAGGGCGCCACGGCCTACTATCGCGACGTCAAGAACCGCATGGTCGAGCTGGGCCGCCGCCCGGGGGACTGCAAGATCCTCTTCGGAGTGCAGATCTTCGTGGCCGAGACCCCGCCGGCGGCCCGTGAGCAGCAAGAGCTCCACAACAGCCTGGTCCCGCTGGAGGGGGCGGTGGCTCACCTCTCGGGCGCGCTCGACACGGATCTCTCCACTCTTCCGCTCGACACGGTGATGAAGCCATTCGAAGCGACCCGGTCGCAGGGCGTGGTCGACATGTACACGCGGGTGGCCGGTCGAACGCTGACCCTCCGCGAGATGGCCCTGCGCCATGGTCAGAGCGTCGGGTTCCCTCAGCTCGTGGGCACGCCCGAGCAGGTGGCCGACCAGCTCGAGGCCTACTACGAGCGGGCCGGCGGCGACGGTTTCATGCTCACGATGGCCTACACGCCGGGCGCGGTCGAGGAGTTCGTCTCCCTGATCGTGCCAGTGCTCCAGGGCCGTGGCCGGCTGCGCACGGACTACCGCGGCGCGACGCTGCGAGATATCCTGCACGAGGACGACTGAGAAGACGGAAGGAGCCCGCGATGAGGAGGGTGACGTGGCGACGATAGAGCCGACCGGCCCGATCCTGGGAGCGACCGTGCGGGGTGTGGACCTGTCGCAACCCCTAAGCCACGACAACTTCGGAACGATCCTCCTCGCCCTCGGCCGTCACGGCGTGCTGCGCTTCCCGGATCAGCGGCTCGACGCGATCGCGCTTCGGGACTTCTCGCAGCGCTTCGGCCGCATCCAGGCCATGCTCACCGGGTTTCACGAGCCGGGGATTCCCGAGGTCGGGATCCTCTCGAACGTCATCGAGAACGGAAGGCCGATCGGCCTGGCCGACGCCGGGCAGGACTGGCACACGGACATGTCCTACAACCCGACCATCGGATTCCTCAACGTGCTGTATGCCGTGACGGTGCCCCGCCGCAACGGCGAGGTCCTCGGCGCGACGGCCTTCGTGAATACGCAGGCGGCATACGACGATCTGCCATCGCAGATCAAGGCCCGGCTCCGGGACGCGACGGCGACCCACGACTTCAACAAGTTTTGGGAAAACATGCGCCGCCGACCCGGCAGCCCGCGCCCGCCGTTGTCGGATGAGCGGCGCCGGGAGCGACCGCCCTCTGTCCACCCCCTCTTCCTGACCCACCCGATCACCGGGCGGACGGTCCTCTACTGCAATCCCGGCTACGCCATCCGCATCAACGAGGTCGACGAGGCGGAGAGCGATCGCTTGCTGGCCATGCTCTTCGAGCACCAGCTGCAGGCAAAGTACCAGTACCTCCACCGATGGACGGAGGGGGACGTGCTGGTCTGGGACCACATCGGGACGCTCCACAACGCCATCGCCGACTACGGACCGGACGAGCATCGGCTCATGAAACGCTGCCAGGTGGTGGCCGACCGGATCTTCGACCCGGACTTCCTACGTGCGGCCCTGCCGGCGATGGCCACTCGCTAGGGCTCACCACGGATGTCTGGCCGCCTCCCCGACCGATCATCGTTCCCATACTGAGCGTGGGATGAAGATTCTGGCCAACGCCAGGAACCAGGCGCAGAGCTTTGAAAGCGAGCCCCGCGAGAAGATCCTCGACGCCGGGCTGCGCCGTGGCATCGCCCTCCCCTACGAGTGCGGGAGCGGGACGTGCGGCACCTGCCGGGCCCGGCTCATCAGCGGCGACATCGAAGACGAATGGCCGGAAGCGCCGGGGAGCCTCAAGCTCAAGCGCGACACGGGCGAGTTCCTCATGTGCCAGTGCGTGGCCCTGGGGGACTGCGTCCTGGACGTGCCGGCGAAGGTGGCGCTGATGCCAGAGGACGCCTGCCGGCCCGGCGATCTCACCGGGGTCGTGCGGGAATGGACGCCGCTCACCCACGACGTGGTGTGCATCGACCTCGACCTCGACCGCCCCCTTCACTTCGAGGCCGGTCAGTTCGTACTGATGGGGGTGGATGGCATCGGTGGCCGGCGGGCGTACTCGATGGTGAACTACGACCGCCCGGCATGGCGCCTTCGTTTCGTGGTCAAGAAGAAGCCCGGCGGGCGCGTGAGCGAGTGGCTCTTCGGCTCACGGATCTCCGGGACGACGGTGACCTTGTTCGGGCCCCTGGGTGGGGCGACCTTCACCCCCGACCTGGCCAAGCACCTCCTCTGCGTGGCCGGCGGCAGCGGCATCGCCGGGCTGATGTCGATCCTGGCCCGGGCGTGCGCGGAGAGGCACTTCGAGCGGTACCGCGGTGACGTTTTCTTCGGCGTGCGCACGACCAAGGATCTCTTCTTCCTCGGCGAGCTGTCGGCCTTCAAGGCCCGGTTCCCCGACGCCCTGGAGATCACCCTCGCCCTGTCCGACGAGGATGTTCCGGAGGCGCTGCGGGCGCGCCACCCTGAATTCGCGTTTGACACGGGCCTCGTCCACGAGGTGGCGTCCCGCCACATGACGGGAAAGTTCAACGGGGTGCGAGCGTACGTGGCCGGGCCCCCGCCCATGGTCGATGGATCAATCCGGATGCTGCTCAAGGAAGCGCGACTGGCGCCGAGCGATATTCGCTACGACAAGTTCAGCTGAAAGGTGGAGACGCCCATGTGGAAGCGCGTCTGTCGGCCGGACGAGATTCCGGCGAATGGGTTGAAGCAAGTCGCGGTCGAAGGAGGACCGACGGTCGTGATCGCCAACGCGGGGGAGGAATTCTTCGCGTGCCAGGAGCTCTGTCCGCACGAGGCGGTTCCGCTGGCGGACGGGGTCCACGACGGCTCGGTGCTCACTTGTCTTGAGCACCTCTGGCAGTTCGATCTCCGCACCGGCGCCCCGATGGGGGACGCCGAGGCGCCGATGACGACGTACAAGCTCAAGCGCGAGGGCGGCGAGCTGTACGTATGGGTGGAGCCGGCACCAGAGCCGTAGCGACCGGCCACAGGGTGGCCGTGCGAGCCGAGCACGGACTGGGGCGGGGACGCCAGCGCGCGAGGCGCGGCTATGAAACTTGGAGCACCTCCGCCCCCGGGCCGGCTTCCAGCTCGCAGGCGTTCACCGTCATGGCCAGCATGGTGTAGTAGCCGATGGCGCCCGTGAGTTCGATGAGCCCGCCGTCGCCGAATCGCTGCCGCAGCGCCTGGACGGTGGCATCGTCCACCCGGTGCTGGTGGATCAGGCGCCGGGTGAAGTCGATGATCTGCGCATCTTCGGCGGGAACGCCGCGCGTGTGCTTGTCTCGGATGGCCGCGATGGTGGAGTCCGGCACGCCCTGACGGCGGGCGTTGCCCGTCTGGGCGCCCCACACGTACACCGCGTCGAACTCACGCGCCACCGCCATGGCGGCCAGGACGCGCACCCGCATGTCGAGGCCGCCCTCGAAGCGGACGTAGGCCCCCAGGTGAGCGACGCGCCCCGCCAGCTCCGGGGCGTGGAGGAACATCGAAAAGGGGCCCTGCAGCGCGCCGCGGCTCTTGACGATGCCGTCGACGATCGCCTGAGCCTCGGGTGCGACCTGACTCTTGCTGGTGATGGGGGTAAGCCTTGCCATATCCCGCCCTCCTCGCTGGGTCTCATCGTTTTCGCCCCGCCGCTCATCGACTGCGTCCAGGCGGACTCACGGTCGCTTCAGTTTGAGGTCCTCGTAGGGCGCCGAGTAAGCATAGCCTCTGATCAGGTTGATGCCGGGCTCCTCCACGCGCGGACCGACGCCCCAGATGAACGCCAGCTCGTAGATCGGAATCTGCATCACTCGATCGTGGAGGATCTGCTGGATCTGGTAGAGCAACGCCTCGCGCTTCTTGGCATCCAGTTCACGCGCCTGGCGCTGGAAGAGATCCTCCACCTCGACGATGTGCACCTCCTTCACCCGCTCCTTCAGCAGCTTGGCCGCAGCGCCGCGGTAGCGCTCGAAGGAAAACTTCACGTCCTCGGCCGTCACCGGCTCCCCGTTGTGGAACTTCACGCCCTTGCGGAGCACGAACTCGAAGGTCAGCCCGTCCTTCGACTGGCTCCACGACTCGGCGAGGCTCGGGGTGTTCGCTCCTGCCGGCATCGGCTTCACCAGCGCGTCGTGGAGGGCGTAGAGGACCATGAACGGCGTGATGATGCCCTCGGTCTCGGCGGGGTCGAGCCAGCGGGAGGCCAGCGTGATGTGGACGCCCCACGTCATCGTGCCCTCCGGCGCGGCTACCGCCGCGGCCGAGGGTTCGAGGAGCAGCAGGAACGCCAGAAACAGGACGCGGAGGCCCACGGTCAGTCGTCGCATCGGGTCGGCTCCTCTCCGGAGTTGGTGGTGGCAGCATTCCGACGCCACCACCCCATTGCTGTCAAGCGAAAGCGCTGACCGTGGCCGCACTACCCCCGCCCTCCGGATCGGTCTATGCTGATCCGCATACCACCAGGCTGGGTCGAGGGCCCTGGCGTCGCGGGCAACCCGTCCCACTCGAGGAGGGCGCGAACGATGGCATCGAACGGCAACCGTTATAACGTCGGTGGCGTGCTGCTGCCGCGGCCATTCAAGATCCGACGCCTCGGCCACTTCGGATTCAATGCCCTGAAGATGGCCGAGGGAAAGGAGTTCTACACGGCCCTGCTCGGCTTCAAGCTATCTGACACTTTGGATTTCGGGAAGATGCCGTGGGCCCCGAAGGGCGCCGACCTCGGCGATACGCGCGGGTACTTCATGCGATACGGGACGGACCATCACGCGTTCGTGCTCTTCAACCGGAACGTGCTCGACCACCGTCCCGACCGGACGTTCGCTTCCGACGTCACCGTCAACCAGATCACATGGCAATGCGGCAGCCTGAAGGAGATCACCGACGCGCATACCTATTTTCATGACCGGGAGATCCCCATCCAGCGCGTGGGTCGCGACATGCCGGGGAGCAACTGGCACGTCTACGTGTACGATCCCGACGGTCACACCATCGAGCTCTACTATGGCATCGAGCAAATCGGATGGAATCAGCTGAGCAAGCCCACCGACATGTACGACCGCGGCTTTCGCGAAAAGCCGACACTGCCCCAGATCTCGGAAATGGCCGAGGTGGCCGCGGCCCTCGACAAGGGCACCGACATCTCGTCCGGCCACCGCACTCGAGAGACGCTTCCCGAGAGCTACGAGGTGGAGGGAGTGCTGCTGCCGCGCCCCTTCAAGATCACCAAGATCGGCCCGGTGAGCCTCTTCGTGGCTGACGTGGGGCGCGCGGAGGCCTTTTACGTCGAGCACCTCGGGTTCGTCAAGAGCGAGGAGACCACCTACCAGGGCGCGCGCTGCGTGTTTCTCCGCTGCGGGACCGAGCATCACAGCGTGGGACTGTTCGCGAAGGAGCTCCGCCACCGGCTGGGACTGTCCGAGCACACCACGTGCATGTCATTCGGAGTGGAGGTAGGCAGCTACGCGCAGTTGCGGGAAGCCGTCGGATTTCTGAAATCGCACGGGGTGACCTTCGTCGACTCCATCCCGCCCGATCTCTATCCCGGCATCGACTACGCGGCGTTCGCGCTGGACCCGGATGGGCACTGCATCCAGCTCTACTACTACATGGAGCAGGTCGGCTGGGACGGCAAGGTGAGACCCGCCAGTCAGCGGCGTACGGTGGGGCCGGGGTGGCCGGAGGCGCTGGAGCCGCTGTCCGACACCTATGTCGACCAGGTCTTCCAGGGCCCGCTGGGCTAGGACCGCTTCCGAGTCTCGGGGAGCGCCGCAGCATGTCAGCTTCGCCTGGCGTCGTCGACTCGATCGGCAACGTGCTGGCGCCGCTCCTGGGGACACTTGATCGAGTGGAGTGGGTGCAGCGACACCTCTATCCTCCCCTCGCCGAACGGCTCGCCGACGAGCTGGCGCCGAGGACGGATACCCTCGCCAGGCCGCTGCGCGCTCTGGAAACGCTCGACTGGCCGGAGCCGCTTCGCTTCGCGCGGGACCAGCTCATCGAGGGGACGCGGCAAACGCTTGACCTCGTCGAGGCATTCGTCGCCGCCGCGCGTTCGCCCGGCGATCCCATCGGCCTCTACCGGGCGCTGCGTCGCTTCGCCAGGATCCAGGCGACGCTCTACCCGCTGGCCCCGGCCTTCGAGGCGGTGAGTCGATGGTTCCTCGAGACGCCGCGCCGCGATGACGACGCCCTCGTTGCGCGGCTGCGCGCCGGCGCGCTCCGCGAGGACGATCTGCGCGTGGGGGTGCTGCACGCCGCGAACGAACGCGATGCCCGGGGCGGATTCTCCGTCTATGTCCCCGAATCGTGCGACGGGCAGACGCCGATGCCGCTGGTGGTCGCGCTGCACGGGGGGCATGGCCATGGCCAGGACTTCCTGTGGAGCTGGCTCCGCGAGGCGCGCTCCCGCGGTGTCCTGCTGATCGCCCCGACGTCTCGCGAGCGCACGTGGTCGATCATGGGCGGACCAGACGTCGATGCGGAGGGCCTGCGGCAGATGGTGGAGTCGGTGACCAGGCGCTACCCGGTCGACCGCGCGCGGATGCTGCTGACCGGGATGTCGGATGGCGCCACCTATGCGTTTCTCTGCGGTCTCCGCGACGACATGCCGTTCACGCACCTGGCGCCGGCGTGTGGCGTGCTGCATCCCTTCCTGTTCGGCAACGGCGGGATCGCGCGGGCGCGCGGCCGGCCGATCTACCTCATCCACGGCGCGCTCGACTGGATGTTTCCCGTGCATGCCGCGCGGATGGCCCAAGAGGCCCTGCTGGCCGTCGGCGCCCGGCTCGTGTACCGGGAAGTTGAAGACCTGTCGCACACGTACCCCCGGGACGAGAATCCGAGGATCCTCGACTGGCTGATGAACCCGTGAACGCGGCTCGCCGCGGGCCGCCGAGATCCGGGTCATGTGCACTCTGACGGGCAGTCAACATGCACCCGTCATTCGCTGTTGCGGCGGTGGGAGTGCTCTGCTAGTGTCGACCGCGTTGTCCGCGCCCAGGGTGCCCAGGAAGGGCCCCGGGAAGGCGGTGCGAATCCGCCGCGACCCCGTCACTGTAACCGGGGACGAAACCCGAGATCGCCACTGGCGACGAGCCGGGAAGGCACGGGGAGTAGGACGATCCGGAAGCCAGGAGACCGACCCGGGCGCGTACCCTAACCGGTCTTCGCGGGAGGACCAGGGACGATGGCTCGAGATTTCGTCGCTCACGTCAGGGAGCGGCCCCGCTTCATGCCGTCGGCCACGCTCTAGCTCGGTCCCCGCGCCTGGGATGCGTGCGCCGACGGTCCACGAATCCACCCTGCGCCGCCATGCGAGCGTCGCATGATCGGCGTCCCGAGGCGCATCAGCTCGCCGCGGGCCGCGGAGATTCTCCGCCAGGTCTTCGGTCACATCGCCACCGGCTGCGCGTTCCGCCTCTGGGATGGGACGTGCGTCCCGCTCGGCAGCGGAGCGCAGGTGTGCACAGCCGTCGTGCACCGGCCGGACACCTTCATCCGGCTCATGCGCGACCCGACTCCGCTCACCTTCGCCGAAGCCTATGTGGAGGGCGCCATCGACGTCGAGGGCGACCTGTTTGCGGCGATGGGCATCGCGAACTCGATCGAGGAGATGCGCCTCTCGTTCGCCGATCGGATGCGAATCTTTCTGGCCCTCTGGCGAGGCTGACGTGGCCGAGCACGACGTGATCGTGATCGGTGGTGGACCGGGGGGGAGCACTGCGGCCTGGCGACTCGTCCGGGCCGGCCTCCGGCCTCTCCTCCTTGACGCTGCGGTCTTTCCGAGGGTGAAAGTGTGCGCGGGCTGGGTCACTCCCGAGGCGCTGGCCGACGCCGAAGTGGACCCGGAAGAGTATCCGGCGACGATCCAGGCCTTCTCTGCCTGCCGCTTCGAGTTCGAGGGCGCGCTCCACGAAACGCGATGGCGGAGGCCGGCCAGCTACGGCATCGTCAGGCGAGAGTTCGACCACTACCTTCTGGATCGCGCCCGCGCCGCTGGCGCTGACGTGCGCGAGGGGGCTCGCGTGACCGCGGTGATCCCGGGGGCGGGTGGGATCCAGGTCGCGAGCGAGCGCGGTGTCTTCTCGGCAGCCGTGGTCATCGGGGCGGGGGGCCATCGTTGCCCGGTGGCTCAGGCGCTTGGCGAGGTCTCCGGGCGGGAAGAGGTCGTGATCGCCCAGGAGAGCGAGACGCGGCTGCCGCCTGATCGCGTCCGGGTGCTCGGGCAGTTCTGGCAGACGCCGGAGCTCTACGTCGAGCCTGATCTGAAAGGCTACGGCTGGTACTTCCCCAAGGGCGACGTCCTCAACGTCGGCATCGGGTGCGTCTCCGGGCCGGCCTCGGATCTGCCCCGGCGGCGGGAGGCCCTCGTCGGGGCACTGCGCGCCTCCGGCCGCTTACCCACTGATCTCTCCATCGCGCCGTTTCGCGGCCACGCCTATGTCGTGCGGCGCCGGGCGCCGCGTCGGCTCGCCGGCGAGCGGTTCTGTCTCGTGGGCGACGCCGCGGGACTGGCGCGTGATCTCAGCGGCGAGGGCATCGGGCCAGCCATCCGCAGTGGAATCCTCGCCGCCGAAGCCGTCGAAGCTCATCTGCGGCGCGGCACCGCGCTCGAGTCGTACGCGCGCCAGATCGTTCGCCGCTACGGAGCGGGAGAGGTGGGCTGGCTCGGCCGGCGTCTGGCTCGGGTTCCTGACGCCATCGCGCGCGCCGCGGTGCGCGCCGTGCTGCGGACGGCGGCGACGCGGCGGCGCGTGGTCCTGGGGCGCATCTTCGGCATGCGGGAGGTGGCGTCATGAAACCACGAAGCCGAAAGGCGGACGCTCAGGCGATCGCCCATCACTACGACGTCTCCAACGAATTCTACGCGCTGTTCCTCGATCCGCTCATGGTGTACACCTGCGCGTACTATCGGGATCCCGACGGTAAGCTCGAGCAGGCGCAGCAGGACAAGCTCGACCTGGTGTGTCGCAAGCTCGAGCTCCAGCCGGGCGAGGCGCTGCTCGACATCGGCTGCGGCTGGGGCAGCCTGGCGATCTGGGCAGCCCAGCACTACGGCGTCCGCGCCCATGGGGTGACGCTGTCGCAGGCCCAGGCGTCCTACGCCGCCGAGCGGATCCGGCGCGAGGGAATTGAGGAGCGCTGCCGGGTCGACTACCTGGACTACCGAGACCTACCGGCGAGCGCCTCCTACGACAAGATCGCCGCGGTGGGCGTGATCGAGCACGTCGGGATCCCGCACTACCCGACGTTCTTCAGCGCCGTGCGCGCCATGCTCAGGGACGGAGGCCTCTATCTCAACCACGGCATCGTCCACGAGTTCCACTGGAAGCCCACCAGCCAGACCGAATTCCTGTACCGGCATGTTTTTCCCAACGGCGACCTCGCGGGGCTCAGCGAGACGCTGACCGAGATGGAGCGCGCGGGCCTGGAGATCGTCGACGTCGAGGCCCTTCGCCTCCACTACGCCCGGACGTGCCGGCAGTGGGTCGAACGGCTGCGCGCGCGCGCCGACGAGGCTCGAGCCCTGGCTGGCGAGCGCACGTACCGGACCTGGCTGCTGTACCTGACCTGTTCCACGGTCGCCTTCGAAAGCGGATCGATCGGTCTCTACCAGGTGCTCATGCAGAAGCACCAGGATCCCGCGGTGGGTCGCGCGCCCCGCACGCGCGAGCACCTCTATGACACAACGCCCCGATGACGGGGAGGTTGGAAAGGACACGGCTTGATTCATCAGATCCTCATCATCGCGCTCGCCTCGTTCGCCCTGGCCCAGATCGCCACGGTGGCCACGTCGATCTACCTCCATCGCGCGCTCGCCCACCGATCACTGTCATTGCGACCGTTCGGGGCCATCGCGTTCCGCGCCGTCCTGTGGCTCCTGACCGGACAGAGCCGGCAGCAGTGGGTGGCGGTCCACCGGAAGCATCACACCTTCGCCGATCGCCAGGGTGATCCGCACAGCCCGTTGCTCCTGGGCTTCTGGAAAGTGCAGCTGTTGAACGTGTACTACTACATCCAGGAGGCGCGGAATCCCGAAACCGTGCAGAAATTCGCCCCGGACCTGGCGGCGGATTGGTGGGAGCGGTACGTGTTCTCCCGAGGATGGACGGGCCTGGGGCTCGGCACGGCGCTCCTGGGCCTGGCCCTGGGCTGGTGGCAAGGGGTGCTCGCCATGCTCGGGCAGGGGATCATCTACATGTTCGTGCTCGCCCCGCTCATCAACGGACTGGGGCACTGGCGGGGCGCCCAGAACTTCCGAAACACCGCGTACAACTCCCGCGTACTGGCCTGGCTGACGGGAGGCGAAAGCCTGCACAACAACCACCACGCCTTTCCGCGATCGCCGAAGTTCAGCCTGCGGAGATCAGAGCTCGATCCATCGTGGGTGGCCATACGGGTGTTGGCCGCCATGAGGCTGATCGTGGTCGTGGGCGCGCCACTCAAGGCCCGGCCGACGCGCTGAGCGCGTGTCGACGAATCGAAAGCGAAAGCGCCCGGGGTCGCGGGAGCCCGATCGGGCCCGCCATGTTTCCGGGCCGCGCCGCATTCGACGCCACGGAAGGATGGAGGAACATGACCGAGCCACTCGATCTGACCCTCGCACTCTCTCCGAGAGCGCGCTTCGACGTGGTCGAGCTGAGGTCCCGTTTCTCGATCGAGCACCGCGACGCCCTGGCGCCGTACCCACACTGCCTCTACTGGTCGGCGCATACCACGGCCGGCTTCCTGGATCGCCGCCTGACCGCCCGCCTCGGCCCAGCGCGAGTGCCGACGTACGTCGACGTCCTGCGTCAGATCTTCCCGGAGGGCGCGGGCTACGCCCATGACCGGCTCGAGCGCCGCCTCGATCTCGACGCCGCTCAGCGCGCCGTCGAGCCGCGCAACGCGGATTCGCATCTGGCCTTCATCGCGGGTGGCCTCCGGTCGTGCGTGACCCACCCGAACCGAATGGGCGAGGCGGTCTACTTCGTCGATCTCGATGGTGTCACCGAGGGCCGCCCGCGCCGCCGACTCACGCGGGTGATCGGTTTCCAGCGCGAGGCCATCGCCGGCCGACTGCGAACCCAGGTGCCGGTGTCCATGCATCCCATCGATTCCATCAACCTCAAGGACCCCAAACTCGGCCTCTACGACCAGCTCTCCGACTTCGTGATCAGGACCGGCGTGGGCAAGGGCCGACTGCACATCGCGCTCGATCCAAGCGAGCGACACGCCGCGCTGACCGTCAACGAGTTCGAGACGCTCCTGATGAAGTACGACCTGGCGGCGGTGTTGCGGAACCCACTGCGCTTCGTGGCCGAAGAGTATCGGCAGGCGCTGGCGAACCCGCGTGCCGTAGCCGGGAAGGCACTCGGCTACGCCAAGTACGACCTCGTCCGGGTGCTCAATTCCGGCCTCGACACGCTGGGGCTGCGGGGCTCGATCGTCGAGAAGGTGCTCGCGCGCACCCTGGCCGTTCCGGCCGCCCGGTTCTTCCGAATTCGGCGGTCCATCAACTTGCTGGTGGCCGAACGGGCCCGTGGCCTCCCCGGGCTCGTGGAGGGCGTTTATCAGAGTCCGATTCTCGTCCAGTGGCAACGCGCGCCTCGCCAGGCGCGCCTGCTCGACGTCACGTTGACCCGGCTGGAGTAGCCCTCGGCGCTCGTTGCGTCGAGGACGACCTCGCCGGTCACGCCGGCCGGATAGGAGGACGAACCGTGGCGCGCCCGGCCCCGGCGAGGCCCGTCTTGGCGTACTTTAGATCGCGGTAGTCGCCGGAGAGCACGGGCGGGTGTTTGGCCACGCCCTGCGAGGGGAGGCACTCGATCACGACGTCGTAGTTCGGATGGTTGAAGAATGCGATGGACAACCGCGGCCGACTCGGCCCAGCGCCGACCGGCGGGTTCACCACGCGGTGCATGGTCGAGAGCCACCGGTCGTTGGTCCAGCGCATGAGAAGATCGCCGATATTGACCACGAAGTGGGTCGGCGTCGTGGCCACGTCGATCCACTGCCCGCCGCGCGTCCTGACTTGAAGGCCCCCGGGGACGTCCTCGCCGCTCAGAATGGTGAAGCCGCCGTAGTCCGTGTGGGCGCCCGCTCTGAGCTGGCCCGGGCTCGGGGGAAGAGGCTGGGCCGGATAGTAGTTCAGGCGCATGGTGCCGATCGACCGGTCGACCTTGGCATCGAAGAAGGTCTCGTCCACTCCCAGCGCGAGGGCCGCCAACCGCATCAGAAAGGCGATCAACCGATCCATCGCGCGGTAGTACAAGGTGGCGGCATTCTCGAAGTCCGGGGGCACCAGCGGCCACACATTCGGCACGAAGTGACGGCGTCCCCGGAGGCCGGTGTAGTACGGATCAGATGTCGTGTCGACGGGTCCGACGTGAAAGAACTCCTTCAGATCGGGCGGGGCCACCGCGTCGTTGGCGTTCGACAGCGCCTCGCCGCCGAGGGGATGGTAGCCGCGGTTGGTGCCGGCGACCGGATGGCGAGCCGCCAGCTTCTGGGCGGCTGACAGCGCGAAGAACTCGTGGCCCAGCCGCCGCAGGTCGTCGACGATGCGATCCGGGACGCCGTGGCCGGTGATCGCGAAGAATCCGATCTCGCGGCACGCCCCGTCGATCGCGCCGGCCACGCGTTCGCGATCGACACGACCGCCGGAGCGCGCGGGGGCCAGGTCGATGAGGGGAACCTCGCTCATGGCATGCGCGACGGCTACGGCTTGAGGATCACCCGAGTGGCGGCGGTCCCGCTGTGCTTCCCCTGCCACTCGGCCATCTCGAAGGCCTTGTTGACGTCGGCGAGCGCGAAGCTGTGCGAGACGAGTTTCGAGAGCGGATACCGGTCCTTAGTCCGGACCAGGAAATCGAGGGCCCCCGGCATGATCCAGGGGTTGTAGTGCATGAGCCCGCGCCACTTGATTTGCTGGGTGATGATCTTGGTGGCCGGCAGGGTCACCGTCTGCGGGACGATGTTGCCGATGTCGACGTAGGTGCCGTTGACGCGGACCATGTCGAGCCCCTCGGAGGTCGCCGCCGCGATCCCGACGACCTCGACCACCACGTCGGCGCCGCGCCCGTCGGTCAGCTCCTTCACGCGCTGCACCCGCTCCGCCGGAGTCGCGTACTCGTTCATGTCGATGACGTCGGTGGCCCCGCACTTCCGGGCCAGCTCGAGCCGAGGAGTCTGACCGTCGATGGAGATGACCTTCGAGGCGCCCTTCTCGGCCGCGACGGCGGCGGCATAGATCCCGAGTCCACCCGCGCCCTGGATCGCGACGACGTCACCGAACTTCATGTCGGCGTACTCGATGCCGTGGAGCACCTGGCACAGGGCGCAGTTCACCGGCGGAACGGCCTCGTCGGGCAGGAGGTCAGGGACCTTGAAGACGTAATGCCCGGGGGGCAGATAGTAATATTCGGCGTAGCCGCCGTCGCAGTAGGGATACTGATCGAGGCTGAACTGCATGCTCTTGCGCTGCCGGTGCGGGCACGCGTGGTATTCCCCGCGGATGCACCAATAGCAACGGTTGCAGGGGTTGAAGAACGGGAAGGCGACCCGATCGCCTTCCTGCAAGGGCCGTCGCAGGGAGTCGGTGTGGACGCCGCGCCCCAGTGTGTGGACGACTCCGGTGAACTCGTGACCCGGTACGCGACGCAGATCGGGCCCCGCGTAGTTCCCGTCGTTGCGCCAGTAGTGAAGGTCGGAACCGCAGATCGCGGCCGCGGTGTTCTTGATGAGGATGCCGCCGGGCTCGACCTCGGGCGTCGGCAATGTCGCCAACTCGAGCGGCTTCCCTGGCTGGTTGAGAACCACCGTCAGTCCTTTGGGCACAGCCATCTCCTTCTCGGGCTCTGATACTCTGCGCCCGTCTTCGGCATCGGCCAGCCGAACCACCCGCCGATGGCTCGGCCCATCATCCGAGCGTGTCGATCGGCGCGATGACTGCTCGCCTCAGCGCCTCCGAGCTAGCGGGCCGCGCAGGAGTTGCCCCGGCAACGCCCCGGTGTGCTTGCCGTCACGCAGCAAGACCTCGCCGTTCACCACCGTGGCCGCCACCCCGCGGGTGCGCTGGATGAGGCGGCGCGCACCGGCGGGGAGATCGTCGACCACCTCCGGCATCTCGGCGGCGATCGTCTCGGGATCGAAGACGACGAGGTCGGCGGCCAGGCCTTCGCGGATGAGCCCGCGGTCGGCGAAGCCCCAGAGCGTGGCCGGCACCAGGGTGATCATGCGCACGGCCTGCTCGAGCGTGAACGCCTGCTTCGCGCGCACCCAGTGGCTGAGCAGGTGCGTCTGGAGCGAACTGTCCATGAGCTGGGAGACGTGCGCCCCCGAATCAGAGAACGTCGTGACGGTGCGCGGATGCCGCATCAGCTCCAGCGCGTAATCCTGATCCTCGTTGGCGATCGGTTGCAGGAAGAACAGATCCAGATCCCTCGCCAGCGCCAGATCGATCATGGTCTCGGCCGGATGCTGACCGCGCTCGCGCGCCACCTCGGCCACCGTGCGGTGCGGCCCCTCAACGGTGTCGAAGACGAGGATCGAGTCGTAATCGGCGTCCCGGGCTTCAGTGCCGAGGGCGCGGCGGTCGGAGCGCGAACCCGAGGCCTCGAGCAGCCGGCGGCGCACATCGGGATCGCGAAGTTTTCCCCGCTGCTCGGGCAGCGACAGCGCCCGCAGCTCCTTCCACACCGGCAAACGGTCGAACGGGAGCTGGGTCTTGAACGAAAGCAATGCGCTCAGCCATCGGCTGTGCACCTGGGCGAACATGCGCCCGCCGGCGGCCGCCGTCTCATCGAGGAGGGCCAGGTACCTGCGCCACACGTCCGGGACCCCGCGCCGGCTGAAGACGCCGAAGGTGATGGGCCGACCGGTTTCCACGGCCAGATCGCGCAGCCGGACGTGATACTCGCGCAGGGCCGGATCGCCGGGTGCGCGGTCGACGCCCTCCCCGGCCAGCTCGAAGATGCCGGCGTTCAGCTCGCCCATGACACCGACCAGCCGCCGCACCTCATCCCAGGTGGCGGCGCGGCTCGCCACGGGGCGGCCGTCGGGGGTCTCGTGAGCCGGCGAGCGCGAGGTGGTGAAGCCGATGGCCCCGGCGCGAAGGGCGTCGCGCAGCTCGCGCTTCATCGCTCGCAGATCGTCCTCGGTGGCGGGCTGCTCGAACGCGCGATCGCCCATGACGTAGGTGCGGAGCGCCGAGTGGCCGATGTAGCCGGAGTAGTTGATGCCCTTGGGCAATGACTCGAGCGTGTCGAGGAACTCGGGGAAGGTGGTCCACGCCCAATCAATCCCGGCCTCCATCGCCGCCGGGGGGATGTCCTCAGCGCGTTGAAGGTTGCGCACGACCATGTGCTTGTCGGCCGCCGGGCAGGGCGCCAGGGTGAAGCCGCAGTTGCCCATCACGACGCTCGTGATGCCGTGCCAGCAGGACGAGGTGCCGAGCGGATCCCAGAAGACCTGGGCGTCCATGTGGGTGTGCCCGTCCACGAAGCCGGGTGCCACCACGTGGCCGTCGGCGTCGATGACCTCGCGGGCCCGCTCGCGGATGCGCCCAATCATCGCGATGCGGCCATGCCGCACGCCGACGTCGGCGCGATACCGGGGCAAGCCGGATCCATCGATCACCATGGCGTTCTTGATCACCAGGTCATAGGGCATCGTCCGCTCCTTCTGACGGTTGCACGATGGTGGCCGTCGCCGCCCATCATACTTCAGCTCTGCGGCGTCCAGCGGCGCGTCAACCCCGTGATGGCGTCGCGCGTGCCTATGGATGAATGGCCCGTTGAGATCGAGGACGATTGGCGCTTCATCGCACATCACCGCGGGCATACGCTCACCCAGAGGAGTGCCGACAGCCTCTGACGATGAACGGAGGGCACGCGATGCCACGAATTCAGGGGATCGATCCGGCCAGTGCGGAAGGCGAGGTGAAGGCAACCTTCGCGGCCCAGA
>JBKPAK010000195.1:0-13982 GCA_046726415.1 Candidatus Methylomirabilota bacterium
GGGCGGAGTGGCGCACCGCTGAGCGCCGTGGTGAGCTTCCACGGGGGGCTCGAGGCGCCGAAGCCGGAGGATGCCAGAAACATCCGCGCCAAGGTGCTCGTCTGCCACGGCGCGAGCGACCCGCTGATTCCGCCCGAGCAAGTCGCCGCGTTCGAGGCGCAGATGCGGGACACCAAGGTCGACTGGCAGCTCTGCAGCTACGGCGGCGCGGTGCACAGCTTCACGAACCCGGATGCCGACAAGCTTGGCAACCCGGCGCTCGCCTACAACGCGGCCGCTGATCGGCGCTCCTGGGCCGCGCTGCTCTCGCTGTTCGAGGAGGCGTTCGGCTCGCGCTGACACCAGTGAGGCTCTATCAAGGGCCTGGGCGCTCCGGTCGCGCGCTGAGAGCCCTGTGCAGACCCTGATGACGTCCTCATCGGCCAGGGGGATCGAGATCGCGGTAGCCAGCAGGGGTACGTCTTCCGAGGCAGACGTAAAGACTTCGAGTTCATGACGGCCCACCAAGTTCGCTCCCCGCCTCCGCCAAGTTCCGCCTGGAGTGCGCGCATCCTGTCGGCGCATCTCGGACTACGCCAGGACGGGCGGAGGCGCAGGCTCGCTTCTCGTCGCCCGAGGCCTACACCCCGAGACACCTGGCCGAGAAGATCCTCACGTCCAAGAGCGCCCTCGAGGGCAGCGCAAGCAGGTGACCGTGCTCTTCGCCGATCTCAAGGGCTCGATGTAGCTGCTCGCCGACCGCGACCCCGAGGAGGCGCGCACGCTCCTCGACCCCGTCCTCGAACGGATGATGGAGGCGGTGCACCGCTACGAGGGCCCAGATGTGGAACCTGCTCGCGGGGACGGGGGGGCTGGTCTCGGTCGGCCAGCAGGCCTACTTGAGACTGGGAGCTACGCCCTGGTGACGCTGGCCGACCTGGGCGGGCTCGATCCGTTTGTCTGCGTGCCGCTCGGCAGGTTGATCGCGGGCCTGGCGGCGCTGCCGATCTCGCGCGTTGCCTTCCGGCTCCAGGGTGGCGACTTCGCCATCGGCACCTGGGTGATCACCGAGGTGTTTCGCCTCACCGCCGCGAATACCCGGGCCCTCGGCGGTGGCTCGGGACAGAGCCTCATCTCGATGCGCGCCTATCCGCGAGCGCTCCGCGAGGCCGCGACGTACTGGATGGCCCTGGCCTTGCTGGTCCTCGCTCTGGCCTCGATCTACTGGCTGCTGCGCTCGCGCTTCGGCATTCCGGGAAGAGTGTGAGGTCACCGTCTGAGACCGGCCAAATTCCCGGGAAAGGGAGGGGTGAGAATTTCCGGAACCCGCACCCAGCTGCTCGAACCGGCACCCTGCTGGCCCGCAAGGGATACCGGGTCCTCGCCGTCGACCAGGCGACGTTCCCGAGCGACACCATCCACGCACGTCGTGCATCCGCTCGCCGTGGCCGCGCTGTCGCAGTGGGGCCTGCTCGATCGCCTCAGGGCGACCGGGTGCCCGCCGGTTCACACGTACGCGTTCGACTTCGGTCCCTTCACCATCAGCGGGTCGCCCGGCACGGAGGATGCGCCGGTTGCGCACTGCCCGCGACGGACGATTCTGGACAAGCTGCTCGTCGACGCGCTTGCCCGCCTGCCCCATGTCGACCGAAACGCGACAACGCGCAAGTGAACCGCTCCGCCCCCCGGTATCCGGCCCTTCTCTGTCCACCACCTGGCTTCCGTCCCGAGGGGCACGGGGGGTCCGTGGCCGAGACCCGGTCCGCGGCAGCTTCGCCGGTCCCCACCCTCGGCTAAGGCCCCTGACGGGGGAAGGATTCGCGCTCGCGGCCAGGGGAGGAGACCAAGGTTGGCGGGCCGCGCAGCGCGTGACCGTGTTTGGAGGGACTAGCCTCCTGAGTTGCAGGTCCAATCATTCCTCCTTCGCGCGTGGACGCGCTCCACGACGTCGTCGACCGAGTCTCAGTCAGTCGGGCGGCATCAGTGTTGTCGCCGCGCTCACGGGATGCCTTCGCCCCGGTCCTCCTCACCCGCTCAGGCACGGACGCCGATGATCTTGTCCCAGTCGGTCGCGTGCTGGTAGGCGTGGGCGACCCGCAGGAGGAGCGGATCGTCGAAGAAACGCCCGACGAGCTGCATGCTGACCGGGAGACCAGCCGACGACTTGCCCACGGGGAGGGCGAGCGCCGGGTGCCCCGTGTAATTGAAGGGCTGGGTGTTGCGGGAGAAGCCCCTGGTCATCGCCATGAGGTTGTCCTCGACGGCCTCGAGATAGCTGCTCGGCCGGTGGCTTTTGGGTGCCGTCATGACACAGGTAGGCATCACAAGCACATCGACGTCCGCCAGGGCGGCGTCGTAGGCCTTGATGTAGGTGGGCCGCACGTTCTGGGCCTTGGCGTACACGCGGCCGTGGTAGTTGCGGCGGCTCAGCTCGGCGGCGATGAGCGACAACTTGGTGCGGGGTGCCAGCACATCGGCCTGGGAGGCCCACAGCTTGTTGATGGCCGCGATGAGGGAGGCGGGGTAGTAGGTCCTGGTGAAGGCGCCGAAGAACCCGGTTCTGAACAGCACCAGGGCGCCTTCGCCCGTGAGCGCGGTCTGGGCCGTGCGGATGGCATGGTGGGCGGGGATGGACACCTTGGACGCGTCGGCTCCCGTCCGGGCGAGAACGTCCACGGCGGCCAGCACCAGGTCGCGCACGTCGGCCTCCGCCTCGTCGAAGCCCTCCTGGAGCACGCCGATGCGCAATCCGGCCACGCCCTCGGCCAGGCGGTCCAGCATATCCAGGCGGGTGGGGACCTCGCGCGTCTGGCGGGGATCGTAGGGGTCGTACCCCGCGGTGGCCTGCAGCGCCGCCGCGGCGTCCGCCACGGTCCGGGTCATGGGGCCCGTGTAATCGATGCTCTGGTCCGAGCCGAACCCGATCCCGAAGTGCGACACGAGCCCGAACGTGGGCTTGTGGCCGATGATCCCGCAGAACGCGGCTGGGATGCGGATGGAGCCGCCCTGGTCGCCGCCGAAGGAGATGTCCACCTCGCCCGCGGCCACGGCCGCCGCGGAGCCCGATGACGATCCCCCGGTCACGTGCTCGTGGTGGTGGGGGTTGAGGGGCCGGCCGTAGTCCCCGATGGCGCCGCCGGTGCCGAATCCGCCACTCAGGCCGTTCATGACGTTCTTGCCGATGATGGTGCCCCCGGCCTGCAGTACGCGGGTGACCACGGTGGCGTCGAAGTCAGAGACGAAGCCTTCGAGGGCGAAGCAACCAAGGCTCATGGGCATCCCGGCGACCGCGATGTGGTCCTTGTAGCTGACGGTCTTGCCGTCCAGCACGCCTCCGGCCGCCGCCTCGATCCGGCACTTCCACGTCCAGGCATTGAGCGGGTCTTCTTCTGGGCTCGGCCGGTAACCGGGTGTCCGGGCGGCCGAGACGATCGGCGGTATGGGCTCCTCCAATCGCGCTTGCACGAAGCTGTCGAACTGGCTCAGCAGTTCCAGGAGGTGCTTCCGGTACAGGCCAGCCTCCTCCGCACCCAGATGGATTCCCAGTTCCTTGGCCACCGACATGACTTCATCGAGGTCGGGGACTGCGTACATGGGCTTCTCTCCTTTCGCTGGAGGGTGGTCGCGTCCAGCTCAGACACGATTTCCCGGTCGGACGATGGCGAAACCGCGGCGATCCTAGCACGACACTCGCGACCCGCGTGGACCGCCCCTTCCGGCAATATCGCGGCGACGCACCATCTCATGCCCAAGAGGAGATCGTGACCAAGCTCTCACGCCCTCGCAAGCCACATCCGTCATAGAGATCGCCCGCGAACTGCTCCCGCCCGGCATGAAGCTGATCGTCGTTGATCGCGCGGCATGTCAGCGGCAACTCACCGCTCCACTTCACGTGAGCGCGGCGTCGCTTTCGGCTGCGCTGATACCCTTGGGCCTGCGCTCAAGTAGCCGAGGCGACCCTGCTCGAGACCATGGCGGACATGTCCGCGCGCCGGCCCGATTCCCCGTGCCCGCGTGCGGGAATGAGGGGCGGACGGGTTCGATCGCGATCGAGTTGCCACTCGGTAAGAGGACAGTCGACGACGAAGGAGGTGCGTGATGCGCATCGTGGATGCCCAGATCCATCTCTGGGGTAGCGGTTTGCCCAGCAATATGGCCCATCGCCAGATCACCTCGTTCACGACCGAGGAAGCTCTGGGCCTGATGGACGAGGGCGGCGTCGACGCCGCCGTGATCCACCCGCCGGGCTGGGACCCCAACTCCACCGAGATGGCCTTCAAGGCGGTGCGGGACTTTCCAGGCCGCTTCGCGATCCTCGGCGCCTTCCCGCTGAACCAGCCGGACAAGCGCGCCCTCGTCGATACGTGGCGGAACCAGCCGGGCATGCTCGGCCTGCGCTATGGTTTTCTTCAGGAGCCGATGCGGGGCTGGCTGGCCGATGGGACGCTCGACTGGTTGTGGGCCGCCGCCGAGCGGGCTGGCGTGCCGATCGCCATGCTGGCGGCCGACTCCCTCCCGCATATCGGCCGGATCGCCGAGCGTCATCCGCGGCTGCGGCTGACCATCGACCACCTGGGCGGCCGGGGCGGCACCACCACCCTGAAGGACGACGCCGCGATGGAGCACATGCCGGAGCTCGTCAAGCTGGCACGGCATCCCAATGTGGCTGTCAAGGCGACCGGCGCACCGGGCTACTGCAGCGGGCCGTATCCGTTCACGAGCATGCACCCGTACTTGCGCCAGATCTACGACGCGTTCGGACCGGCGCGCATGTTCTGGGGAACCGACATCACGAAGATGCCGTGCTCCTGGCGGCAATGCGTGACGATGTTCACCGAGGAGCTACCGTGGCTGTCAGAGCGGGACAAGGATCTCGTCATGGGTCAGGCCGTGTGCGACTGGTGGGGCTGGGACCAGCCGGGCTGACCACCCGCCGAGCGCTCCGGACTCACACGACGAACTCGTCCAGGTCCCTGGCCAGCGCCACCGGGCCGTCGAAATCGCGCCGGACGTCGCGCTCGAGCTCCGCGAGCATCGCCGGCGTCATGGACCGGAAGTGCGTGAGGACCAGCCGCTTCACGCCCGCCTCGGCGGCGATCCGGCCGGCGGTGTTCGAGCAGGCGAGCGTGTGCTCGGCGAGCCCCTTCAGCTCGGGCGTCGTGAGCGCGGCGGCCGGGAGGGGGCGCATGGCGCCTTCGACATCGGAGCCCGTCACCACGGCCATCACCCCCGGCGCGTTCCTCGCCCGGGCCACGTCGATTCCGCGAATCCGCGCGGGGGCGGTCGGGCTCCGCACCAGGCTGGCGTCCGATCGTCCGCCGTCATCGGCGAGGTTGGTGGCGAGAGACGTGGCGATGCGGCGACAACAGGGACACCCAAGGAGGGGGCGATGGCCAAGAACGGCTTGCGCGTCATGGACAGCGACCTGCACGTGGTCGAACCCCGCACGCTCTGGGACGACTATCTCGATCCGCGGTTTCGCGGCCGCATCGTCACCGTGCCCGGCGACTATGGGGCCACTCGCGCCCACGTCGACGGCAAGGTGCTGCCGCCATATGCGGACCGGCCCGAGCGCCAGCGCGCCTGGTCGTTCCGGCTGAACCGTCCCGGCGCCGAGCGCCTGCATCGCGGCAGCAAGCCGAAGGAAGCGCTCGAGGCCATGGACATCGAGGGCATCGACGTCGGCATCCTCTTCCGCACCTGGGCGACCCAGGCGATCAACATCGACGGCCTGGAGCCTGCCTTCGCCGCGGCCATGAGCCGGGCCTGGAACCGGTGGATCGCCGACTTCTGCCAGGAGAGTCCCGAGCGCCTCAAGGGCTCGGCGCTCATCCCTCTCCAAGATATCGACCTGGCGGTGGCCGAAGCGCGGTTCGGGGTGTGGGACCTCGGCGCGATCACTCTGGTGCTGCCCTCGCACCCCATCAACAACCGGCCGATCTACGACCGCTACTACGATCCGCTGTGGGCCGCCGCGCAGGATCTGGACGTCACCGTGTCCTTCCACGGCAACCACGCCGTCTACGCCGAGCACCTGGCCAAGCGCTATCTCGACAACCTCGTGCTGAGTCACGCGTGCGGCCAGCCCGTGGAGATGATGCTCACCCTCGGAGCAGTGGTGACCGGCGGCATCCTCTCGCGCTTTCCGCGCCTGCGCATGGCCTTTCTCGAGGGCAACTGTTCGTGGCTGCCCTGGTTGGCTCTGGGCGCTGGACGAGCGCTGGGAGTCCTGGGGCGACACCGAGCGGTTCGAGCAGCACGAGAAGCCCTCGGAGCTGTTCCGGCGCCAGTGCTGGGTGTCGATCGAGCCCGAGGAGGCGCTGGCCAAGTACGTCGTGAAGGAGCTGGGAGACGAGAACTTCGTGGTCTCCACCGACTGGCCGCATGACGATTCGCGCTATCCGCACGCGATCGACACGTTCCTGGACCTGCCCGACATCGCTATGGAGAGCAAGGCCAGGATCCTCTGGGACAACTGCGCGCGCCTCTACAACCTGGCCCCTCGCTGAGCGGGCCGAACGCCGCGCGGGCGACGGACGCGGTTCCCCGCGCCGCCGCCTGGCGCGGCTCGAATACGTTGCTGAACATCACCTGCCCGTGTGGGGCTTGCCGCGGTGCGGGCGATCTCGACCTGAAATTCGTCCTGCGCTTCGGCGACTCTGTCGACAGTGTCATCGCCGGCAGCAGCGAGCTCACGGGAACGGCGGCGACCGCAGTAGCGAGACCCTCCCGGCGGGACGTCGGCCCGCGGTCCCTGCGCTAGCGTCTCAGGGCTCCGATGCGGGAGCCGGCGTCACAACCGGCTCAACGCCGGCACCAGCGTCGCCCCCGCGAGTTCGATCATGTCCAGCACCTCTCGTTGCTCCATCTCCGGCCAGAAGAGCCGCAGCGCGACATGGGTCACGCCGAGGTCGCCGAAGCGGGCCAGCCGCTCGAGACACTCGTGCGGACTTCCGACGATGAAGGGATCGCGCATCATGGCGTCCACGCCCGTCGCCAGCGACTCGCGGGCCGTCGGCAACCCGTGCTCCGCGTACCCGCGGTACTTGGCCTCCACGCTCGACCGAGCCCTCCGCCACGCTTCCTCGTGCGTCCTGGCCACGAAGAACTCACGGAGAATCGGGACCTCGGCTGGCTCCGCGTGGCCGTGTTCCCGGAGACCCTCTCGCCAGAGATGAAGCGATCGCTTCAACGCCGAATAGTCCAGGGTTCCCAGCGCGAAGAACGGGTGACCGAGCCGGCCCGCGCGCCAGACGGCGGGATCGCTCATCCCGGCCACCCAGATGCGGGGATGCGGCCTCTGAAAGGGGCGCGCTGTCGGTCGGGCCCCGGTGACGTGGTAGAAGCGCCCGTGATGGGTGACCTCCTCGTCTGTCCACAGCCGCTTCATCAGCGCGAGGCCCTCCTCGAAGCGGCCAACTCGCTCTGACGACGTGATCCCTGCGGCCTCGAACTCCTCGGCCCGGTAGCCCAGCCCGATCCCGAAGATGAAGCGTCCCTGGCAGATGTGGTCGAGGGTGGCTACGTCCTCGGCGACTTGCACCGGGTTCAGCAGCGGCGTCAGCAGCACGCCGGTGCCGAGGTCCATCGGGCCCGCTTCTGCGGCGAGGCGGGCCAGAACGGGGAAGGGCTGGAAGTGCTGGAAGGGCGCGATGAGCCAGTGGTGGCCCCACGTCGAGAAGTGGAAGCCGGCGGCGCGGGCCGCGCGAAGCTGCTCGAGCTGATCTTGCCATTGCTGCTGGAGGTCGTGGCCGGCCCCGACGACGTGGCCGACGTGGAATCCGATCTTCATGACCCCGAATTATCGCAGCGAAACGACTACCTTTACTCGAGCGACCAGAACTTGACGATCAGGAGACAACCGTGGCCATGACCAGAAATGCGCCTGGTGCTCCTCGACAAACAGCCCCGCCGTCGAGCGGCCATCTCAGGATGTCAAAACCGTTGCAGATCTGGTGGGTGGTTTGGACGCATGGGAACTGTCTCGTGGCCAGAGTACGCCTGCGATAAGCGCACCTACGATACCTCCGGCTGCCCCAAGCGCGAAGCCAGCAGAGTACCCGTAGCGCGTCATGATGGGACCTAGCGCAAACCCGCGCGGCTCACCGCGTTTTTGCTTACACCGTCACAACAATCTTCCCGAACTGGCCAGTGTTCTCCAGATAGCGGTGCACGTCCCTCATGTCATCGAACTTGAACGTACGATCGATGACGGGCTTGAGCGCGCCGCGCTCGAGGCCTTTGAGGACAAATTCCACCGCAGCCTTTCGACGTGCCTCATCCCCACTCGTAAGCCAGATATTGTGCCCCTTGATGGTCGGCGTCTTGGCGATCATCTCCAGCACCGGCAGCGGGGTGATACCCTCGCTGAGCGCACCGTAGATGTACACGACACCCTGGAAGGCCAGCGCAGAAATCAGCTTCGGGAAGTTCGGGCCGCCGACCGGGTCGAAGGCGACGCGTACGCCCTTTCCGCCGGTGATTCGCATCACTTCCTGCACCAGGTCGACCTCTTCCGTGGCGGCATGCCGCTCCACCGGCTGAGCCGCCGCGCGATGGCGGCTCGGCTCGCCGACCTGCCCTTCCCGGCGGAGGATCCGGCGACGGCCGCGCTCATCGCCCGTCTCGCTGGGGTGCGGCAGCGCGGCGTCTTCAACCGGGCAGAGCTACTGCTGATGGCCACCTGGAAGAGCGCCCGAGCGCGGCCACACTACCTGCGCAACTCGCCGGCCCTGGTGCGAGCGGTCTCCCGCGCGGCGCTGTCGGCACGGAGCGAGCACGAGCGGATGGCGGAACTCACGCGCCTGACCGGCGTGTCCATCCCCGTGGCCTCGGCGATCCTCACTCTGATCGATCCACGCCGCTACGGCGTGCTCGACATCCGTGTGTGGCAGTTCTTGTACGCGCTCGACCCGACGATCGGGAATCCCCGCGGGTCCGGCTTCACCGTGGCGCACTGGGAGCGTTACCTCGCGAGACTCCGCGCCGAGGCGCAGCGCCGTGGCGTCACTGCGCGCGCCATGGAGTGGGCGCTCTTTCACGCCCACCGGGCGCTCCAGCGGGGTCGGCTCTACGACCGACCGTGAGCCGACCCGCGATGGTCTCCTCTCTAGTCGAGGTCGCGGCCGATCGCAACCCCGCCGCCTTCCTCCGGGACCTTGACTCGCGCTGCGCGCCGCCGCCATCATTCCAAGCATCCCCGGGCTTCCCGCGGGTCGTCCCTGCGCAGAGCTGCGGGGGGCCAATTCTCGGTGGACCGCTTGACGGAAATCCGATGAGCGAGAGGGGCGCACAAGCATGCACTGCGGCGTGATGGTGACCGGCTACAACCAGGGCGACTGGGAGCGTCTGCTGGCGGAGGACTACAGTCGCCCGCCCGCGGTGTCGGACGCCGCGAACATGGACGACACCCTCTACATGGGCGAGCTCGTCGAGCCCCTCGGGTTCGACTCCATCTGGGCAACCGAGCACTACGGCTCGGCGTATTCCATGCAGCCGAATCCGCTCCAGTACCTCGCGTACTGGGCCGGACGCACCAGCCGGGTCGATATGGGGACGGCGGTCATCGTGGCCCCGTGGTGGAATCCCGTGCGGCTGGCCAGCGAGATCTCCATGCTGGACATCCTGCTCAAGGGCCGCCGCCTCCACCTGGGAATCGGGCGTGGCATCTCGCCCCACGAGTACGCTTCGCTCGGGTACCCGATCGGGGAATCGCACGCGTACTTCTACGACGTGGTCAGAGCCCTCAAGGCGGCTGACGGGGCGGAGCGCTTCACGTTCGACGGCGAGGTCTACAAGATTCCGCCGACCACCATCCGCCCGCAGGCGCGCCACAAGGGCGATCTCACCACGCGGATCAAGGCGGCGTTCACCACCCAGGCCTCCGCGCGGCTGGCCGCCGAGAACGGGCTCGGGCAGATGTTCGTCGCCGGCGCGAGCCTCGACGAGATGACGGCCCAGGTGCGGCAATTCAACACGATCCGGGCGGAGATGGGTCTGCCGCCGGATCAGCCCACCACCCTCCTGTGGATGTACTGCGCGGAGACCGCCTCGGAGGCCGAGGAGGGGTGGGAGTACTTCCGCAACCAGCTCCTCGCCGCCCAGCACCACTACTTCGAGTGGAACAACCCGGGCTTCGCGGGCATTCCCGGCTACGAGGAGTACCTCAAGCGCCAGACCGCCGACGTCGGCGTGGCCGACGCGAGCCTCGCCGCGCGCCGCGCCACCCAGCCCATCGGCACCCCCGACGAGATCATCGAGAAGATCACGACGCTGCAGCGGGCGATCAGTCTCGAGATGGTGGTCATCCACATGTTCTACGGGGGAATGTCCCGCGCCAAGGCGGAGAAGAGTCTCCGGTTGTTCGCGGAGAAAGTTCTGCCGGCCGTACAGGCCATGCCGACGCCGATCAACCCCGCCTCGCTGGGCCAGCCCAGGAGTTGACTGGCGCCCAAGCCTACGAACAGGCCACGGCGCGGCGCGCCCGACAGCCACGGGCCCTGCCGGCTCGTGTGAGCGCGGGGGCAGGCGGCTCCCTGGCGATGAAGCTTCAGCCGGTCAGTCGCAGTGCCCGCCCTCGTCCGGGCGCCACGTGTTGGAAAACGTGCTCAACGATTCGAGGAAGACGACCAGGTCCGTCTGCTCGCGCGGCGTGAGGTTCAGGGGCGTGGCCGGTCGCCCGTCTTTCGCGTGCATCCGGGCGGGGTCGAGACCGGCGTAATGCTGGACGACCTGGGCGATGGCATCGACGTTGCCGTCGCGACCGTAGGGCGCGGTCAGGAGCAGGTTGCGCAGCGACGGCACCTTGAACTCGCCGAAATCTTCATTCTGAAGGGATACCTGGCTGGTGCGCGCGGCACTGGCGCCTGTCGGGTCATCGCTGTAGGGGCCCAGCAGGTTGAAGCGGCTTTCCAGCAGTTGTTGGATTCCCGCGTGGCGCCCGGGATCGGGCTTGCCGCGCGGCGCAAATCGCGAAAGGCCGGTGTTGAAGAACCCGCCATTGGTAAAATTAGGACCGGAGTGGCACGACGTGCAGCCGCCCTTCCCGATGAAGATCTTGAGCCCACGCTGCGCCGGCTCGGAATAACTGACGGAAGACGGCGCTTCCCCCCGCGCCAGGGCGTTACGGAACTGGTCGAACGGCGTGGCCCCACTCACCAGTGTTTCCTGGAAAGCGGCGAGGGCCTTTCCGACATCCACGAACACCGCCTCATCATCGGTGGGTGACGGCGGGGCTCCGAATGTCCGCCGGTAGCGGCAGGACAGCTGCTCGTCGCGGCGTACCAGCTCAGCCACGTGGGCGGGCGTCGCTGCCAGCTCGCGCCGATCCGCGATCGCGCGCGGGCTCTGGGACCACAGGCTGTCGGCGGCACCGCCCCAGCCGTACCAGCGCTGAGAGACCAGGTTCGCCACGGTTGGCGTGTTGCGATCCACTTCGGCGATGCCGACGCCGCGCCGGAGGTTATCGGTCCAGTTCCGCTCCGGGACGTGACAGCTCGAGCAGGATATCGTTCCGCTGCCGGAAAGACGTCGATCGAAGAACAGATGCGTCCCGAACTCGATCGCTGCGCGCTTCCCGGAAGCCCGATTGCTCGGATCCTGCGGTAGGGGAGCCAGCCACGGCCCGTGGGACAGGATGAGCTTGATCTCGTTGTCGGTGAAGGTGGGCCTGGCCGCGAGATTCTCGCCCGCTTGACCGACCCACGGCAGCGCGACGCAGGCGGCGCTGACCACGGTGCAAGCGATGCGCGACGTGATACGCTTCGGCCGCCTGGCGTTGGAGGTCATGGCCCGTTCCGCGCGGGGGCCGTCTTCAGCCCAACCCGTAGAACTCGCGGGCGTTGTCGCACGTGATCTTCCGCACCACGTCGGGCGGCAGGTGACCGAACTGCTCCTCGATGTACTTGGAGGACTCCGGCCACACGCCGTCGGGATGCGGGTAGTCGGAGCCCCACATGAGGGTCTCCACGCCAATGTCGTCGATGAGCTTGGTGCCGATGGGGTCGAACTGGAAGGTCGCCTTGCACTGGCGGCGCCAGTAGTCCGACGGCTTCATGGTGAGACCAAGGTCGCGGAAGCGGCCCACCAATGAGGCCAGCTGGTTACTGGTTGATTCCCGGACCATCTAGGAACGGCCAGTAATCACCCGGTGATCGCGCCATCTGGTCCCCTGTACGGCAGGCACCTCGAGACAGAGAGCAGTGGCGAGGCGACATGTGCGCTGAGAGAGGTCACCGACCTGGCAAACCTGGAGTAATGTCGGCCGGCGCGCCAACAGAGTATCGGCGCCTATGCGCCCCAACCGCTCAGCACCCAGCCCGCGCGGAGCGCAGCCGGTACCCAGATCGCGAGTCATATCGGTGCCGCGTGGAACCTTTGGATGCTCGGCTATCCGAACCTGGCCCTTAACAGTGCGCAGGAGGCCCTGCGGCAGGCCCATGACCTGGCCCACCCTTTCACCCTGGCCGTGACCCTGTATGCAATAGCGACAGTCTATCTATTCCGCCGAGAGGTCCAGGCTGTTCGCGAGCCCACGGAGGCCCTCCTGGTGCTCGCACGCGAACAGGGATTCCGTACTGGGTGGCCATAGCCACGGCGTGGCAGGGCTGGGTCCTGGCCATACAGGGACAGGCCGAAGCGGGAAGGGAGCAGGTGCACCAGACGTCGCAATCGACCGAGGCAGGACACTTGGAAGCAGTTGCGCCATGAGCACGGCCGACGGGATCGTGAAGGCGAGGCCCGCGAGCCCGGGATGCTATCCCGGATCCGCTGCGGTCTCGGCGATACCGTCCCGTCCATCGAGCAGGCGATCGAGAACTATCGCGTACTGCCGGAGGGGCCCCGATGCGACTCAAGCGTACGCACGTCGCAACGCTCGACGAAGTCACGATCACCCCCGCGGACGAGGATGCCGTCATCGCCTACAAGGACCGGACCGTCCGAACAACTCACATGGGCAGCCGCCGGCCGATGCGGTCGGTCAGCCAGCCGGCCACCGGTCCGCCCACGGCCGCCCCGAACGGCGCGAGCACGAAAAGCAGCCCGCCGGCGGC
Organism: Candidatus Methylomirabilota bacterium; assembly: GCA_046726415.1. GTDB lineage: Bacteria > Methylomirabilota > Methylomirabilia > Rokubacteriales > CSP1-6 > CAVWFS01. The sequence continues at coordinate 13,032 of JBKPAK010000195.1, forward strand.
GACAGTCCCCGAAGGGAGACGAGGTAGAACGGGGCGAGGAGCCACACCGAGAACTGCGCCCAGCTCGCCAGCGCCGCCAAGGTCAGTCCCTGCATGACCGGCCAGGCCATCCACTCCCGTCGAGGTGGCAAGCGCCACACGCCGGCGCCCGCGGTACGGGGCAGCAGCCAGGGCGCCAGGACTCCGGCGCCCAGCGCCAGCGGCACCCGGAAGCCAAAGACCCACGGCCAACCCCAGGCCACGATGGCGCCACCGACGAGCGGCCCGGCGATCCCGCCCGCCCCCTGGCCATCCGCGAGCATGCCGAGGCCCCGGCCACGCCGCTCGCGAGGCAGCGAGAGCGTGACCAGCGCCGGTGATGTGCCGTAGACGAGGCCACCGGCCAGCCCCTGGGCCACCCGCGTGGCGAGCATCAGGGATACTCCGTGACCAGGAAATAGAGCAGGAAGGCGACCACGGACAGCCACATGCCCACCGTGTACACGGGCACCGGCCCCAGGCGATCGGCCACTACGCCCGCAGCCACCGACGTGATGGCGTAGGTGAGCACATAGCAGATGATGACCCAGCGAATCTCGGCCGGTCCGATGGCAAAGGCCTTCGCCATGGCCGGCAGCGCCACGTTGACGGCGGAATCGAGCGAGACCACCAGCATGCCCACCGCAGCGAGGAGGACCGGTACCCGTCGAGTATATGGGCGCGGTTCCCGCCACGGCGCGGAGCCACGTGGCCCCGCCCGTTGCTCCTCACCCCAGGCTCGTGCGAACCTCGGAGCTAGCTAATGCCGCATCTCGGGGAGGCCTCCATGTCCGCGAACGTGTCCGACTTCACTTTCCTGCAGGGCGTGAAGATCGTCGATTTCACGCAGTTCGAGGCCTGTCTCTTATACACATCTGACGCTGCCGACGAATTACCTCCAGTGTAGTTCTCGGTGGTGGGGGGAGCATTTTA
>JBKPAK010000196.1:0-23246 GCA_046726415.1 Candidatus Methylomirabilota bacterium
GCCGTACCTCTTCAAGGGCCCGCGTCCGACGCTGTCGGCAGTGCCGTCCACCATCGGCTACGGTCAGAGTTTTTCGGTGCAGAGTCCAGAGGCCGCGAACATCACCAAGGTGACGCTGATCCGCATCACATCCGTGACGCACGCCTTCAACCCAAACCAACGCCTCAGCGTGCTGAGCTTCACGCCCGGGCCGGGCGCGCTCGACATCGTGGCGCCGGCGAGCGCCAACATCGCGCCGCCGGGAGACTACATGCTCTTCATCGTCGATGGCAGCGGAGTCCCATCGATCGGGAACATCGTGCAACTCGTCGCCGGCGCGCCCGTGCCGCCGCCGGCGACGCTGACAGCGCTCTCGCCGAGCAGCGCGGTGGCCGGCGCTCCGGCGTTCACGCTCACGGTGAACGGCAGTGGCTTCGTGTCAGGGGCGAACGTCCGCTGGAATGGCGCGGTCCGGACGACGACGTTCGTGAACAGCGCTCAGCTGACCGCCGCGATTCCCGCGAGCGACATCGCCGCGGCCGGCACGGCTCAGGTCACTGTGGTGAATCCGGGCGCAGTCGCATCAAACGCGTTGTCGTTCACGGTCACAGGCGGGCCCACGTCCACGTTCAAACTGACCGTGACCAAGAACGGCTCTAACAGCTCGAAAGGCACGGTGACGAGTAGCCCAGCCGGCATCAACTGCGGCAAGACGTGCGACATCACGTTCACCAGCGGCACGGTCGTCACCCTCACGGCGCGAGTCATCGGCAACACGGTATTCAAGGGCTGGGGCGAAGCCTGTACCGGCACCGAAACGTGCACGGTGACGATGAACGCCGACAAGGTGGTGACGGCGACGTTCGACCGTCGATGACGCGATGATTACTCCGGCAGGAATTCGGGAGTCACGAGCTTGTGGCAGGGATCCGCCAGTCGGCATCGTTCAAACCGAGCGCCTTCTGTGCGGTGGCCTAAAGCGTCTCGACTAATGCGATAGACATCGGTCACCGGGCGCATGTACGCGAGCGCCTCACGCGTCGTGTTGCCATCGGAGATCAGCGCGGTAATCAGGCCGCGCCGATGCGCTTCCTCGAACACCGCGTGCGCCCATTCCGCTGTGATCATCGGTTCGTTGTAGGCGCTACACACCACGCCACACCCCTCGGCCACCGCCTCATCGGCCAGCGCCGCCGCCATGATGGGCGTGGGGCTGGTCTCCGCGTCCGGTTCGCGCAAGGCCTGCGAGAGCCGCGCGTTGTGGCAATAGGGACATCGCAGGTCGCAGCCGTACATGCCAAACGTGAGGGCCAGCGACCCAGGCGAGACGTGATAGATCGTGTTAGTCTCCACGGCGCGCACGCGGCGGGCGGCCACGTAGCCAAACGGTACGAGGAGATCGTCGCCCTGGCGCGACCGCACGCCGCAGCGCCCGGCCGCTCCGTCGATTAACGCGCATCGATGGGCGCACGCCACGCACCTCGATGCGCCCATCGTCACGCGCCCGCATCAGCCGGCCGGGTGCTCGATACGGGGTGAGAGCCGCACTCGTCGCCGAGCTCACGTCATGGTCTCCAGCTCGGCCGTCGCCTGGACGGGGGACATCACACCTCGGTCGCCTCCGCGTCTGACGCAACGGCGCCTGGGCGGTCCGCCTGCCCGCGAGGGGTCAGGCTGCGGTCCATATATCCTCCTTCGCAGTCGAAAAGGGCCGCGCGGCCCAGTCGCGCCCGTGCGCCTCCAGGTATCGACAGTCACGACCAACGCCGCACGGCGCGCCCCGACAAGCGACCCGCGGTCGCCGACAACGCTGTCCGGTGTTCCGGCGACCGCGGCCGAACGCTCAGCGGCGCGTGCTCTTCGTTCCCCGCTTCGGGGTGCTCCGTTTCCGCGGCTTGTTCTCTGGCCGCTCCCCATCACCGTCGCGCGGGGCGCTACTCCCTCCGTTCGTCGCGCGGCCCTGATAGGCAGCGAGCCAGCCGCGCACCGTACGCGCGCGACCTGTTGATCCTCCTCGGGGCGCATCAGCACCGCGTCGTCGCCCGGACCAAAGCCAGACGCCGCGTCCCACGGCGTCTGCGCAGTGGACGAGCCGGACGGCCGGGGTCTCCGCCAGCACCTCCCACATCCGAACACGCCGTCGTCGCGTGCGTGGATACCACAACCAGCCGCTGCTCGAGGCTCAGACGGCGACACGACGACCGTTCGCCGCTCGAGCCTTATGACCTGGTCCACACGCGTTGTTCTCCTGGAGCCGCCTTGGACTTTCTGCAAAGATGAGCACGAGCCCTGATCAGTCGATTATCGGGCACGGCAGCTCGCCCCACCGACACTCACGCAGGGCACGTGGCCTGTCAGCCACCTCCGCCGGCGTCAACGTCAGCTGAAGGTCGCATAGGCCAACTCGGTTCCCTCCACTCGACGTCGAATGTGAAGCCGATCGCCGAATGCGACACCGAGCCCTCGCAGGAGGGCGCGCAAACAGGTCACCGTTCCGTCCGCGGACCTCAAAAGCTCGATGGGGTACACTTCATCTCCTTAGGGCGACGGTGGTTCTGGCGGGAGCACGCGGAGACGGAGATGACTTCACACACGCCGATAGTGGGTCAGATGGATGGCTCGTGAACGGCCGCGCGGGGAGGATCGACTCGAGAAAGCCACCTACCGGCCGGGAGATTATGGCCGAATGATTCGGCCAGATGGCACCGAGCAGTGGTGGGTGCGATCGCCGCAAGGAACATGGGTCGCTCTCCGGCATCAGCGGATCATGCCAAACGACGACGGCAGCATCACGCTGCTGCTATTGGAAAGGTGACCGCGCGCGCTTCTACGAGGTCGGCGGGCGGAGGTCGTACTTCTCGATCCGGTAACGGAGGGTGTTGCGCGACACGCCGAGAATGGCGGCGGCGCGCGAGACATTCCAGTCGGCCTGCCCGAGGGCATGGAGGATTTGTTCCTGCTCGGCCACCCCGACGACCTCGCGGAGTGGCGCCAGACCGGCGGAAGCTGGCGGGGGCTGGGAGTTCCCGGAGCGTCGCTCGCGGAGTTTCGGCGGCAGATCGCTTCGCTCGATCATGGGACCGTTAGCCAGCGCGACCGCTTGCTCGATCACGTTGACCAGCTCGCGGACGTTGCCGGGAAACGAGTAGCCGCTCAGCGCCTCCATGGCGCCGGCCGAGATGCCTTCGAGGTGGCGGCCGAGGCGCTGGCAGTGCTGGGCCAGGAAGTGCCGGGCGAGGAGGGGGACGTCCTCCATCCGCTCGCGCAACGTCGGCATGTGGATGCGGATCACATTCAAGCGATAGAGGAGATCTTCGCGGAACTGCCGATCGCGAACGGCCGCATCGAGATCGCGATTGGTGGCGGCCACGATGCGGATCTCGATCGGGATCGTTCGGTTGTCGCCGAGCCGTCGCAGGGTGCGATCTTCGATCACGCGCAGCAGCTTCGCCTGGATGGCGAGCGGGGCCTCGCCGATCTCGTCGAGGAAGAACGTGCCCTGGTGGGCTTCTTCGAGGAGCCCCTTGCGCGCCAGCTGCGCTCCCGTGAAGGCCCCCTTGACGTGCCCGAACAGTTCGCTTTCGAGCAGCTGTTCGGGGAGCGCGGCGCAACTCACCGAGACGAATGGCGACTTGGCGCGGCGGCTGGTCGCGTGGAGGGCACGGGCCACCAATTCCTTGCCGGTCCCACTCTCCCCCGTGATGAGCACCGTGCTATCCGTTTGGGCGGCGCGGGGCAGGATCTTCAAGACTTGCCGGATCGCCTCGCTGGCCCCCACGATTCCGGTGACCCCAAAGGCGTGGCTCACCTCGGCCCGCAACAGGTCGATTTCCTCGGTGAGCCGCCGCTTGTCGAGAGCGTTGCGCACCCGCAGGAGAATCTCCTCGGGCTGGAACGGCTTGGCGACGAAGTCGAAGGCGCCGAGTTTCATGGCCTCCACGGCCGCCTCGATCGTGCCGAACGCGGTCATCAGAATGACCTCGATGCTAGGATTCGTCTGCTTGACCGTTCGCAGGAGGTCCAGCCCGGATAGGGTCCCCATCCGGAGATCCGCAATCATGAGGCCGAAGACGTCGCCCCCCATCAGCTCGACGGCTTCCTCCCCTCCCGCCGCCTCGACCACTGACCACCCCTGCCGGCGCAGCATGATGCTGAGGCTCCTCCGCATGCCGGCCTCGTCGTCGACGATGAGAATTCTAGGCGGTGTCGGCATGGAGAACCTGTCGGATCCTGGCGAGGAGATCGGAAAGCTCCACCGGCTTTTCGATGAAGGCGACGGCCCCCAGGCTGAAGGCCTCGGTCCGCGCTTCGGGGCTGCCAAAGGCGGTAATGATGATCACCGGGCAGCCCGGGCGATACTGTCGCATCAGGCTCAGCAGGTCGAGTCCATTGAGCGGTTCCATCATGAGATCGGCAATCACCAGACTGTGATCCTCGGCCTTGATCTGACCAATGGCATCGGCGACCGAGGACGCTTCCGTCACCTCGTAGCCGTCGCGCCGCAGCACGATGGCGAGGCTCCGACGCATGCCGGCCTCGTCGTCGACGACGAGAATGCGCGCGGTCAACTGGTGGTCTGATCGAACGGCAGCGTGACCGTGAAGCATGTGCCGATCCCTACCTCGCTCTCCACGCGGATCTCGCCATGGTGTTCCTCGATGATGTGGCGGACCGTTGCCAATCCCAATCCCGTGCCGCCCGGGCGTGTCGTGTAGAAGGGTTCAAAGATGCGGGGTTGGACCGATCGGGATATGCCCCGCCCGGAATCGTGGATCTCGGTCTCGGCCACGTCTCCCTGGCGGCGCACCTCGACGCGCAGCTGCCCCCGGTCGCCCATCGCTTGCACGGCATTGAGGAACAGATTCCAGAACACTTGGCGCAGCTGGTCGCGGTCGGCCTCCACGGGGGGCACGCCCGCCTCGAACTTGATGCTGAAGGCGATGGTGGCGCCACACCGTTGATCCCGCCGCAGCAGGACCAGGGTGTCCTCGATGGCCTCCTGGAGGACGACCGGCTCGAAGCGCGGCGCCCGCGGCCGCCCGAAGGTGAGAAAGTCCGAGATGATCTCGTTGAGCCGCTGGGATTCCGCCTGGACGATCTCCAGTAGCTCGAGATCCTCGCCGGTGATGTGCGGGTTGGTTCGGAGCATCTGCACACAGTTGCTGATCGCCCCCAATGGATTGCGCGCCTCGTGTGCCACCACCGCCGAGATCTCGCCGATGGCCGCCATTCGCGTCTTTCGCACCAACTCGGTCTGCGTCGAGACCAGCTCCTCGTGAGAGCGCTTCAGATCTTGATAGTGGCGGGCATTCTCCAAGGCGAGCGCCGCCTGGTGAGCGATGCGGCAGAGGGCGTCCACGTCTTCACCGCTGAAGCTGGAGGATTTCCGGTTGGCCACCCACAACAGCCCCACGATCTCGTCCTTCAACATGATGGGGACCGCCACCGCCGAGGCGATTCCCTCCTGCACACACATCTCGTCATAGCGCGCGTCGCGAACGGCCTGGGGGCGCTCCGGAGCTCCGGGGCTGGCCGCGGGCTGGCCGGTGGCCAGGACCAGACCGCCGAGACCACGCCACGGCTCCACCACCATGTTCTCGACATTCTCGGTCCTCGCGCCGAGGGCTACGTGAACGCGGGCCTGCTGGGTCACCGGGTCGTACGGAGCGATCGCCGCCACGTCGGCCTTCGCGAGGTCGCGGGCGTAGGCGGCGACGGACGTCAGGACCTGATTGGGGTCGAGCGTGGACGATAGCTGGCGGGAGGTTTCCATCAACGCCTGCAGGGACTCCGTCATCCGGTTGAAGGCCCGGGCGAGCTGGCCCAACTCGTCGCCTCCGCGGACCTCGATGCGGTGGGCCAGATGACCGCGGGTGATCGCGCGGGCCCCTTGCAGCAGCTCGCTCACTGGACGCGTGACGGTGCGGGCGCGCCAGATGGCGACGCTCACGCCCACCAGCAGGGCGACCAGCGCCAGGCCGAGGATCGCGTTGCGTGTCTGGCGGATCGCATCGAGCTCGCGCACCAGCGAGACGCCGATACGGGCCACCGCGCGCCGTTCATTCATGACATAGATGGGCACCGCGAAGTCGTAGGTCGGCACCGAACCGTCGCGCCACTCGGCGATGAGCGGGTGCCGCGCGCTGGCCACCTTTCGGGAAGGGGCGTCCGTCAATTGACGCCCCACGTATCGCATGTCGCTGTGGGCGAGCACGCGGCCGCTGGGATCCAGGATCATGACGTAGAGCACGTCGGGATCACTGGCCACGCTGTTGATGATCTGGCGCATGATCAGGAAATCGTCGCCCACCAGGGCCTGCACGCTGGAGTGGGCGAAGACCTTGGTGAGCCCGAAGCCGCGCTGTCTGGCTTGCTCCAGCGCGGCCCGGGTCTGTAGATACACGACGCCCGGCACGAGCACCCCGAAGAGGAGCACGACGAAGACGGCCGCGTGAATCGCGAACTTCGCCCGCAGACCGAGTCGACGGTAGCGCTCGACTACGAAACGCCAGTTCACGGGTGCGCGCTCACGCCCGGTCTCACCTAGGGCGTGACATCCGTTCTGACCAGCTTATCGTGGGGCAACACGCCCAGGTTCAGCTCGAGCCCCTTCACGCGGATCGAATGGGCGGCCATGCGGCTCAGGTGGTAGAGGAACACCATAGGGGCCTCCTCGACGAGAACCTGCTGCACCTGAGCGTACAGGCGCTGCTGGACGGCGGCGTCGGGGGTCCGGACCGCCTCGTCGAGAAGCCGGTCGACCGTGGCGTTGCGATAGTGCGTGAGGCCCGACGTCCCCACCGAACGGGAGTGAAAGAGGGGGACGAGCAGGCGCTCCGCATAGGGAGCACGCACGTAAAAGCCGTAGATGAACAGGTGTCCCTCGCGGGCCCGGGCGGCGTTCACCACGTCGCGCCAGCCCGGCTTGCCTACCAGCTCCGCGGTGATGCCGACTCGCTTGAGGTCGTTCCGGATCGCGCCGGCCAGATCACCCTGGAACGGCGCGGCGGCGTTGTGGACGAGGCCGACGGTGAGCCCCGTCCCGAGCCCCGCCCGGCGCAGAAGCTCACGGGCGGCCTCGGGATCGTAGGCGGCTTGAGCCGCGCTCGGGTCGTGGCCCTTGATCGCGGGCGGCAGCGGCCCTTGCGCGGGGGTGACGGTGCCGCGCCCCAGGAACTGCGCGGTGCGAGGCACGTTGATCGCGTGAACGAGCGCCCGGCGAACGGTCGGGTCGTTGAATGGCGGCCGTTCGGTATAGAAGCCGAGGTAGAAGACGTTGAGCCCCGGCATGGGTACCAGCTTCACGCGCTGGCTGTCGCGCAGACGCTCGAGGACGGTCGGGTCGGGAACCGCTGGGCTGAAATCGATCTCTTGTCTCAGGAGCGCGTCGGCAACGGCTTTGCCCTCCTCGATGACGCGGAAGGTTAACCGATCGATTCGCGGCCGTCCCCCCCAGTAGCGTTCGTTGGCCACGAGCGCGATCCGATCCTCGGTCCAGCTTTCGAACTTGAACGGGCCGCTACAGTCTGGCCGGCGCCCGAACTCCTTGCCCAGCCGCGCGGCCGCCTGGGGATTCGCCACCTCGATTTGACTCAAATAGTGGAAGCCCGGGTACTTGAGCTTTAAGGCCAGCGTGCGCAGGTCTTGGACCTCGACTGAGGCGACGAGCTCCTCTAGCGTCTGGGTCCTGATCGGTTTGCCCTGGCCTCCGCCGACCGCCTGGGTTGGTGTGAGGTAGCGCTCCACACTGGCGCGGACGGCCGATGCATCGACGGCTGAGCCGTCGTGAAAGGAGGCTCCTTGGCGGAGCTTGACGACCGCTTCGCGGCCGTCGGCCGAGAGCATCCATGACTCGGCCAGCCCGGGCTCGAGGCTCCGGCCGTCCTTGGAGATGTTGAGGAGCGCGTCGCATAGGTGCCAGACGACGTGGTACTCGCGCTCCGACGACGCCATGACCGGGTCCAGGGAGGCCGGCCGGCCCTCCAGGTGATAGACGAGAGCCTTTTCCGCCGCCACCAGGGGCGGCGGAAGCATCACCAGGAGGGCGGCCAGGACCGCGAGGAGCATCTCACGTCTCCGTTCTCGACGACCTACGGGCCACCGTTACCGCAGTAAATCTGATATTCGCGGAACCAGATTGGCTCGACCAACAGATTGGCATCCTTCGCCCGCTTGTTGATCACAAGCAGTTTCGTCTTCAGATCCCGATGCCATTTGTAGTGGCGATAGGTATAGAACCACTTGACGTATGGCAGGATCTCCACGTGATTGTCGTGCAGGGTCCCCGGTTGCGCGCGATGCACCTCGGTACGGAAGTTGACGAGCACCTGCGCCTGCTCCGATGGGTCGGCACCTGAATCGGTCTGCGATTCGTAGAGATCTGCGAGGGGAGTCCACTCACAGAGATTGTAGTTCTTGAGCCAGAAGCCTCGCGGCCAGTCGGCGCCATACCCCTCGGCCGGAGGAGTATCACCCTCGGGCAGGCCCGCGGCGTCCGACGGCCTCGCGAACAGTGCATTGATATCCCCCTTGATGCTCTGGGGAATGTCGCCGATCTTGCCTCTAAATCGGCCGGAGATCCTCAGCAGATAGCTTGTCCGCGATGGCATAGGCTCCTCCCCTTCGGTCGATTGCGCCACTGACACCGCCCAGATCCTGGCCACCCCCGAAGTTGGTGCCAAACCTAGGTCCGCCCGCAGGCGTTGTCAATCTCGACATACCACGAGCGACGGGCCGCTCACCAGAACGCCGGACCAGCTTTCCGAAACCGCCGAGTTCTGCGCGATGTCGCCAGGGCCCGCCGCGATTCCAGTGGCAAACGCCATGGGAAGGGCACGACTGATGCCACCCGGAACCATCATGAAAACGCGCGCTTGGACAGTGGCGATCGTCACCGAGCTGGGTGGTGGTGGTGGAATCTTGAGCGCGTCTCGTGAGTGGTTTGCCGACGGCTGGTCCCTTGCTAGCGGCGCGGCGCTACCATTGATGGTCGTGGTGGTCTACACCGTCTCGCCGCCTAGAACAGCTTGCCGGCGATGATGCCATGGGCCTCGCGCCTGCTGACGAGCTGTGTCATCAGCCTGGTCCTGGCTGCTCTACTGGCGGCAGGGGTCTACCTCGGGGTCCTGACCACCGTGCAGGTCGCGGCCAGCGACTGGCTCTTCAAAACCCGCCTCCCGCGACCTCCGCGCGCGACGGTCATCGTGGGAATCGACCAGCGCAGCTACCAGGCACTCCTGGCGGACTACGGTCCGCTCTCGCAGTGGCCACGAACGCTCTACGCCCTGGTCCTGGACCAGCTTCGAGAATCGGGCGGCACGGGCTCGGCCGAAGTGCTCCGCGACATGGCACCCCGGGTGGTTGCCTTCGAGATCTTCTTCGACGGCTCACGCCCGGGCGATGAGGTGCTGGCCCAGGCCGTGCGCCGCCTCGGCAACGTCATCAGTCCGGTGCTCGCGCAAGGGCCGCTGGATTTCGATCCAGTCCCGGGTGTCGCGCAGCGATTCGACGTCTTCGTGAGGCCAGTACGGGCGGTGAGGGACGCCGCGGCGGGCGAAGGGCTGGTCAATGTGACGGCTGGTGGTGACGGCGTGATCCGGAGTCTTCCCCTCGTACTCCGGGCGGGCGGTGAAGTGCTGCCTTCGATGGTCCTCACCGTCGCCGCGCTCTATGGTCGTCGGCCGCGCGTCCTCGACGAAGGCTCAACTCCCGGCACGGTCCTCGCCGCAGGGCGCCGCATCCCGGTCGGCGAAGCCGACACCATGCTCATCAACTACCTGGGGCCGCCATCCCAGCCGGGGCAGGAGGGCATGGTCCCAGTCATCCCCTTCGTCGATGTCCTGAACGGCAACTTCGACCGCGCCCTCGTGCGCGACCGCATCGTCCTCATCGGCCCCACCATCCGGGGTGTGGACGAGCACCCCACCCCCACCAGCGCCGGCACGCGAATGTGGGGCGTGGAGATCATGGCCAACGCGATCGAGACCGTGCTCGACCAGAGGCATCTCGTACCGGCTGGGGTGGCTCCCACCATCGCGACCATCGGGGTGCTGTCGGTGGTGGCCGCGCTGCTGGTGGCGACGTTCAGCCCGTGGGTCGCTGCCGTCGGGTCCGTCTTCGTGCTGGGGGGTTATCTGACCCTGGCGGCGCTGATCTTCGAGCGCGGCGTGGTCCTGAACCTCGTCTATCCGCCGGCGGCCCTGCTGGGCGCCTTCGCGCTGACTCTCGGCTACCGCGTGGTGTTCGTGGAGGCAGAGCGCCGTATTGCCAGGCAAGCGATGCGACGCTACCTTTCGCCCTCCGTGGGGCGATGGGTGCTGGAGGATCCACGCCGGCTGGCCCTGGGCGGCGAGCTTCGCGAGATGACGGTGCTGTTTAGCGATATCCGCGATTTCACCACCCACGCCCACGAGCTGGCGCCGGACGCGCTGGTGGCCCTGCTCAATCGCTACCGGTCGGACATGACGGAGGTCGTCTTCGCGCGCGATGGCGTCCTGGCTCAGTATGCGGGGGACGCCCTCGAAGCCTTCTGGAACGCCCCGATGGATCAGCCCGATCACGCGCTCCGGGCCTGTCACGCGGCCCTCGACATGGTCGCGGCCCTTGGCGCCCTCCGAACTCACTTCGCGCAGCGGGGCTGGCCAGGGCTCAACATCGGCATTGGAATCAACACCGGGCGCATGGTCGTCGGCAACATGGGCTCGCCGGAGCGGCTCGACTACTCGGCGGTGGGTGACTCCGTGAACGTCGCCGCGCGTCTCGAGGGGCTGACGAAGGAGTACGGCGTTCACGTCATCGTGGGCGAGCAGACGCGAGCGGCAGCGGCCGAGGCATTCGTCTACCGCTTCCTCGGCGTCGCCGCGGTGAAGGGACTGCCCGAACCAGTTCGGGCCTACGAGGTCGTCGGGCGAGCTGGCGAGGTGGCGCTCGCGCGGATGGAGATCCTCAGGCGGTTCGAAGAAGGGGTGGAACTCTACGGAGCGGGCCGGTGGGCCGAAGCCGACAAGCACTTTTCGGAGCTTCTGGCCCAGCACCCCGACGACCGCCCAACCGTCCTCTACGCGCGGCGGAGCCAGGAGGCGCTCGAGAGTGATTGGTGAGATGGGGCCTCGACAGGGTTTCCCAGCCCCCGCGCTCAACGGGCCGCGCCCGGCTCGAGTCGCGCGCGCTCGAAGGGCGAGACCACTACCCTTATTGGGACGGGAGCAGTCACCGGGGTGAGCCGCGAGATCCGCGCGACGGCCACGCGCGCGGTCCTTGGGTTGTGGCGATTCTGTCCCTCGCCCGTATCTTCGAAGCCTGGCTCCAGGCGCGCGATCAATTGCTGGCCGCGCCGGATGACCCCGTTCAGCCGGTGTCGGTAGGCCGGGGCGCCGTTCAGTGTACCGAGCAGGCTCACAGAGAACGGGCCGTCGGCCAGTCCCGTCACGAGCAGGTGATACGTGCCAGCCTCGCCGGCCGGCACATCGATCCGCCATCGCTCTTCTGGCCGCGGTCAGCGGGGCGAGGGCGTCGCAACACCCCCGCCCGAGTGGTGAAGGACGCGGCGGGCGGTTACTCCGGGATGGCGTTGATCAGGTACATCACCTGGAGCAGCGGGCTCGGGCGCCCGAGGCCACCGAACCACTTGTTGTAGATCTCCACGATCCCCGTGCCGCGATACGTGTTCGCCAGCACCCGATTGACGGCGAGCCGGAACGCCGAGTCGTTCCGTCGCAGGACGAGCCCGTACGGCTCGTAGGAAAATCCCTGATCGCTGAGGGCGAACTTGGACGGATCCTTCGACGTTACGGCCAGGCCGATCAGGATCGTCCGGTCCGAGGCGTAGGCATCCGCCGCGCCGCGCTCGAGCGCGGCGAGGCCGTCCGCATGGTCTTTGACCGGCACGATCTGGACGCTGGTGAAGCTGCGCTGAAGGGCGTCGTTGAGCGAGGTCTCCGTGGTGGTACCGCGGATGATCGCGACCTTCTTGCCGGCCAGGTCGGAGACACTATTGAGCCCGGAGTCGGCTCGCACCAGGAAGCTGCCGCCGTCCACGAAGGTCACGAGGCTGAAATCGACCTGCTCTGAGCGGCTGAGCGTCTGCGTGGTGGTGCCGCACTCCAAGTCGACCGTCCCGTTCGCCACCATCTGAAGGCGGTTGTCCGAGGTCACTGGCATCCAGTTGATCTTGAGGTCCGCCAGCTTGAGCTGCTGCTGGATACCCACAGCCACGCGACGGCAGAGATCGACGATGTAGCCGACCGGTTGCTTTTCTGGGCTCAGGAACGAGAAGGGGACCGCCGATTCGCGATAGCCGATGACCAGGGTCTTGGAGTCGCTGATCTTCTTCAACGTGCCCTGGAGTTCCTGACCCAGAGCAGGGCCCGCGATCAGTAGGGCCAGCACAGCGAAGGATAACGACCGTTTCATCTCGGACCTCCTGGAGTGAAGTGGCTCGCAGAATAGCAGATCGGCTGATCGACGACCGATCCGCACCCCATCACGGCGAACGGAGCGAGAGGGCCTCCTCTCATGGGCAAGGTCCGCGGCTGGTCAGATCAGCTTGTTGGCCGCGTTGAGGGCCGCCACCTTGTAGCACTCGGCGAGCGTCGGGTAGTTGAACACGGTGTCGAGGAAGTAGTCGAGGCCACCGCCGAGCGCCAGTACGGCCTGCCCGACGTGAATCAGCTCGGTCGCTCCGGTCCCCATCACGTGCACGCCGAGCAGGCGGCGGTCGTCGCGGTGGAAGATCATCTTGAAGAATCCGCTGTCATCGCCGAGGATCTGCCCGCGCGCGATCTCTCGATAGCGCGCCACGCCGGTCTCGTATGGGATTCGTTGCTGAGTAAGCTCATGCTCCGGCGCGCCAACCATGGAGATCTCCGGCACCGCGTAGATCCCCACCGGGAAGTGCGAGGCCATCCGCCGGGTCGCCACGCCGAAGGCGTGGCAGGCGGCGAGGCGACCCTGCTCGGCCGAGGTCGCGGCCAGGCTGGGAAACCCGATCACATCACCGGCCGCGAAGATGTGGGGAATATCCGTCCGGAACTCGTGGTCGACGACGAGGCGACCACGCCCGTCCGCCTCGAGTCCCGCCGCGGCCAGGTTCAGGAGGTCGGTGGCGCCCTGGCGACCTACCGAGAAGAGGGCCAGCTCGGCGACGATGCGCTTGCCCGACTCCAAGAACAGGATCGCCCGCGGAGCGGAGCCCGGTGTGTCCTTCCCCTCGACGCGCTCCACGGCCTCGCCGAGCCTGAAGGTCACCCGGCGCTTGCGCATCTGGTGAAGTAGCTCGTCGACGATCTCGCGGTCGAGGAACTCCATCGGTCGCTCGCGTCGGTCGACGACGATCACTTCCACGCCCAGGGCGGCGAACATCGAAGCGTACTCGATGCCGATGATTCCCGCCCCCACCACGGCCATGGTCCGCGGCAGCCGCCGCAGGCACATGATTTCGTCACTGGTGATGGCGATGCCATCGAGGCCGCCACAGCCGGCGGGTGCACCGGCAACCGTTCCCACCGCCACCAGGATCTGCGCGCTGGTGACGCGCCGGACAGTATCAAGCGACTGCACCAGGAGCGTGTGGGGGTCGAGGAAGGAGCCCGCTCCGCGGATCAGCGCCACGTCGTTCCGCCTGAGCTGTTCCTCCACCACGGCGCTCTCGCGCCGGACCACCTCGTTCACTCGCGCCAGAAGCTGTTCGGCGGTGGGACGGACCTCTGGTCGCACGACGCCGCCCTCCACGAGAGCGTTGGCCGTGGCAAACGAGAGAACGGCTTCCCGAAAGGTCTTGCTGGGAATGGTGCCGGTCTCCAGGCACACGCCGCCGATGATGCGGTGCTTCTCGACCACGGCGGCCCGCTTGCCCAGCTTGGCGGCTTGCACGGCGGCTCGCTGGCCGGCGGGTCCGCTGCCCAGGCACACCAGGTCGAAGTCGTAGGTGGGCATCTCTGACCTCCGAGGCCTGCATGATGGCATGGGCGAGCGGGGCCCAATGCGACGTTTTGGTAGCCGGTTCGGCCCCCAACTGGAGCGCCGCGGCCATGGCCGACCGCCGACCGGAGCGGCCTTGCTCTCCGCATCGGCTCCCGGTTACCGTAAGCGGAGTTTACAAGAGGGAGCGTGGAGTCAAATGAAAGCGGCGACTTGGCAGGGTGAGAATCAATTCACGATCGATGACATCCCTGAGCCCGGGCCGGGGCCCGGGGAAGTCCTCGTGCGGATCCATACGGCCGGCATCTGCGGCACCGACGTCCACGCAACTCAGGGCCTATTCCCGTGGCGGCCGCCCCTCGTCATGGGCCACGAGTACACGGGCACGATCGCGGAGGTGGGGCGCGGGGTGAGCCGCCGCCTCATTGGGCGCCCCGTGGCGTGTGAGCCCAACTACGGATGTGGCGAGTGCGCGGAGTGCCGCGCGCGGCGAGTGAGCCATTGTCCGCGCATCATGCGGGCCGGCGGCTTCGCAGAGCGCGTGGTCCTTCCCCGCTCGGCGGTGCAGGAACTGCCCGATGAACTCGACCCGGCCACGGCGGCGCTGACGGAGCCGGCGGCGTGCTGTTTGGCCGGACTGGAGATGTTCAAGATGCCGCTTGATGCCACCGTGCTGATTGTCGGCGGCGGCATCATGGGGCTGCTCACCATGGTACTCGCCAGAAGGCGGGGAGCGAAGCGCGCCATCCTCTCTGATCCCATCGCCGAGCGCCGGGAGATCGCCCGGCGACTGGGGGCCGACCACGTCATCGACCCTGGGCGCGAGAATCTTCGTGAGGCGGTCAAAGAGCTGACGGGTGGTCGCGGACCCGATGTCGCCTGTGAGGCCGTCGGGAAACCCGAGCTGGTCGCCGACGTCATCTCCATCGTGAAACCAATGGGTATCGTCCAACTCGTCGGGGTGAGCCCCAAGGGCAGTCAGCTCCCGCTCGACCTCTACGACGTCCACTACCGCGAGCTGCGCATCCAGGGTGCCTACGGGCGGGGGACGTCGTTCCGTCGGGCCTTGCGCCTTTTGCCGTCACTGGAGGTGGACTCGCTGATCACCGCGCGGTTTCCCCTCGAGCGGATCGCCGACGCCTTTGCCCACGCCGCGGCCGGCCACGGGGTGAAGACCGTCATCGCGCCCCTCGCCTAGCGGCTGAGCAGCCGCGTCACCGCCGGTGACATCCTTGCGTGATGCGGACTTCATGGCGGAAGCGCTCACGGAGGCCGGGCGGGGCCTCCAGGCCGGCGAGGTGCCGGTGGGCGCGGTGGTCGTGCGGGACGGTATGATCATCGGGCGCGGTCATAACGCACCCATCGCGCGGATTGACCCTACCGCGCACGCCGAAATCGTCGCGCTGCGGGAGGCCGCGCGGAAGACCGGCAACTATCGGTTGACCGGCTCGACGCTATACGCGACGGTGGAGCCGTGCGCCATGTGTTGTGGCGCGGCGCTTCAGGCGCGCGTGGCGCGAGTGGTGTATGGCGCGCCCGACCCCAAGGCCGGCGTCGTCGCGTCGCTGTACCGGCTTCTCGACGACCCGAGATTCAACCACCGGATCGAGGCGACCGGTGGGGTCCGGGCGGACGAGAGTACCGCGATGCTGCGCGCATTCTTTGCCAAGAAACGAGGGTGATCGGTTCGCTTGGTGTAAGCGCCGGCGAGAGCGCGAAGGCGAACGCGTTCCCACGGCCCGACTCATAGACCGGCCTGCCCCCACCACGTGGCGACGCTGTAGCCCCGCTGATTCATGCAGTCGGAGTAGCGCCGGACGGCCGCCTTCTCGGTCGCGCTCTGAAGCGACGCGACCTCTCCATCCACGAGGACGCCCGAGGAGGATGGAATCATGGCCCCCTGCGGAGCCTCCGCCCGCTCGATATGTGCTGCCTTGCGACACTCCTCCGCGTCCCGCGCCAGCACTTCGCGGCTTTGCCCACGCTCGGGGCGCGAAATGACCGTCGCCCTGAACCCATGAATCGACGCGATCGGTCCCGGCGGTGGCCAGTACGCGGCGAAGGCCGACGGAGGCGCCAAGGCCTGGCCGGTCAGCACCGTCCTCGTCGTCACCGGCAGCTCGTCGGCACGTCGCCACACATAGGGCGGTTGGCTGTCCGTCGGATTCTGGATCAGGGCCCACGTGGGGTCGCGGTCGCGTGGCGGGCTCGTTGTGCACGATGCGAGGGAGAGGAGGACCGCGCAAACCACGAGCGTGTTGGGCGTCATACCGTCAGCCTCGTTCCGTGTCGGACGAGCGGGACCGATTGGCGGCCATAGTTAAGCTCCGGTCGCTCGATGTCACGACGCGGTAAGACCAGACTACCCAGTTCTGCCATCAGCGCAAAGGCTCTGCCCGCTCGTGCCGAGCCGAGAAGGGCCACGGACAAATCGTCGCGCTTGTTGGCGAGCCCGGAGTCGGACACTCGCGCCTCTTCCACGAGTTCGCCCTGCGGTCGATGCGGCGGGCCTCGCTGGCTCTGCTCGACGCGGCGATCGACAATTCGCCGTGGCAAGCGCTGGACCCGCCCGGCGGCGACAGCGTACGATGGATACCGTCAAGCGAGTGCTCGTGGGCGAGAGCCAAGTTCCAGCCACTCCTGCTTGTGGTCGAGACCTGCACTGGATCGATAGCGAGACCAGGCCCAATTCGACATGCTGGTGGGGAGAGCTTGCCGGCTGGCCGGCCGGCCAAAAGGGTGCCCACTGGCGGGTCGGGGTGCCACCCAGCATCCAGGTGCCCAGGACGGTGCAAACGGTGCTGGGAGCGCGGATTGACCGGCTCGCGCCGGAGGTCTGGGACAAGGCCGTCGACTACTGCCGTCAGGCCCTGCGAGATTGGTATGCGCTTCTGGCTTGAGCAGGCGGAGTCGGA
The DNA here is from genome assembly GCA_046726415.1 of Candidatus Methylomirabilota bacterium. GTDB lineage: Bacteria > Methylomirabilota > Methylomirabilia > Rokubacteriales > CSP1-6 > CAVWFS01. Next base: position 16,812 of record JBKPAK010000196.1, read on the forward strand.
GCTGAGGGTACTCGCCTGATGCTCTGCACGCGCTGCCGGACCGAGAACCGCGAGGGCCGCCGCTTCTGCTCGAGGTGCGGAGCGGGCCTGGCGACCGCCTGTCCATCATGCGCCTTCACCAACGAGCCGGGCGACGAGTTCTGCGGGGGATGTGGCGCTCGTCTTGGCGATGTCCAGCCGGCCCAAACGAAGTTCACCTCCCCTGACATCTACACCCCGAAGCACCTCGCCGAGAAGATCCTCACGTCGAAGAGCGCACTGGAAGGCGAGCGCAAGCAGGTGACCGTGCTGTTCGCCGACCTCAAAGGCTCGATGGAGCTGCTCGTCGACCGCGACCCCGAAGAGGCGCGCAAGCTCCTCGACCCCGTGCTGGAGCGCATGATGGAGGCGGTCCACCGGTACGAGGGCACGGTCAACCAGGTGATGGGAGACGGGATCATGGCACTCTTCGGCGCGCCGCTCGCCCACGAGGACCACGGGGTGCGCGCCTGCTATGCGGCGCTGCGGATGCAGGAGTCGGTCAAGCGGTACGCGGACGAGGTCCGTCGCTCTCAGGCAAGCGAAGTCCACATTCGCGTCGGTCTCAACTCCGGCGAGGTCGTCGTCCGCGCCATCGGCAGCGATCTCCACATGGACTACACCGCGGTCGGGCAGACCACCCACCTCGCCGCCCGGATGGAGCAGTTAGCCACGCCGGGAAGCGTTCGGCTCACCGCCGAGACCCTGCGGCACGCCGAAGGGTACGTGGAGGTGAAGCCCCTCGGGCCAATCCCGGTCAAGGGACTCCCCGAGCCCATCGAGGTCTACGACTTGGTCGGGCCAGGAGCTGTGCGCTCGAGGCTTCATGCCGCCGTCGCCCGCGGGCTCACCCGTTTTGTTGGCCGCGACAGCGAACTGGACCAACTTGCCCAGGCCCTCGAGCGGGCTGGGCATGGGCATGGCCAGATCGTGGCAGTGGTGGGCGAGCCCGGAGTCGGAAAGTCACGACTCTATTGGGAGTTCACTCACTCGCCTCCAACCAAGAACTGGCTGCTTCTTGAGAGCGGTTCGGTCTCGTACGGAAAAGCCACCCCGTACCTCCCGGTGATCGGTTTACTGAGGGCCTACTTTCAGGTTGAGGATCGAGATACTCCACGCAAGATCCACGAGAAGATCACGGGAAGAGTGATGTCGCTCGACCATGCCCTCGAACCCTTCCTCCCTGCGCTCCTTGGACTGTTGGACGTTCCCGTCGAGGATCCCCAGTGGGAACGGCTCGATCCCCCTCAGCGACGCTTGCGGACCCTAGAGGCCGTCAAACATCTGCTCAATCGCGAGAGCCATGTTCAACCTCTCGTCGTGCAAATCGAGGATCTTCACTGGATTGATGCGGAGACGCAGGCATCGTTGGACAATCTGGTTGAAAGCCTCCCGGGTTCGCGCATTTTACTCCTCCTCAGCTACCGCCCGGAATACCAGCACCGCTGGAGCAACAAGGCCTACTATCGCCAACTCCGAATCGACGCACTCCCCCAAGACGGCGCGGACCAATTGCTCCAGTCGTTGCTCGGAGATGATGCGCAGCTCCAGCCCCTCAAACGCTTATTGATCAGGCGGACGGAAGGCAATCCCCTCTTCCTCGAAGAGAGCGTCAGAGCACTCGTCGAGACGCGGGCCCTGCGGGGTGAACGTGGCGCGTATCAGCTCGCCAAGCCGCTCGGGACCATTCAGATCCCTTCGACGGTGCAAGTAATTCTGGCCGCTCGGATAGACCGCCTTCGCCCCGAGGATAAGCAGCTATTGCAAGCGGCCTCCGTCATTGGCGACGACGTGCCATTCAACCTTCTCCGAGCCATCGCCGGCGTTTCTGACGAGGCACTTCAGCAGGGACTGGGGAGGCTGCAGAGCGCAGACTTTCTGTTTGAGACCCGGCTCTTCCCAGACCTGGAGTACGCCTTCAAGCACGGGCTCACCCATCAGGTCGCCTATCACAGTCTTCTCCAGGATCGACGGCGCGCGCTTCACGCGGCGATCGTGGGCGCGATTGAGGCGTTCTATCCCGACCGATTGACCGAGCAGGTCGAGCAGCTGGCGCGCCATGCCTTCAGAGGCGAGCTCTGGGATCAGGCACTCACCTACCTGGGCCAGGCGGGCGCGAAAGCGGCCGCGCGTTCCGCATATTACGAAGCGGCCGAGTACTTTGAACGCGCCCTTGAAGCGAACACGAACCTTGTGCCGGACCGAGTCTCGATCGAGCACGCCATCGAACTTCGCTTTGCTTTGCGAAATGCGTTGTGGCCGGTCGGCGCTTTTGCCCGCATCTTGCCCCACCTCCTGGAGGCACAGAGCGCGGCGCATTCTCTCGGCGATGGACCGCGTGTCGGGCGCGCGTACTCCTACATTACCCAGTACTTCTGGATGGTGGGTGAACAGACTCGGGCGATCGAGGCAGGCCATCAGGCCCTGTCGATCGGCCGGTCCCTCAAAGACCTGTCGGTGCTCGTGCCGACAAATCTCCATCTGGGCCTGGCGTTTCATGCCAGTGGCGACTATCCGAAGGCCGTCGAGGTCCTCCTGCGGAATGTCGACATTTGTCGCGGAGATCTGGCGCGCGAGCACTTTGGATTAGCGGCCCTTCCGTCAGTGTACTCACGGACATGGGCGGCATGGTCCCTGGCCGAACTTGGCGAGTTCTCGGAAGCGATCCAGCGCGGACAGGAAGAGAAGGAGATAGCGGACACCGCCGGTCACCCATTGACGCGCGTCAGTGCGTACCTGGGCATTGGTTACGTCTATCTTCGGAAGGGGGAATGGGCCGAGGCCATAGCGGCGCTAGAACCCGCGCTGGAGTGGTGCCAAACTCTGGCGGTGCCCTTCTGGCTGCCGGTGGCATCCTCCTTACTGGGCTATGCATACGCGCAGTCCGGACGGATCGCGGAGGGTTTACCTTTGCTCGAGGCTGCGGTGGAGCGTGCCGCGTCAACGGGCAGGAAGGTCGATCAGGCGCTGTGGTCGGCGCACCTGAGCGAAACGCACGTGCTGGCCGGTCATATCGAGGAGGGTCGCCGGATCGCGACAGCAGCGCTTGCCCTCGCCCGCAGCCACGGCGAGAAGGGGAACGAGGCCCACGTCCTCCGTCTCTTGGCGATCCTCGGCTCAGGACGTGACCCTGTGTACATCGCGGATGTGCCACGAGACTTCGACCAAGCACTGCATGTGGCGACGAACCTGAGTATGCGCCCCCTCGTCGCGCACTGCCGCCTCGGCCTCGGCAAGCTCTACCACCGTACGGGCGACCGCGCAAAGACCGAGGAGCACCTGGCGACCGCGGCGGCCATGTACGGCGAGATGGACATGCGGTTCTGGCTCGAGCAGGCGGAAGCGGGGCTGAGGGGACTCGGCTGATGGCTTGCCCCGGACCGAGAGCCGCGAGGACAGCGGGCGGGGGAGCTGCTCGAGGCTCATGCCGGTCAGACGGGAGGCGGCGCGCCTCAGCGGAATACCCTGGCCCTCTCGCCGGCACACACGTTCACTTCCCGTCTCGTGGTCACTAGGGTAGACTGACGTACCGTCCAGGAACTCGGTGGATGGCACACGCTCGGTGTGGTGCAGCGTTGCGCCCACCTCGCACCAGACCATTTGGCCGCGGCTGTCAGAGAAGATCGGTGCGACGTCGGCGGGCCGACCATGGAGCTCGTGCTGGGGAACTTCGGGAAACCGTCGAGCCCTGCGGGCGGGAAATAGAGCGCGAGGGGAAAGCGTCCGACATATCGTTGAAAAGATTCGCGGAGGGGTGGCCGAGCCCGGTTGAAGGCGTCCGACTCGAAATCGGATAGGGGCCCAGAAGGTCCCTCGGGGGTTCAAATCCTCTCCCCTCCGCCAATTTTTGGCTTCGTGACACTGGAGGGGTGACCGAGCGGCCGAAGGTGCGGCACTGGAAATGCCGTGCACGGGGCGAACCCCTGTGCCGTGGGTTCAAATCCCACCCCCTCCGCCACACTTCGCAACTTCAGCAGTGAGGCGCGAACCCACATCGCGGTAGTCTAGGGCGTGGCCGTGCTAGATGGGGAGTTAGCGGTGCCCTGTAACCCGCAATCCGCTTCAGCGGGGTCGAACTCCCTCTCGAGGGCGGTTCGTGTTGAATGAGCCTCATGGGGCGGCGTTGAAGATTGGGCCCCACGCAACGGGAATCGTCGAACCCCGCCAGGCCCGGAAGGGAGCAACGGTAAGGCGACCCCCTCGTGTGCCGTGGGAGTACCTGATCGGAGTCGATCCTGTGGGGAGATCGCAGTACGGGCCGTTCGGAGGAGGGTGCACGGCTACATGAGTAGCTATCAGGTCCTGGCTCGGAAATGGCGTCCACAGGCATTCGAGGCGGTGGTGGGGCAGGATGCCATCACCCGCACCCTCCGGAATGCCCTCGCCTCGGGCCGGATCGCGCATGCCTACCTCTTCGCGGGCCCGCGGGGCATCGGCAAGACCACCACCGCGCGGCTGCTCGCCCGCGCGCTGCTTTGCCTGGCCCGGACGACACCCGAGCCCTGCGGCCGGTGCGACGCCTGTGCCGACGCCGCGTCCGTCGATGTCATTGAGATCGACGGCGCCTCCAATCGCGGCATCGAGGAGATCCGCACGCTGCGCGAGAACGTCAAATATGCGCCTACACGCGGCCGCTACAAGGTCTACATCATCGACGAGGTGCATCAGCTCACCGAGGCGGCCTTCAACGCCCTGCTCAAGACCCTGGAGGAGCCGCCCGCGCATGTGGTCTTCATCCTCGCCACCACTGATCCGCGCGACATCCCGGCCACCGTGCTCTCTCGGGTCCAGCGCTTTGACTTTCGTCCGATGGCGCCCGATCTGCTGGCCAAGACGCTCGAGCGCGTGCTGATCGAGGAGAAAATTCCCTTTGATCCCGCGGCGCTGCCACCGCTGGTGCGGGCCGCGGCCGGGTCGCTCCGCGACGCTCTCTCACTGTTGGACACCGCCATCGCCTACGGCGATGGACGCCTGGAAGCGGATGCCGCGGCCGGACTGCTCGGCACCACCGCCCCCGCCGAGGTGCGGGCCTTCGCCGCGGCCCTGCTCGCCTACGACACCGGGGCGGCCCTAGAGGCAGTCGACCGGGCCGAGCGCGATGGCGAAGATCTCCACGCCTTCATCCGCGACGTCATCGAGACACTGCGGCTGACCCTGGTGCTCAAGGCGTCGCCCACGACGAGGCTCGCAGAGTTGACCCCGGCCGAGGGCAACGAGTTGCGCAAGCTCGGAGAGTCCCTCGCGCTCGATGAGATCCTCTACGTGCTTCGCGCTCTTCTTGACGCGGACGAGATGATGCGCGATTCGTCTCATCCTCGGGTGGAGCTGGAGATCGCCACCGTTCGCGCCACGCGCCGCCCGGTGCCGCAAGCCTTGGAGGACGTCCTCCGCCGCGTAGACGAGGCAGAGGCGCGCCTGCGCGCGGCCACCCTAACGGGAAGCGTGCCGGGCCCGCCGGTGCAGCAGAGTATCCCCGACACCGCGCCGGAGCCGTCGTCCCCCGGTTTGTCGGGCCTGACCACCCCCCTGGCTGCTCCCCGTCGAGGCCCTTCTAAGGATTCCCGCGGTGACCCATCGTCGCCGCGCAGCGCTGGAGCTGAGGAGGCACCCGTGCTGCCGCGGCCGGCGCCACCTCCGCGAGCGGCGCCACCGGCCGGAGCGCCGGAGAACGCAGTGAGTCCCTCGATCGATCTCGCGGAGGCATGGCAGCGCGTGACCGAAGAGGTCCACCGCAAGCGCGCGTTGCTGGGAGCGGTGCTCGCCCAGGTTCGGCCGGCGGGCCTGGAGGCCGGGACACTAACCCTTGTGCTGGCCGGCAACCAATTTCACCGCGACCGTCTGCTCGAACCGTTGAACCAGGACATTCTCGGCCAGGCGGTCCGCCGGTGGGTGTCGGGCGCGCAGAGCTTCACCATCGCCATGGAAGGCGAGACGGACGCAAGTCCCCGCGCGCACCCGACGGTCCAGGCCGCGATGGCCGAGTTCCAGGGCGAGATCGTGGCGGTGCGCGCCCGCTCGCCGGAAGGAGACGCGCAGTGAAGGGCTTCGGCAACATCATGAAAGAAGCGCAGAAGCTCCAGCAGCAGATGGAGAAGATCCAGGCCGAAGTCGCCCTCAAGAAGGTCGAGGCCACGGCTGGGGGAGGCATGGTCACCGTGGAGGCCAACGGCAAGCAAGAGATCGTCGCCATCAAGATCGACCCCGAAGTGATCAATAAGGAAGACGCGCAGATGCTGGAGGATCTCGTGCTGGCCGCCTGCAACGAGGCGCTGCGCAAGTCGCGGGAGATGATGCAGCAGGAGCTGGGCAAGCTGACGGGCGGCCTGCGCATTCCCGGCCTCGGCGGGTAGGAGGATGAGGGGGAAACGAGGGGGGCCACGGCTGGGCCGGGGAACCCCGAGCGTAGGGGGGCGTGGG
>JBKPAK010000197.1:0-21486 GCA_046726415.1 Candidatus Methylomirabilota bacterium
CCGCGTATGGCCACCCCGCCCCCGGCTCGAGCTCCTCCGAGCCGACCAGGATCCGCGCGTGATCCCGGAGCTGGTAGGCCACCTCCAGCATCGTCATCAGGCAGGCGTCCATCCCCACGAGGTCGACCGGCCGGCCGAGCATATGGTGGGCGTGAGCCAGCACCTGCTTGAGCTCCCGGTTGTCAAGACAGTCTCCCGAGCCGTCGTCGTAGGCGATGCCGCGCGGCGGGCGAACGCCGAGGAGCCGCTCCCGAGTGGTGCGAAAGAAGCCTCGCCGGTGGCGCCGGGCGGCGCGCCGGTGCCGCCGGCCCCCGCCCGAGAGCATCTCCAGCGGGACGTAGAAACCCGAGCCGTGGTTAGACAGAACGAGCAACGTCGCCCCGCGCCGGGAACCGCCGCGTCCCAAACGACAGGAAATCCTCGAGCAGGGCCGGATCGCCCGTGTTGGCGGCGCCGAGATCCGCCAGGAGCGTCGAGCCGATTTTCGCGGCCGTCGCGCTGCGCGTCACGTAGTAGCGACGCGCGCCGCGCCAGTCACCGGCGGTGGCGTCCCCGCCCGTTGCGCGATCGAGCTGGGCGAGGATCTCGACGGCGCCCGGGCGCGAGCCCACGCGCTCCATTTCCTTGAGGTCGTCGAGCAGGACCCCCTCGAGGTCGTTGTCACCGGCCAGGTAGGCCAGGACCGTCCACTGCGCCAGCGTCGCCGCCGCTCGTCCCTGGGCCGTCGGGCTCTCCTCGAGGGTCGCGACCTTGCCACCGTTCTTGTGATCGTGCAGGAACATCATGACCGCCCTCCGGGTTGGCTGTGCACCGCGCCGATGCGCCTCTCAAGCCGGACTGTCATGGAGCAGCCGGAACGCTCTTGGCGCTCGCTGGTCGCGCGATGAGGTCGAAGCCGCGCTGCCCGCCTGTTGGCCGCCAGGCCTCGTCGCGTTCGAGTCCTCGCGTCGCCGGAGATCCGCTCACGTCCTGACCAGGGGATCCAGGGGCACCGGGCGTGCGCCGGTGGGGCCCCTGACGATGAGGCCCGCCGCCATCCCCGCGAGCACGCCGATCTCGCGGTGGAAGATGTCGCGATGGGCGCCCAGCAACCGCTCGCTCGCCTTGACCACGCCCGAGCCGTCGACGTTCACGATCGGGTACTGAGGGATCCCTGTACGCTGCACGTCAAGGAGATCGAGTTCAGGAGCCCCGACACCGCGCGCACCCACGGCGCCCAGTGCGCTTGCCGCGATAGTGGCCGCTCGACCGAGGCGCCCAACCGGCCTCCCCGGATCGCGCGCGTTGCCCAGGTCGACGGCGCCGCTTCCCGTGACGGTCCGGTAGAACGCGCCGAGCGCCGCGTCGTGGTCGGAGCGGAGCACCACGATCGGCCCGTCGACCCGCCGCTCGGCGAGGACGGGGGAATAGAAACCGGGGCGGCGAAACCCCGTGATCGACGGGGCGAACGCGAAAGCGGAGAATGCGGCGAGCAGCAAAGTGAGGCTCGCCGGCCGCACGCCACCGAGTGCCATCGACGTGACGAGCGTCGCGCCGAACGAGTGGCCGATCAGGTGGAGCCGGGGCGGCCGAGAGAGCGCGCGCCAGAGGGGAGCCACCCACTCCCTTGCGAACCGCTCGCCCACCTCGCCGGCCCGGCGCTTCATCACCCAGAAGCTCAGCGCGTGGAGGGGGCGAGACCGATGGCACTCTGCACTCGCGGTCGGATCGCGTTAGTTGCCGTGCGAGTGCGTCCAGCTCCGTCTCCTCCTCGGGGCTCCTCGGGATCTCCGCCCCACAGAGGTCCCGGAGCAGCGCAAAGTCAGAACGGCTTGCGCGTCGGGGTGACCGTGCTGCGAAGCGGTGTTCGAGCTCGGGCCAGAGCCCGCTCGCCCACGCGCCTCTCGTCAGCGGGACGGCGGCGAATGGCTTCGATGGCCAGTGAAGGCCCAAACGCAGCGGGACGATTCGCTCGCCCAATGGGGCAAGCACTCCATCCAGGAGCGCGAAGAAGCGTGCCGACTCCTGATGCGCCTCGGTCTCGTCGTTCAGCCAGCCGTGGCAAAAGAGGAAACAGTCGGTCGCAGACCCCGCGGCCTTCGCCACCCGCTCGAGCTGGACCCTGTCCGCGAGGCGCCCATCTTTCGTGAGAGTCACCGGGAGGATCTCCCGGCTGCGGCGGGGAGGAGCCGGCGCCGCCATCGCGCGGCCTCGATCCCGCACTGCAGGCGAGGCGCCAGCCCCTGGCCCGGGGCTGACCTGGACTGCGAGTTCCGCGGGATGGCCCATCGGCGTGGTGTTACACGCCGCTCCACGCCCGCCGGAGTTCCGCCAGCTCGCAGGCGGTGAGCGCTCCCTTCAGCATCCGGGCCTCGGCGAGCAGTTGCCGCGCACGGTGCTTCGTGGGCGCCAGGCGACCCTGGGCCCCCTCGTAGTCCGCGTTGAGTTTTGCCGCGCGCGCCCTAAGCGCGATGATCCTCCGCACCTTGCCCGATCGGCACTCCCTCATCGCCACCTCGCTGGCACCGGCTCCGGACTCCGCCGGCTGCTGTACGCCGTGCACTGCGCTCGCCCCCGCCCTCACAGCCGCAAGCTATCCATCACGCCCGTGTCGTGCGTCAGAATCCCCTCGCGGATCAGAAGGCCGGCGGCGTCCACGCGCTTCGAGACCTCAGCGAGCGCCCGGTCCTGCTTCTCCCGGAGCCACGCCGGTAGATGGAGCCCGCGGTCGCCGACTTCCGCGATCGCCCGGCCGACCCAGTGGCGCCACTCCGCCCAGTGGTGGTCGCTGAGCGCAGCCGTCACCAGCACGCGACTCACCAGATTCGGGATCCCCGCCGTCCGCCGGCCCGTGTCGATCGCGAGCGCCGGTGAGATGCGCACGATCTCCACCTTGCGGTCGCGGACCTCGGAAAGAAACGCGTCCAGAGACTCGAAGAGGAGCTTCATCGCGTGTGCATCCTTTCCGCGTGGTCACTCGCCTGGCGGCGGCTCACAAGCGCCGCCCCTCACGCTCCAGCGCCCGGGCCAGGTTCTCCATCGTGACGGCCAGCCGCTCGGACGCCGTGGCGTTCCGCTCGATCACGTCGAGCAGACGCTCCTCGCGCTTCGCCTGCCGCTCGCGCTCGGCCTGGTGGTTCTGGCGCTCCCGGAGAAAGTCCAGGCGGTAGTAGATGAAGATCACGCACGCCAGCAGCCCGCCCACGCCGAGCGGTGAGAGCAGCCGGATAAGGTCGAGGTCGGGCACTAGCGCACTCCACTCCACGGCGACCTGGAGGACGGCGCGGCTGGCATCACCGCGGTTGCCGCGACGCGGCCGCGCCCCATGCCGTACAGACAGCTCAGGCCGAGCGCAACCGCAATCACTCGATCTCCCCGTCCAGCGCCTCGGCGTCGGGCACGACAATCCCATCGCGGACCTCGAAGCCGGCCTGCACCACGCGAGCCCGCACGTCTCGAGTGCGTTCCTTCAACAGCTCCTCGATGCGGACCGGTGCCGCGGCACCGTGCTCGGTCATCTCGGCGCAGCCGCGGCCGACCAGGAGCCTGCCACTCGGTCCAGAGGCCCAACCCGAGCGCGGACTTAGACAACCACTGCCGCCGTGTAGCGAGGCATCCCGTTCGAGACAGCCTCACGCTGCAAGAGCGCGGCGACGCGCACCGCGTCCACCCTCCCCTCCTTCGCCTCGACACACTCGTCGGCTATCGACAGACCAGACGCCGAAGGCGTTCTCACACCACGCCGCCGGGCCGCCGAAAGACGGCGGGCCACCAGATCCGTGCCTTTGTCCGGCGAGCGCCGTGATCAATCTCAACTGGCGGGCGCGCGCATCCACCAACCCTGGGACCGTCCCCGTGCCTACGCTAGATACTCTCTCGCGCGACCTCTCGCAGGCGGCGTCGCTCAGTACCAACGTGCGGGCCGGTTTGATCGCTCAGGCAGCAGCCGTGGTCGCGGCGCTCGGCGCCGGCTTGGCAGACCAAGGCGGAGACAGCCCACCCGATCGGCTCATCACCGTAAAAGAGGCATCTAGCCGACTGGGACTTACCGAGGACTACCTCTACAGGCACGCCAGGGATTTTCCGTTCTTCGTCCAGCCGAATGGGGCCAGAGCTGTGCGCTTCAGCGAGCGGGGCATCGAAAGGTATCTCCGCCAGCAGCAGCAGCAGTAACAACAAGGATACAGTTGATCGCTGTTACTTCCTTGGGACATCCTCACCATCACGGCCCTGCTTCTGAAACGGTGGCGCGAGTAGGAGAAGTGTTCCCAACGAGGGGAACGGTCGAGAGTGTGAGCTTCGTAGCCATCTCGGCGTAGGAAGAGCAGGCTCCCGGCTCCACGGACTGATTCGCGGGGGCGCTGGGCACCAACTATCCACGCCTTGGTCCTCAGTGAGCAGCGCCAAAGCTCAAGGAGGTGCCGATGAGTAACAGGAGAGGGTCAAGGGTGATTGCGGCGCCGTCGGAAGCGCGGCACCGGCACAATCTACCGGCGGCCCGGCACGGCGTATTGGTGGATGGCGGTCCCGTATCGCGGTCGGATGCTGCGCGAGTCCACCGGCGAAACCGACAAGAAGAAGGCTCAGAACAAGCTCAAGGCCAAGCTGGATGAAGTGGCTGCAGCACGCGGCGGGTATACGACCCTGGTCGGACCCGAGCAGCGTCAGATGACAGTCAAGGCGCTGCTGGATGCCCTGGTCCAAGACTACGAGTTGCGTGGCGTGCGGTCGCTCAAGTCAGTGCGGTCGTACATCAAGAAGGTGGAGCCGACCTTCGGCGGCTGGAAGGCCGTGGAGGTGACGTCGGAGGCTGTGGACCGATACATCGGAGAGCGGATCAAGGCCGGCGACGCGCCCGCGACGGTCAACCGCCGAACGCAGCTTCTCGGCCAGGCTCTCCGGCCCTTCCTGACAAAGCACCGGCTGCCGGTTCCTGAGATCCGCACGCTCCCCGAGGAGAACACCCGGGAAGGCTTCTTCACCCGCACGGAGGTCGACGCGCTGGTGGCGGCCCTGCCCGAGAATCTACGTGACTTCGCGCGCTGGGCGTTCGTCACCGGCTGGCGCAAAGGCGAGATTGCCTCACTCCGATGGGCAGCCGTTGACTGGGACGGCAGGTCGCTGCGGCTATCGTGGCGGAAGTCGAAGAACAAGCAGGCCCGCACGATGGCGCTGCTGGGCGAGCTTGAGGAGATCATCGCCCGGAGACGGGTGGCCAGGACGGTGACGACGAAGCAGGGGGCTACACTGCTCTCCCCGCTCGTCTTCCATCGAGGCGAAGGTCCGGGCAAGCATCGCGGCCAGGTCGCTCCCGTCGGGGACTTCGACAAGGTGTGGGTCATCGCGTGCGAGGCGGTGGGTCTGCCCGCCGGTACGAAGACCCCGGACGGCCGGATCTTCCATGATTTTCGACGGAGCAGTGCACGCAACCTGCGCCGCGCTGGCGTCCCCGAGAACGTGTGCATGGCGGTCACCGGCCATACGACCAGGAGCATCTTCGACCGCTACAGCATCGTCGACGACACGGACATCGCCGAGGCGCTGACCAGGGTGCAGGCTCACGTCAACGCCCAGCGGGACAAGAAGAACGTGGTGCCGCTCAAGAAGACCGGCGAGGGTACCCAGTAGGAGCCATGGGAAGTCGAATTACGACACACTTCATGCACAGACGCACCAAGGGTCCAGCGACGGATCATCGGTAACCCCTTGGTTTCCCGACTTCTTGGGTGGTGCGCCCGGGAGGAATTGAACCCCCGACCTTCAGGTTCGAAGCCTGACGCTCTGTCCAACTGAGCTACGGGCGCACAAGGGATGGAGAAGCTTCAACCGATTCTACAACCGCGGGGTCAGGAGCGTCCGGTGAGCGTCAGGCCGTGCTGCGCGTGACACGTGTCGCTGACCAGTTGCTGATAGGTCTGGAGAGACATGGCGCGGACCGCCCCCAGGTCGCGCCGTCGCACCTCAGCCAGCAGTCGCATCAGGAGCTTCACCCCGGCCGCCCGCTGCGCCCGCTGATTGGCGGTCAAGGTCATGATCCCGCGCGCGGTGGCGAACGCGACGCACTCCTCCGCGTGGCCAATGGTCTTCAGCTTTGCGGCGCGTTCCTCCCACTGGTTGAGGGGTGAGCGCGGCAGGGCGACGTAGAAGCGCCCGATGAGATCGGCCTCGACGCCCCCCATTCGCCAGATCATCACGGCGGTCTGTTCTTGCACGCGATCCCGCGCTTCCTTGGCGCCAAAACCGTAGTGGACGGCGGACAGGAGGCTGTAGAGCAGGTGCGTCCCACCGCACGTATAGTTGTGGATAGGCGCCTTCGCCGCGAGCGGCCGACCGGCTCGCATCGCGTCGGCAATCGGCGCCGAGGCGCTCTCCAGCGACTGGACCGCCCCGTTGACCCATGCATCGAGGTCGATCTGCTCACCCCACGCGTTTGTCCATCGTCGCCGCACCGGCGGGGTGGTGCGACTGAGCGCAATCAGGCTCCAGGGGAGTTGGTTGGGATCCGCCATTTCGGTCGGCCTGAACAGCAGACGGGCTCCCTCAACGAGATCCGCGATCGTGTGGTGACGTCCCCCATGCTTGAAGCGATAGTCGAGCGGAATCCCGGCTTCGAGCATCGTCTTGAGGAAGCTGTTCGGGTGGATCTCGACCTCGAGGGGAAAGGCGAGGATGGCTCGCCCGTTCACCGTGACTTCGGTGGCCTTCTCGAGCAGGAAATCGACCGCCCGCTGTCCTCCTTTGATTGCGAACGTGGAGCCCATGGCACGCAAGCCGTGAGCGACCGCCCAAGGATCATCGGGGAGGGTGGCGTAACTGGCGATGATGGCGGGTGCATCAGATGCGTGGGCCGGGCCGGCGCCGCCCAGAACGGGGGTCGCCAGCGCACCGACGCCGCCGGCGAGAAACTGGCGCCGGGTCAGGGGCGGATGGCAGGTCAGCGGGAAGAACGGCTCTTCCGACATGTGCCTCCTCTGTGCTCGCAGGAGCGCCTCGGCCTCGTCAACCTGCCCCTCAGCCTACCAGAGTCTCGCGGCATCGCGGCCGCCCTCGGGGCCCCGACTCCTTGCTGCAGGCCCCGCGGCCGCTGCCGAAGAGGATGCGCCATGGCCGAACCAGAGCGACCGGACGATCCTCACCGTCCGACACCCACACCGAGCCGCCCTCTCCGGTCCTGACCGCTCCCGCCGGCCGTCCTGGTACAATGGGCGGGCTCAAGCATGGTACGCGAGCCCATCACCCGGACCCTCGCTGGTGCCGCCCTCGCCGTCGCGAGGCGCTGGGCAACGCGCCCCTCCCACCCCACCCTCCGCCTGTATCCCGTCGTGTCTCTACCCGCTCTTCTTCCCGAGGGGTGCCTCGGCCCCCGGGCGCGGCGGGCCGGCGGGCGTGGCCGAGCCGATTCTCGACCGATCACGGCGTTACCGCGACTCGCTGCCTCGCGTTCAACACCGACCACGAGACTCCAGGAGATCTCAGGTGGAAGTTTTCGCTAGCCGCCGCGCCTATGTGCGCCTCCTGGTCAAAATCGCTCTCCGAAGTGCTCTGAGACGCCAGCTGACCCCGTACAAGCTCGCCAATCTCGTTCTCAATTTTGGCTATGCGGTCCTTCGGAAGCCCGTGGTGACCGCCCTCCCCTCGGTCCTGCAGATCGATATTAACAACCGCTGCAATCTGCAATGCCCGTCGTGCCCGACCGGGTTGGGCCAGCACCCTAAAATCACGGGCGAGATGAGTTACGATTCTTTTTGTCGCATTGTCGACGAAGTGCAACACCATGTCTTTCTCATTGTTCTGTATAACTCCGGTGAGCCGTTCATGCATAAGGACGTGTACCGCATGATCGAATACGCCCACCGTCGTCACATTGCCGTGGTGACCAGCACCAATGGCCACTTCTTTCATGGCGGCACCCATGCCCAGCAACTCGTGGCCAGCGGGCTGGATGTATTGATTGTCTCCATCTCGGGGATTTCGCAAGAGATATATTCCCGCTACCATGTGAATGGTCACGTGCGGCAGGTGATCGAGGGCTTGCGGAAGCTCACCGCCGCCAAGCGGGCATTGAAGAGCGACACGCCGGCTATCATTCTGCGATATTTGACCTTCGATTACAATCGCCGGGAATTGGGGAGCGCCCAACGTCTGGCCCGGGAATTGGGGGTGGACTATCTGAACATTCGCCAGGCGGCCTCGCCGGAGGAGTACCAGATGGTGCAGCGCGCGACCTCCTCCCCGGACGACGTGCGAGATCGCGTTGACATCAAGAACCACTGCTTTTGGCTGTGGTCGCTGCCCATGGTGCAATATGATGGCGATGTCAAGCCCTGCTGCTTTCTTACCTTGAATCCGCCCGATCAGGGAAACGTCTTTCGAGATGGGGGCGTGAGCAAGGTGTGGCGGGGGGAGCGATTCCGAGCCTTTCGGCGGGCCATGCTGACCGACAAGGGCAACATCCCATCGTGTAAGAACTGCCCCTCGTTTCCCGGTGTGCAAGACTACTCATTGGAGAAATTCCTGTCACGCTTCCGCCAGCGACCAGCCACCACGGTACGCTGACATGTCTCAGGGCCCGACCCGGACCGATCGGGGGCCCATCGCTCTCCCGCCCTGCATGACTCCCCCACCGTCCCCCGAAGGCGATGCGAATTCCCGTCGGGTCTCACCCTGAAGCGATCCGCGCTTAAGCGGATCGCCTTCCCGGCGGGGATTCTCGCCGCCTACGGGGTCCTGGCCCTCGTCCTGACCTATCCCGTGATGCGGCACCCCCACTCCACCATTCCGATCGATCATCAGATTCCAGGGTGGGCTCCTGGAGACGGTGATCCATGGCAGTCGCTGTGGGCCCTCTGGCTGGTGAGGCGCTCGCTGGTCAGCACGGGCCGTCTTCCACTCGTCACCGACCTCATCTTCTATCCCCTCGGCGCCGATCTCTGGTACGTCTTGCTGATCCTCCCGCCGGCGGCGGTGGCCCTCGCCCTTTGGGAGCTCATGGGATTGATCGCGACCTACAACGTCATGGTCGTGGGGTCCCTCGCCCTCGCCGGATACGCGGCCTTCCTCCTGGTGCGCCGGGTATCGGGAAGCTCCATCGGGGCCTTCCTGGGGGGAATCGTCTTCGCGTTCTCACCGTATCACCTGGCCCATTCGCTGGAACACGTCTTCCTGTTGGTCAGCTCGGTTTCGGTGCCGCTGTACGTGCTCTTTCTCATCCGCACGCTCGAGGAGGGGCAGACCGGCAACGTCGTCCTCGCCACGCTGTGGCTCGTGTTGGCCGGAATGTCCAACCCCTACTACGCGGCTGCACTCGCTCTGTTCACCGTCCTTCTGGTGGGCGCCACCGTGGCCGAGGCGGGGCGACGCCTTGGGCGTCAAGCGGTCCGCCGGTACA
The DNA here is from genome assembly GCA_046726415.1 of Candidatus Methylomirabilota bacterium. Taxonomy (GTDB): domain Bacteria; phylum Methylomirabilota; class Methylomirabilia; order Rokubacteriales; family CSP1-6; genus CAVWFS01. The sequence continues at coordinate 9,368 of JBKPAK010000197.1, forward strand.
CGACCGCGCTTGTCCCCGTCAGCGCGGTCGTCGTGGTGCCGTACTGCATCTGGCTCGTGCGCCAAACGGCCGGCGACACCGCCCTCGCGCCCTCCCTGGCGCAGGTGAACCAGTTCAGTGCGGATCTCCTGGCGTTCCTCGTGCCGAGCTCGCTGCACCCGCTGTGGGGGGCGTCGACGGCCCCACTCTATGCGCGCTTGCCGGGCAATCGGTTCGAGCAGACCGTGTATCTCGGATATCTCGGCCTCGCCTTGGCCGGATTTGCCTTCGCGAAGCGCCGGCCTCAAGCGGGATTGTGGGCACTGTCGGCGGCGGTGTTCACCGTACTCTCCCTCGGCGCCCTCCTGCATGTGGGAGGGCGGTGGATGTTCGATATCGAGGGCGTGCCGATCACCTTCCCCCTTCCCGGACTCCTCCTGCAATTCCTGCCGGGCGTGGGCGCGCTCCGCGCGCTGAGCCGCTTCACCGTGATGGTCATGCTGTCGCTGGCCGTGTTGGTCGGTCTCGGGATCGCGGCCCTGGTCGACCATCTCAGCGTCCGGCGCTCACGCCCGCTCGTGGTGAGCGCGGTAGGAGGCCTGGTCGGCCTCGCCATCCTCGTCGAGTACCTCTGCATTCCGCTGCCCGTGCTCCCCACCGAGATGCCTCGGGTGTTCGAGGCCATGGGCGCCGAGGCAGGACCTCGCGGCAGCCTGCTCGACGTTCCCCTCGACCCGCGCATTGCGAAGTATCAGTACTTCCAAACGGCGCACCAGAAGCCATTGATCTCAGGCCACGTTCCGCGCCTGGGTTTGGCCCTGGCCCGTCAGACGGATGGGATACCATTCCTGCGGTTCTTCCAGAATCCCAGTGGTCAGTGCGGGGTCCCCTCCCTCCAATTCTTCCAAATGCCCGGAGGGCCGTGCGGTGAAGCTCAAGACGCCTGGAGCAACGTGGCGGCCCTTCGCGTGGTCGATCTCTTCAACCTAGATACGATCGTCCTCCACGGCGAGTACCTGGATGCGGCCACGGTGGCGCGGGCGCGGGCGGTGGTGGTAGAGCATTTCCCGGTCGACCGGATCCTCGAGGATGGAAGCCTCACTGTTCTTCGACTTCAGCGGGGTCATGACCGCCTCGCGGTCTGGCCACCGAGCGCCTACCAGTTCGACTTCGGCCCATCGTCATCACGCTTCTTTCTCGCCAAGGGATGGTGGCCACCAGAGCAGGCCGGCGCCGTCGGGATGGCGTGGTCGATGGGGCGCGAATCGACACTTGGTTTCTTCCTGCCCCAGGCGTGGGCACTGACCATGGAGCTTCGACTCATGCCATTCGTCTTCCCATCCGCCCCGGCCCCGCGCATCACGGTGGACCTCAACAGACGCGTCCTCGGCGAGATCGAGCTGCCGCGCGAGTGGGTTTGGCGCACGCACTCGCTGACGATTCCCGCTTCTGCGGTGAGATCGGGGATCAATGCCCTGCGCTTCACCTACGCGTACACCGCCGCCCCCAATGCCGTCGTTCCCGGCAACAAGGACACGCGTGAGCTGGCGGTTGCCTTCAGCCGCGTCGTCCTGCGGCCGGAGCCCTAAGTCGATCCCATCACCGAGCTGATGACGTCCGCGTGTCGCTGTCGGCGGCCGGTCCCGGCAGATACCATCGATGACGACGCCGTCCTCGAAACCCTCGACATCCACGGCCTCGCCGACCACGCCGCGACGCCGCTGATACCACTGGCGGGAGCGGCCACTCCGGACACTCGCTCGACCGGGTCGTGTCCCGTGCCACGCGTGACGTCCGGAAACGAACCATCGCCGCCCGGCCGCACGGAGTCAAGCACATCGTGTTCGACGGATTGTCCGCGACAGACGGCCGCTCCGGCCACCACCTTTCAGTGTCGCCGGGCTGTGATGACTTTATGCAGGGCCCGGGAGACGTCGTCGAGATCGCTCGGGGCCATCTTGGGGTAGAGCGGTAACGACAGGAGCCGCTCTGAAACATCCTCCGCCACCGGCAGGTCGCCGCGCGCGAGCGCATATCGCTCCCGGTAATAGGGATGGAGGGAGAGGGATCGAAAATGGATGCCGGTCCCGATGCCCTCGGTGCGCAGATCGGCCATGACCGCGTCGCGGCCCCCGCGGAGGTGATCCGTGTCGAGCACGATCACGAAGAGGTGATGGGCATGCCGAACTCCCGCCTCCTCGCCGAGTGATCGGATTTCGGGAATATCGGCGAGAGCCAGTCGGTAGCGGCGCACGTAGGCGGCGCGGACGTGCCACCACGACTCCAGGAATTCGAGCTGGGCGAGGCCGAGTGCCGCCTGAATGTCGAACATGTTGTATTTATAACCGGGCGCCAGCGTTTCCCAGAGCAGCGGTCCGTCCTTGGCGTAGCGCTTCCACGCGTCTTTGCTGATGCCGTGAAGACTCAGAAGGCGGGCCCGTTCGGCCAACGCATCGTCGTCCGTGGTCAGCAGGCCGCCCTCGCCCGTCGTGAGGTTCTTGGTGGCGTAGAAGCTGAACGCGGTGAAGTCGCCGATGGATCCTACTTTTCCGGCGGTGGAGGCGGACTCGATGGCGTGGGCCGCATCTTCGATGACCCGGAGACCATGCCGGCGGGCGATGGCGAGGATGGCGTCCATTCGGCACGGATGACCGGCGAAATGGACGGGAAGGATGGCTCGCGTGCTTGGCGTGATGCGCGCCTCGATCTGTGCCGGATCGATGTTCAGGGTATTGGGATCCACGTCGGCAAAGACGGGCCGGGCGCCCTGATGAATGATGACATTGGCGCTGGCCGGAAACGCGATGGGCGACGTGATGACCTCATCGCCCGGTCCGATGCCGAGCGTCACCAACGCCAGGTGCAGGCCTGCCGTGCACGAGCTCAGGCCGATGGCGTGTCGCGCCCCCACATACTTGGCGAACGCGCGCTCGAACGCTTCGGTCCGGGGACCCCGGGTGAGCCAACCGGACTCCAGGACCTCGACCACCGCCTTGATCGACGACCCCTCGATCCACGGCTGGTGGAACGGAAGAAAGTCGGGGCGAACGGGGTCACTCACGCGCGTGTCCTCCTTGCGAGCTGCCAGACCTTCGGCTACGGCGCCGTCCATCCGGCTCGCCAAGCCGGTCCAGCCGGCTGGACCACGCAAAGGTTACCCCAGGTGCTGGCCCCTCGATATCCAGGGTTCCGCCACGATGAAGCATCATGGTGGCTGTGCCGGCGGGAAGTAGTAGAGGAGCAAGCCCTTACCAACGCGCTCGGTGGGCTTGATCAGCTCTGGCCACAGCGCCCCCTGTGCCCCTTCGCCCTCTACCCCCATGCGCATGCTGTAGAGAACGGTGAGCGAGACGGCATTCCACCCAGGCGAAGGGGTCACCGGATCGATTTCGCGGAGCGGCGGGAACCCGGCGACCAGTTCGAGACTGGCACGGACCACGTCACGCCTCGATGGCTCGAAGGGCGGCAGGGCGGCGACCTCAGTCGCCCCCACTTCCTGCAGGTGTTTGGCCAAACGCTTCAGGTCCTGCCCCCAATCAAGGTCAGAGTCAACGAGAATCTTCTCGGGCTCGCGACCCGCGATGGCATTGAAGTACGGAAGATAATCTGGGTGGCTGACGCCGACCGAGACAGTGAACCAGGCGAGGGCGCCTATCACCGCCGCGGCGAACGCTCTCCGCGTGCGCCATCGACGCATCCCCTCAACGGCGAAGACCGCGGCCAGGATCGCGAGCCCGATATAGATGGCGAGAATGTGGCGGGTACCGATGTTAATGCGACTGGGCAGCACGCACAGGAGGAGGCCCACGGCGTAGGCCAGCGGCCAGCGAACGGGCGTCCTCCTCAGGGCCATGGCGCTGCCGCCGAGGACCAGGAAGAGAAACGCGAGCGGGGTTTTAACGGCCAGCGCGAGGGGGAAAAAGTACCACCACCCACTGGGGCTGCGTTGACCGAGAAGATAGCTGGCGTGGCCCCCGCGATTATGCTCTATGAGCGCGGCGACACCGCTATAGAGTTCGGGGGCGGGAAGCCAGACGCCGGCAAAGTGAACCGGGCCCACCGAGAAGCGGTACCCAGCCCAAATGGTCAGCCCAGCGGCGATCAGGCTCAGGGGAAGCAGCGCCAGCCGTGGGCGGGCGGCGGCCAGCAAGCGGTGGGCTGACGGGCGTTCGCTGAGCACATACCATGCGCCCATGGTCAGAAGGGCTGATGGGAGGAAGACGAGAGACGAAAACTTTGAGAGAACAGCGAGACCGAGACAAGTCCCCATCAGCAGCGTGTGGCCGACCGTGGGTTTCTCCAGCCAGACCAGCGCCGTGTATGCACTGGCCCCGACGAAGGCGGTCACCGCCATGTCGTTCGTGGCCAATCCTGAATGCGCCAGTATCGCTGGCAACTGCGTGAACAAGAATACCGCCATGACCGCCACCATCGCGTCAAAATAGCGCCGACTCCACGCATAGATCACCCAGGCACTGATCCAGAGAAACGGGAGCGTGCCGACTCGAGCGAGGGTCAGGACTCGATCGTAGTGTGCCCCGAGAATCGCGACACCCTCCCGGATGTCATGATGATCGCGCCTGGGTTCGCCTGCCCGGTGACTCCGCTCACCGGCCAGATAGGGCCCCAACGCGGTCATCACGCGCGCCAAGGGCGGATGCTTGGGTTCGATCGTATAGACCTTCTGATCGAGCCACTCCATGCCACCGGCGATGTGGCTGGGCTCGTCGTAGGTGTGGCTGAAGACCGGATACGTGAGGATGACCCTGACCGTGGCGATGACGATCAGCGTGAGCGAGACGACCAGCGCATGCCGCTCAACATACTGACACCACGATCGATGCGGGGCCTGTGATCTCTCGCTGTCCGAACGTGGCAGACCCGAGCCGGCACGTTTATAGAATGGCATACGCGCCACCAGCGAGAACGCGAGAGCGAAGCTTCTGACCCCGCGCGGGTGGGGGTTCAAGCTTTCTGGGACCGGATTCATTGTTGATGGTCGCCCCTCAAGCCCCGGCCGGCCCGCTCGAGGGGGGGGCGTGAGGTGGCCTCAGCTCGAGAGGGGTGCGTGAGATGGCGCTCAGCTCGAGAGGGGTGCGTGAGGTGGATTCCCCCCCGACGATAGGGTGACCAGATCGAGGTCGGGTAGCGCGTGCGGCAGCGCCGCGACGTTGCGCGCTCCCCTTCCCCGAGCCATGTGGTCGGTACGCTTCACGTCTTGCTCCCGCTTCCCAACACGCCGGCGATGCCCCATTGCTGAGCCGCATCCCCCTCCGCATCTTGTCGCCCTGTCGGACGCGATTGGCACGTATCCGCATCATTGTCAGCATGGCTATTCTGTGCGAGCATACGCGCCCATCGACAGGATGCCGCACCGTCTGGCTCTGACGGCCATCCTCGTGGTGGCCGCCTTCCTTCGCCTCGGTCATCCCGATCTCAGCTGGTTCATGCTGGACCAGGCGCGCGATGCTACCGTCGCCCTGGAGATCGTCCACCGGCGGTCCCTCCCGCTCGTGGGTCCCGAGGTCGCTGGAGGGCCGGCGCGTCTTTGGGGGCCGCTCTACTTCTACCTCCTGGCCATGCCCTTCGCCATTTCATCGAACCCGGCGGTGGCCGCGGCATTCCTCAGTTCCCTCAATGTCATCGCGATCTATCTCGTCTATCGCTTCGGGCTGTCCTTCTTCAGCCCCCCGGTAGGGCTCATCGCGGCCGCCCTGTTCGCCGTCCATCCCACCGCGGTCATCAACGGGCGCGGGCTCTGGAACCTCCCACCGCTGCCACTCTTCAACATGCTGTTCTTTTGGTCGCTCTATCGACTCGTCGTCAACCGGCAGTCGATCATGGTCGTTCCCGCCCTGGCTGCGCTGGCCTGCCTCACGCAGCTCCACCTCTCGACGGTCGCGTTCTTCGTTGTGCTCGCGCTGGCCCTGCTGCTGTATTGCCCGCCGCTTCGCCCCCTTCACCTGGCCCTCGGGTTACTCACCATGCTGGCGCTCTATCTTCCCTACCTGGTGGCCCAGATGATCGGCCCGACCCCGGACATCCTGAAGCTCGTCGGGGAGACTCGAACCCACGCCACCCTCCCGCGGCGACCGTTACTACTCCTGGTGGCCCAGGTCTTCATGGCTCCCGTGGAGCTGGGGACGCGCATTGCCCGCGAGGTGGGTCCGGCGGGCTTCGCTCAGTGTTTCCGCATCGTCACGACGGCCGAAGTCGCCCTCATTGCTCTCGGCTGTATCTACGTCGTTGCCAGACTCGCGGTGCCGCGTGAGCGGCCCGCCGCCGGGCTCTTGCTCCTCTGGTTGGGTACGCCACTCGTGGTCCTCGATCTCTTGAGCCGTCAGTTCACGTGGTACTACTTCGACCTCCTGTATCCGGCCCCCTTTCTGGCCGCCGCCCTTCTCCTCGCCGCCTTACCCCGCGCGTGGCCGCCGGCCGCCATGGCCGCCCGCACGGCGGTCATCGTGGTCGTGATCGCCATCATGGTTACACAGGGGATGTTTGTCGAGCGTTGGTGGGCCTTTGCGGCGCGAACCGGAAGCCTGCCGATCCCTCCGGTCCACGAGTTGGGAGCGCCAGTGGCCGAGGCGCCCATCCTGCCCCACATGTCGATGCGCGCCAGGAGGGGCGTGGCCACCGCGCTCGTGGACACGCTCGGAGGGGAGCCCGCCGCCCTGATGACGCGCGCCCACGGCGCGACCATCGCAGATTTCCTGGAGGACAAGGGGTACTTCTTCGACTGGCTTTCGGCCGGCCGTCCCCGACGCGACGGCTCGAGCCGGCACGTCGCCGTGCTGCGGGAAACTCGCGGGCCGCTTCGAGTCGTCGAGTACAGTCCCCGCATCGACTATCAGTCTTGGGCCTACGCGCTCGCGCCGACCGGCCCGTGGACCATGGTGCGGCTCCCAACCCGCGGGCGGCCCGATCGCGCCGTGTACGGGTATCCGCCGCTCTTTCGCTGGGGCGCTGGGCTCGTCTACCTCAGGGGAACGATCGACGTGCCCACGAGCCCGTGCATGGTGCGCATCGTGGTGGCTCTCCGTGACGACTATCGGGCCGGCGCGGATTTTGGGGTCGATGCCTTCATGGTCGACGATCGTCCAGTGGCGCCGGAGAGCACGGTCCGGTATGGGAGCTTGGTTGGCCGAAATCACGAAACGATCTACGCTCTCCCACCGGCCGTCGGGGCGGGACGACACAACGTGGTCTTTCGCGTCTCCAGCCCAGGGGGGGCATTCGATCTGGACGTGTACGAAATCGACCCTTGCGTCGCCCCCACCCCAATCAGATCCGACGAGAGGTGATGCCGCCCCGGCTCCTCGGTGACTCCGGATATCACCACCCCAACCCCGCTATAATCCCCCCTCCATGCGGATCGATGGCGCCGTGGCGCTCGTCACTGGCGCCGAGCGGGGGCTGGGGCGCGCTCTGGCCTTGACCTTGGCGCGGCGCGGAGCCCGAGTCGTCGTCTCCGGCCTTGGGCGAGAGCCGCTCGAGGCGCTGCGGGGGGCCGTCGAAGCGGCGGGTGGTCAGGCCCTCGCCGTTTCCTGCGACGTGCGTGAACCGGCCGAGATTGCCGCCCTCGTCGACGCCGCCGAGGCAGCCTTCGGCGGCGTCGATCTGCTCATCAACAACGCGGGTATCACCGCCGGCGGCGACATCCGCCTCGTCTCCGACGACGAATGGGACCGCGTCCTGGACGTCAACCTCCGTGGGGCCGTCCGCACGGTCAGCGCATTGCTGCCCGGCATGCTGGCCCGGGGGCGGGGCGGCATCCTCAACGTCGCCTCGGCGGCGGGCTTGGCCGCGCCCGCTCTGTGGATTCCGTATGCCGCTTCCAAGTTTGCCCTCATCGGCTTCTCCGAGGGGCTGCGCGCGGCCCTTCGTCCGCGCGGCATCGTGGTGTCCGTGGCGTGCCCGATGTGGATCGAGACCGAGATGCTGACGAGCACGGAGCCGCGATTGGCTGAGCCAGCTCCGGGGGCGGCCCCCGCGCGCCGCATCTCGCCAGGCTGGAGCTGGGTGAACTCGCGCGTCCGCGGACGCCCGATGGCTCCCGAGGCGGTCGCCCGGCGAATCATCAGAGGAGTCGAACGTGAACAGTTCATGATCTACACGCACCGCGGAACCCGGCTCTTGGTGGCGGCGCGGGCGCTGGCGCCCAACCTGTTTGCCCGCCTGTGGCAACGAGCGAACGAAATCGACGAGCATCGCCATCGCCGGGAGCGGCCAGATGGCGGTCCCGTCTCTGGGTGACCTGAGACGGGACCCGAGCTCCCATCTCAGCGCCTGGGGGTGCGAAACACGATCTGATAGAAGATTCCGCGGATGACCCATCGCACGTCGGCATTGACGTCGGGGGGCAGCGCATCGAGGGGAGGCCGCGAGGCGAAGAGGGCATTGCGCCGGACGAGCAGTTTCCCCAGCGGGGTGTGCGCGCGCCACGGTTCGAGCCCCTCGTCCGCGATGGCGACCGTCCCGCCGGGCCGAGTCACGCGGATCATCTCGGCGACCGCGCGGTGAGTGGCGTCGCCGAACTGGTTGATCGCTCCCACGTGGATGACGGCGGCGAAGACGCCGTCGGCGTAGGGGAGCGCTGCGGCGTCCGCCTGGTGCGCCTCGACGCGTCCGTGTCGTCGGTCGGCCCACCGGCGCGCGCGCCGCAGCATCGCCCGACACAAGTCCATGGCCACGATCGTCCCCTCGGGGCCGACGCAGGCGGCGATGGCGGGCAAGTTGCCGCCCGGGCCACTACAATGGTCGAGCACCCAGTCACCCCGCCGGAGCCCGAGGGCGCTGATGAGGCGTCGCCGTTCCCTCGGAGGCCATACCCGGGCCAGGATGGCCAGACCGGCCATCACAAAAGCATAGCGAGCGGCCTCGACGTCGAGCTGTCGCATCCGAGCCGAGACCGCCGGGCTCCCCGCCGGCTCGACGAGGAGAGCGGGAATGCCGTCGTCGACGGGGAACAGCCGGCCGCACCGCGTGCAGCGCAGACCGGAGTGATCGTCGATCTGACCGCGGCACCCCGGACAGCGGAGATAGTCGCTAGTACGTGACTTTCTGTCCACCGGGACCGATGATTGTGACCGACCTCATCCACAGGAGCTTCTCCCACCAGATCCGATGGGTGGCATACCAGTCGATCGTCTGGTCGAGTCCCTTGGCGAACGGCACCCGCGCGCGCCAGTCCAGCAGCTGCCGAGCGCGCCCGGTACTGGCGACGTGGCGCTGGACCTGCCCCGGTCGATCCTCCGAATAGGCGATGAGCGACCGCGGCTTCCCGAGCTGGTCGACCACCATCTCGGCCACTTGCCTGATGGGGATGTCGACCCCCGTCCCAAAATTGATGACCTGCCCCCGCACGGCGTTGAGAGGGGCATCGATCACGCGGTCGAGGCCTTCGCACAGATCTGCCACGTATCCCCAATCGCGGGCGGTAGATCCATCGCCGTGGATCGTCAACTCGGTGTCGGTGAGGGCGGCCGTGATGAAGCGCGGGATGGCCTTCTCGAGGTGCTGGTAGGGGCCATAGGTGTTGAACGGGCGCACGATGACGCAGGGCAGCCCGTACGTCGCGTGGTACGCATGCACAAGGCGGTCAGCTCCCGCCTTGGCGCCGGCGTACGGGGTGGTCGGGTTCAGCGGGTGCTCCTCCGTCATGGGGACATGCACGGCCGTCCCGTAGACCTCGGAGGTGGAGACGTGGATGAAGCGTTCGACCGGATGCTTGAGGGCGGCGTTGAGCATGACCTGGGTCCCTAGCACGTCAGTCTCGACGAAGGTGACGTTGTCGTGGAGGGAGCGGGGCACGTGCGTCTCCGCGGCGAGATGAAGGATCGCATCGGCGTGGGCCACCAGCTCCTCGACGAGGGCGCTGTTGCGGATGTTGCCGTGCACGAACTGGAACCGCGGTTCTTCCCGAAAGCGCTCGGGAAGATTTTCGAGATTGCCCGCATACGTGAGGGCGTCCAGCACGCACAATCGCCAGGTCGGACGTCGCTCCATCAGGTGGCGCACGAGATTGCTTCCAATGAACCCGGCCCCACCGGTGACGAGGATCCTCATGGCCGCCCGCGGTGAAGGGTGTACTTGTGGCGCGCCAGGTGAAACCCCATCCGCTGAAAGACCCGTTGCGGCAGGATGTTCTGGACGGGCGTGTCGAACTCGGCAAAGTCGTAGGTGACGATCCGATCGACGGCGATGGCCCTCGCCAGCAACGCGGGATACAGCCCGGTCCCTTCGGGGAGGACAGCGCTGATGCCGTGGCCGGCAATCCGGACGTCGAGACTCCGGAGCGGGCGCGACTCCATCCCATACCCGAGAAACCCGACAATATGTCCGTGACGCTCTCCGACGAGCACGCGGTTGGCCATCGCGCCCGCGCAGGCATTTCGCGCCCACTCGACGTAGAAGCGGCGGACGGCTTCACGGGGGACCCAAGGATCGAGCGCGAACCGACCCCCATACTCTCCCAGCATGCGCTCCGCGATGGCGAGAACGACATCGAGGTCAGAGGGTTCGTAGTCGCGGATCGCACCGAGCCGCTTCATCGGCGGCACGGGATCCCGATGACAGTCGTAGAAGTACGTCACGAGGCAATCGACGAGGTGAAAGCCTCGCTTCTCCAAGATGTGGAGAACGTCCAGTTCCGCCGTGTCAATCGTGGCCGAGAGGTGCTCGAGCCCCCCCTCCTTCCCGCGCTCGAGCAACCAGTCGACCAGCGTCTCCATGGCCCCAGGCCGGCGATCACGTGGATCGCTCACCAAGGGGCCAAGCCGCCCCATGGCGAGGCCGAAGTGCCGACTGTCCCACGCCAGGCACTCGAGGAGACCGGCTGCCACCATCGCGTCCCCGATCCAGACCCCTCCCGCCGCCACGCGTTCGTTGCCCTCGGCAAACTTCTCGAGGAGAAGTCTGGGCCCGGCGTCGGGCGGCATGCGCGGGTAGGCGCGGTAGTCGTGAGTCAGCTGCCGTGACAACAGGGAGTTGAGCGCAGTCTTGTCCTCGGCCTGGAGCGGCCGGACCGTCATCCCGCTAGCCCAGGACATCGCGCACGGCGTAGAGGGGACGGTCTTGCACGAGCCGGTAGATGCGGGTCGTGAGCTCGCCGAGCAATCCGAGGATGAGACACTGGATGCCGAACGCACCCACCAGCAGCACGGCCACCTGGAACTGCGCCTTGAGGAGGGCTGACATGTCGAAGGTGAGGCGAAGACCCACGTAGACCACGGCTCCGAGGAGGCTGACCGCGACACAAGCGGCGCCGATGAGTCCCACCATCTGAAACGCCCGTGGACAAAACGCGGTGATGAAGTCGACGAATCCTGCGAGCAGATCGAGGAACGAGTACTTCGAGCGCCCCATCCGGCGCGGGCGGTGAGTCACTGGGATTTCGGTCACGCGGCGGCCACTTCGCAGCACGACGGCTCCCAGGAATCGCCGCATTTCTCCCGAAACCTGGACCTCTCGGGCCAGCTCTGCCCGCACCACCTTGAAAGGGCTGGCGGCGTCACGGAGTCGACGCCCGGTGGCGGCGCTCATGGCCAGGGCGACCATCATGGACGGCAGGCGGCGGCGCAGGAAGCCGTCTTCGCGGCGGTCGCGACAGCCGCTCACGACGTCGTAGCCCTCCTGCGCGGTCGCCACGAGCCGGGAGATGTCATGGGGATCGAACTGCAGGTCGGCGTCGAAGCTGACCAGGAACTGTCCCTTGGCGTGGTCCAGGCCGGCGACAAGCGCGGCGTGCTGGCCGTAGTTGCGCGCCAGTCGGACGACCCTCACGCGAGGGTCGCTCTGGTGCAGCTGTCCCAGAGCCTCGAAGCTGCCGTCCGTGCTGCCGTCGTCGACGAAGATCAGTTCGTACGACAGCGTCCCAAGAGCCGCGGTCAGCTGGCGGTGGAGCTCTTGGAGGTTCTCGACTTCATTGAGGACGGGGATGATGACAGAGACGTCGCTCAATTCTTCAGCCGCGGGAGAGCCGCCTCCAGGGCCTGCCTGACTTGCGGATTCGTCTCGGTCTTGTGGGCCGCCTGCAGGCGCTCGCGCGCCGCGTCCCCCCCGATCGTGGCCAGCGCCTGCACCGCGCTCACCCGGACGGTGATCGCCTTGTCGGTCAGCCGGGCCGCCACCACGTCAAC
>JBKPAK010000198.1:0-31565 GCA_046726415.1 Candidatus Methylomirabilota bacterium
CATCACCCTGGAGCTGAAAACGCCGAGAGGCGTGCAGCTGTTCACTGAGCTGGCGCAGCACGCCGACGTGGTGACCGAGAACTTCAGCGTCGGCACCATGGAGCGCCTCGGTCTCGGCTACGACGACCTCAAGCGAATCAAACCCGACATCATCTACGCGTCGATCACCGCCTTTGGTCAGCACGGGCCGTATGCCTCCCAGCGCGGCTACGACATCCTGGCTCAGGCGATCAGCGGCTACATGAGTATCACCGGCTTTCCCGACCAACCGCCCACGCGGTCGGGCCAGTCGATCTCGGACTACTACGCCGGCATGCTCTGCGCCTTCAGCATTGTGTCGGCGCTCCACTACCGCCACCGCACGGGCAAGGGCCAGCGCATCGATCTGGCCCTGCTCGACAGCCTCGTGGTGGCCCTCGACAACCTCGGCGAGCGCTACACGATCGGCGGCGAGATCCTCACGCGGGCGGGCAACGTTTCGTTCGGCGGGTCGAGCTCCGGCGTCTATCCGACCACGGACGGCCACGTGGCCATCGCCGCCGGGGCGAGCGATGCCGTCTGGGGGCGATTCTGCGAGATCATCGGCCGCAGTGACCTCGCGCGCGATCCTCGGTTCGCCGCGACGGCGGCCCGGCGCGATCGCCGCGACGAGATCGCCGCCATCATCCAAGGATGGACCGGCCAACGCCCCAAGGCCGACGTCGTGCGCATCCTGGCCGCGGCGGGCGTTCCCGCGGCGCCGGTCAACAACGTGGCGGAGATGGTGGCGGATCCGCAAGTGCGGGCCCGCGAGATGTTCGTGGAGATGGACCATCCCACGTACGGGCTGGTGAAGGCGACCGGGACGCCGCTGAAGCTCTCGGAAACCCCAGGGCGAGTCCGGTGGCTGGCTCCCCACCCGGGGGAACACAACCAGGAGGTCTTCGTCGGTCTCCTGGGCTACTCCCGCGACGATCTCGCCCGGTGGCATGCCGAAGGCGTGATCTAGCCGCGATGGCGTCGGTCCCCGTCCGTCACCGGCGCCGGTCGGCCGCGTTGGCGGCCACCCCGAGGCGCTGGCGCGCGAGGGCCGTGCCCGCCACCAGCCGCTTGAGCTTCTCGAAGGCCACCCATCGAGGCACCGGGAAGAACCCGCAATCGGGCACGGCCGACAGCTTCTCCACGGGAATGAATTTTGCGCAGAGGACAAGCCGGTCGGCGACCTCCTCGGGCGACTCCAGGTGAAACGACTTGACGTCGACCACTCCGCACGCCACCTCCCGATCGACGCCGACCTCCTTCCACAGGTCGATTTCCGCCATCTCGCGGTTGGCGTATTCGAACGCGAACTGCTGACAGCGGGCCTCCAGAAGGGCCGGGAACATCCAGCGATACGAGCGGCGTCCACGCGGCCGGGACATCAGGTTGCCGAAGCAGACGTGCAACGCGATCCGGGCCGACACGCCCTCCACGCACGCGTTGAACATCTTCACGTACTCGCCGATCTGGCCGGGCACGATGGCCGCCGACGGCTCGTCGACCTGGATGTAGTCCGCGCCAGCCGCGGCCAGCGCCAGCAGCTCGGCGCGCACGGCGGGAACCAGATCCCAGGTCAGGGCCAGGCGATCGTTGTCGTAGGGGTCCCCCGGGCGCGTTTGCACGTGAATGGACAGGGTGATCGGCCCGGGAACAGTGGCCTTGACGGGCCGGTCGGTCTGCGTCTGGAGGTAGTGGAAGTCCTGGACCGTACCCAATCCCGCCGGGACCGAGATCCGGGTGCGAGGCCGGTAGCGAGGTACGCTGTCGTAGGCGTAGAGACCGGTTTTGCGCAACGGCTCTACCGGCTCGAGCCCGTCCATCCGGCCATAGAAGCTCTGCACGAAGAAGAACCGACGCATCTCGCCGTCGCAGACGATGTCGATCCCGGCCCGCTCCTGGTCGCGGATGGCCAGCTGGGTGGCGTCGTCGAACGTCTCCTTCACGTCCGTCTGCCCGTACTCTCCGGCCTTGATCTTGTCGAGCGCAGTCCAGAACCAGCCGGGGAAACCGTGGCTGCCCATCACGTGGGTCGGGATCAGGGGAAGCCCCATCGGGTCGTCATCCTTTCTCGACCGTCATACCGGAAGTCGCTTGGCGATGATCTCCCGCATAATCTCCGACGAGCCCGAGGCGATCGTCCACATCCGGTAGTCGCGGGCGAATCGCTCCACGGGCGTTTCCCGCATGTAGCCGTACCCGCCGTGGAGCTGGACGGCTTGGTAAGCGACCCACTGCGTCGTCTCGGTGGCCAGGAGCTTGGCCATCGAAGTCGGCGCCCGCACCCCCGTAGGCCGAGGGAAACTGAACCCCGAGAAAGCCCAGCTCGCGCATCCGGCGGAACGCCGCTCGGGGAATCTGGCCGGTCTCCTCCCAACCGTCGGGCGCGCGGGATGATCTCGTCCTCGATCCAGGCCCGCACGGATTTTCTGAACAGCTCGTGCTCATCCCGGAAGATCCCGCTCACCGCGCGCCCCTCCGGGCCCGCTCGGAGGTCCTCTCGTCATCCTCGCTCTGAATGCGGTCTGCCATGGCCGGTCCTCCCGCCCATCGCCTGGACACGCCGCGGGTGCCGCTATCTAACTTAGCGCAAGTGCCGACCGGCGCTTTGGAAGGCGATAGTATGCTCTCAGCGAGCAAACGACGCGAGAGCGCCGGCCCCCGGCCGGCGGAGTCGAGGAGGACAGTGACATGCGCTTCGGGCTCTTCACGAGCATGGGTGCCCAGACGTGGTCGAGCGTGCTGGACTTCTGGCGACACCTCGAGACCACGGGCTGGGATATGGCCTGCGTGACGGACCACTTCATGCCCAACACCAAGGAGCGCGAGGGCGCGATGCTCGAGGCGTGGAGCACGCTCAGCGCGCTGGCGGCCCTGGTGCCGCGCATGCGCGTGGGCACCATCGTGCTGGGCAATACGTACCGCCATCCGGCGGTGGTTGCCAAGATGGCGGCCCAGGTCGATATCATCTCGGGCGGTCGCCTCCTGCTGGGGCTCGGGGCGGGCTGGCAGCAGAACGAGCACGCCGCCTACGGGATTCCCTTCTACACGATGGGCGAGCGGCTGGAGCGGTTGGACGAGGCGTGCGAGGTGATCCGGTCGCTGTGGACCCAGCGCCGCAGCGACTTCAAGGGACGCTACTACCAGCTGGCGGATGCTCCACTCGATCCCAAGCCGGTGCAGAGCCCTCATCCCGAGCTGATGATCGGCGGGGGCGGAGAACGGGTCACCCTGCGCATCGTGGCCAAGCACGCCGATCACTGGAATGTCTGGGGCGGCCCCAAGGTCCTCGCGCGGAAGGGGAAGATCCTCGACGAGCACTGTGCCGCCGTCGGGCGCGACGCGAAGAGCATCACGCGGTCGGTGAACATGGCGCTGCTCATCACCGACAAGCCGGCCGAGGTCGAGGGCCTGGCCAACACGATCGCCACGCGCATGGGCCGGCACGCGGACGATGCGCGCGACACCTGCCTCGCCGGTACGCCGGCCCAGATCCGCGAGCAGCTTCACCAGCTCCAAGCGGCCGGGGCGGGCGCCCTCTTCATCCCCAGCATGTTTCGGCCGCTGGACGAGCTCCGCCGCGACCTCGATCGGTTCATCGCGGAGATCGCTCCGGCCTTTCGGTAGGCGCGGCCAGACGGGAAATCGGGTGCGGGCGTCATCGGCCTCGGACGTCAGCGAGGGCCGCCCGAGTGCTGGGGCTCGGCGGCCGTCGGGCCGCCATCTCGCGGTCGGCGCCTCCAACTCAATGGAGCCGATGCTCAATAGATGCCGATGGCGATCCCAGCCAGGATGAGCGCGAGCGCGGCGATGAGCGGCAGCGCCAGCGGCTCCCCGAGCCAGATTGTCGCGACGGCGATGCTGACGACGGGCGTGGTGAGCAAGCCGAGCGCGGTGGTCACCGCCGGCAGATTGCGGCTGGCCATGGCGGTGGCCCAGTAGCCCACCGCCGTTCCCGGAACGCCAGCGTAGAGCAGCAGGGCGACCAGCCGCCCATTCCACTCCGTCGTCAGGGGGCCGGACACGACGACGGCCATCGGCGTCAAGATGGCCGTGGCCAGCAGCATCTCCCAGGGCACGAGGTCAAACGGCGTCGAATGCCATCGATGACCGCGAATGTGCAGGATGCTGGCCGCCCAGAGAATGGCCGCAGCGATGATGGCGCCGTTGCCGAGGATGGCGTCGCGGCTGGCCCAGTCGAACGCCCGAGGATTGAACAGGACGACGAGCCCCAGTAGGCCGAGGGCGACCCCGGTCATTCGCCTCACCGTGAGCCGTTCGCGCAGGAAGAAGACAGCCCCGGGGATCACCCACAGGGGCGTCGTATAGGCGAGGACCACCGAACGTCCGGTCGGAACGAGCTGCAGGCCCCACGCCGCGAGCACCGCGAAGCCCACCATGTGGAGCAAGGTGATGCTGAGCAGTACCGGCACATCGCCCAGCGGCGGCAAGGCCAGACGACCGAGCGCGATCGCGATGACGAACAGCGCGATCGCCGCGATAGCCGAGCGCAACGCCATCATCCAGAGGGGGGACAGCGACTCGAGAAGGACCTTGTTCACGGGCCACGTCAGGCCCCAGGCGATGACCACGGTGATCAGGAAGAAAAGACCCTTCCGGTAGGCGGCGCGCTCGTGCGAGGACACCTCATGGGCGGTCGCCATCAGCCGAGGAATTTTCGCCGGGTGCCCGGGTGGTTCTCGCGGGCCCGCGTCACCGCGTCGCCATGTGCGCATCATAGCGTTTCACAAGGGCGCTCGGTCGGGGTTACAGAACGTGACCCAAATCCATAATCCATCCCGGTGGAGGGATCCATGAGCGAGAAGGCCAGGCTCTTGCGAGAGGCGGACGAAGCGTTTTCCGAATTGCATCAGGCCATCGATGGCCTGACCGAGGAGCAGCTGTTGCGAGTGTGGTTCGGCACCTGGAGCGTTCGCGAGATCCTCATTCATATCTCCGGATGGCACCAGGCGATGACTCCCGCCCTCGAGCGCATCGCGCGGGGTGAGGAGCCCTATCCGTCGGGGACCTACGACGACTTCGACGCGTGGAACGCTCGGTTCGTCGTCGAGAAGGCCGGCGTGAAAATCGCCGATGTGCTATCCGAGCTCGATGCGTCCCAGCGGAATTTCGTGGAGGCCGCGTCCGCCCTTCCCGACCAAGACTTCGCGCCGGACGGCGCCGCCCGCGACCTCTTCGAGGGCGCCGGGGCGGGACACTATCGCGAGCACGCGGCTCGGATCCGCGAGTGGCGGGAGGGATGAGATGGGGGGCTCGAAGGGCTCATGCGCTTTTCTCAGCGCCCTGACCAAGCCATCGGGCCCTCTTCGCTGCCGACGTTGCCGAGCTGGTCCGCCAGCGACAACGTCCTCCATCGTCCGGCAGCGTGCTCCCGATATCGGTAGGCCGCCTCCGTCATCGGGCAACCTCGCCGCGATGTCCTGAATTTGTTGCTGCACCGACGCGTCATCGAACCCGGGCGAGCGGCTGCCCAGGCCGTTGATCATGAAATGGGCGATAGCGCGCGGCGGCGATCGTTCACCCCGCCATCTACTCCGCGAACTGTGCGGCCCGCCAGCGCAGGGCGGCGACCAGCCCATCTCGCTCTCTGATCTCGTCGAACTTCGTCCCGACCTCGGTCCGCGCCGCATAGAGCGGGGCGACCACGTCGAGCCCGGCGCGGATGGCGTTGCGGAAGCCGGCGGCGTCCGCGCCGCGGTTGATGGCGAGTTTGGTGCCGGCGAGCGCCTCGGGTGAGATGAGGGCGAGCCGATGGGCAAATTTGAGGGTGGCCGTCGCGAGGTCGGCTCGGGGAACGACGCGGTTGACCATCCCGTACTGCAGCGCCGTCGGCGCGTCGATGGTGTCGCCGAGGTAGAGCAGCTCGCGGGCGCGCTTGAGGCCGATGACGAACGGCATGACGAGGACCGGACCCACGTTCGAGAAGCGGATCTCCGGCTCTCCGAAGACGGCGTCGGCGGCGGCGATCGTGATATCGCACATCATCGCCAGCTCGCAACCGCCCCCGAGACAGTGACCCTGCACCGAGGCGATCACCGGCTTTCTCATGTCCCAGGGCGTCGTCTCGAGGGCGACGTCGTCGGTGAGGGATTCGTGCCAGGCTAGCGCGTTGTGGCGCCGGGTCGCCCGGTCGGGATTGGGCGCGATGTCGTAGCCGGCGCAGAAGCTCCGCCCCTCGGCGCGGAGCACCACGACGCTCGTGGCCGGGTCGCGGTCAGCTGCGTGAAACCGCTCGACGAGCGACCGCTTCAGGTCGGCGCTGATGGCGTTGAGCTTGTCGGGCCGGTTGAGGGTCACGATGCCGACACGGCCGTCGACGGCGTAGGTCACGAGGTCTTCGGTCATGGCAGGCTCCTCGGTTCGTCATCCCACAATGCTCCGGAATTGTCCAGCCCGCCTCGACAGGTCTGGTGGAATTGTCCGGCCCGCCTTGACAGCTCTGGTGGAATTGTCCGGCCCGCCTTGACAGCTCTGGTGCGGCGGCGCTATGAGTGCGCCGTGCCAGAGAGTCCGGGCGTTGCCCCAATTTCGACCCCCAGATCATCTGAGAAGGAGCCCGACACCATGAGTGATGCGCTATCGGCGATCCTCGAGACGCGGGAGGCGGAACGCCTGGCCACGGGATTCGTCTTCACCGAAGGCCCCTTGTGGCACCCCGACGGCTTCTACTACTTCGCCGACATTCGCCGGAATGTGCTCCATCGCCTGACGCCGGGCAAGGAGCCAGAGCTGGTGCGCGCCAACACCGGTGAGGGCAACGGCACAACATTCGATCTGCAGGGCCGGCTGATCCTCTGCGAGGGCGGCAACCGGCGCCTCACGCGCATGGCTGCCGACGGCCGCGTCGAGATCGTGATGGATCGTTTCGAGGGCAAGCGCCTGAACCGCCCAAACGACGTGGTGTGCAAATCTGATGGGAGCCTTTACTTCACCGACCCGGGCTTGCGCGTGCCCCTGGCCGATCGCGAGCTGCCCTATGCTGGCGTCTATCGCATCGCCCCGGACGGCGCCACGGCCCTGGTCGCGGACTGCGAGTACCCCAACGGGCTGGCCTTCTCGCCCGACGAGCGCGTGCTCTACGTGGCCAACACCCGCTGGACGCAATACATCCACGCGATCGAGCTGGATGCTGGCGGCACTATGGTGCGGCGTCGCATCTTCGCCGACATGTCTTCCGACGAGACCGACGGCGTCCCCGACGGCATGAAAGTCGATGTCCAGGGTCGCGTGTACTGCACGGGCCCGGGAGGCACGTGGGTCTTCGCTCCCGATGGCGCCCGGCTCGGGATCATTCGGACCCCGGAAATCCCGGCCAACCTCGCCTTCGGCGGCCCTGACCTCCGGACCCTGTTCTTCACCGCCCGCACGTCGATCTACACCTTGCGCGTCGCGGTGCCGGGTCAGCCCCACCCGTGGTACCGCGTCCGTTCGAAATGACGGTGGCAATGGGCAATGGCGCACCACACGGCGTTCGAATGACGTCGAAAGGATGACCATGGCCATGGTCTATCATTGAGGTATGGAGCGCCAGCGCATCACCCTCAGCGATCCCGCGCGCTTCCGCGATCCAGCCAACCTCACCTGGGAGCGATACATCGCGCTTCAGGCCCGCGAGCGGGAGCGCTACCTCGCCGAGAAGGCGATCATCCCCGCCGACGCACTCGCCTACCGCACGGTCAACCCGGGCTACCTGCAGCGCGCCGTCGATCAGTTCGCCAACAACTACTACTCCGAACTCTCGGCCACACACTACATCGCCACCGCCGCGGCCAACGCCCCGTTCGACGAGCTGAAGAAGTGCTGCCTCTTCCAGCTGGCCGACGAGCAGCGCCACCTCGAGATGGACCGCGAGGTGTGGGAGCGGGCGGGGATCCCGGAGGGTGATTGGCTTCCCGCCTGGGAGGCGCCGGGCACCACCTGCCGCTTCTTCCGCCACGTGCTCGAGCTGGAGGACACTGTCGAGATCATCGTCAAGGCCAATTTCGTCGCCGAAGGCGCCGCCGGGCCCGGCACCTTCACCGTCCTGGCCGACGGCGCTGAGGAGCGCGGGGACCTGCTATCGGCGGTCAATCATCGGGCGCGCATCCGCGACGAGACGCGCCACATCAGCTTCGCGCGAGCGCTGGTCAAGGCGCTGATCGAGGACGATCCGTCGAATCTCGCGGTGATCCAGGCGTGGCAGGACGAAAGTCTCCAGCTCTTCGCGGAGGTCGCGCGTGGGGGTCAGCGCCGCGAGTGGTGGGACGGCTTCCTGGCCTCGTACTACAAGATCGCGCTTCCTCTCGGCCTTTCGGCCTCGCCGGTGTCGGTGTAGCGTCGGCCCTCCTTCCGCACGACGTGCGCCGCTCTCACCTCAGCGCGCCGGTGGCGCCGTTCTGGCGCACCAGACTATGGCTCCAGCACGAAGTAGACGCGGCGATTGACCTTGCCCTTGTTCTCACACTTGGTGAGGGCCAGGCGGCCGACCTCCTTCAGGCTGGCCACGTGGCAACCGCCGTCGGCTTGGACGTCGAAACCGACGATATCCACCAGACGCAACTCGGGTAGATCGTGCCGGAACGTCGTCTCCAGCTTGAACAGCTCCGGCCGGGCCCGAGCCTCGACGGCGGGAACGAAGCAGACGCGCACGGCGAGGTTCTGTTCGATCAGGGCATTGGAGCGGCGGAATCCCTCCTCCAACACTTCGCGGTCGAACTGTTCAAACGCGAAATCCACCCGCGCCTTGTCTGGCGTCAACTGATTGCCGGTGACGCGCACCTGGTAGTCCTTGAACATCACTCCGGTCAGCACGTGCGTGGCCGTGTGGTAGCGCATGAGGCGATAGCGGCGCGTCCAGTCCAGCTCCCCGTGCACGGCGTCGTCGACGGCCAGACCGGGGCGGTCGAGCCGATGGAGCACGCCCTGGTCGTCGTCCAGCGTCTCGACGACGCCATAGGCTTGGCCGTCCGGCCCGGTCAGCGTGCCCTCGTCGCCCAGCACGCCGCCCCCCGTCGGGAAGAATCCGGTCCGGTCCAGCACCACACCGTCGGGTCGCACCTCAGTGACCCGCGCCGCAAAGACCTTGAGATAACTGTCGCGCTGATACAACCGATCGGTCATGGGCCATCTCCCTCATCGATGGGGCGATCGCGATCACGCCTCCGCGGCCTCTGCGCCTATCGCCGCTGGCCGCCCGCGCGGCCGGTCAGCGCGTGCGCTCGCGCGAGCAGTTCGTACTTGGCCAGCGTGTCGGCGATCCGCCGCGCCGGCCACGCCCCGCGCGCAACGTGCCCGAGGAACTCGTCGAGCACCAGCGGAAAATGGGACTCGTGCGGCGTTCGCAGGACCTCGGGGATCTCGAGCTCCCAGCCGCGCTCTGCGCGGGCGACGCCCAGCGGGATGGCGGGCCACGAGCTCGCGCAGCGCCGCAGGGCGTCCGCGACGCCGGTGACTTCGGGCCGAGGTTCCACAACCAGCCGACGCTTCCAGCCAGTGGCCGCGGTCCGCTCGACGCAGATGTCGGCCCGCGTTCCGCGGAGGCGAGTGCGGTGCGCGTCGCCCCCGCCGTCGGGCTCCGTGAGCTCCCAGCGGGTGGCAGCCCGGACGAGGACTCCGCCACAGCGAAAGACGAGCTCGGCGTTGCCCAGATACGCGAGGCGCCCTCCGTCGACGACCCCCCCGAGCGAGGCCGGGAAGTCGGGCAGCCCGCTCACGCGGGCGAACACCTCGCGTGGGACCGGGATAGACCAGCGCCGCGCGTCGATCATCTCGAGAGCCGGGCTCGTGGCGCCGGCGCGGCCGTCGCTGGACGCATCGTCGCCGGCCGGCCGGCTCACGAGCTGCTGGGCGTGGTCCACCAGATGGGTCGGGATGTCGGCGAGTCCGTCGCCCTGCACCCGGACGTCGAAGAACCACGGAGGGCGTCGGAGGCGGGCGCCATTCACCTGCTTCTCGAGATGGTGGACGCTCTCGAACGCGATGGCCGGCTCGCCATCCTTCGCGAACGTGCCGAAGACCTCCGCGCTCCCCACCAGCATGCGCTCCACGGCGGTGGTGATCTCGTGGCGGCCGGTCATCATCTCCATGGCGAGTGGCGGGCCGGACAGCGTGGCGCGCAGGTCAGCGAGTCCCTCGGTCCCAGTCATCCAGGGCTTGTCGGCGAGCACCGCACACCCCGCGTCGTGGAGCCGGCGGATCCACTCCATCTTGCTGTCGTTCCGGCCGGCGAGGATCACGACGTCGCCGGGGCGTTCGGCGAGGAACGCCTCGAGCGGATTGGCCCTCACGCGCGCGGTGGGCTGCCAGCCGGTGGGACGCTCGGGGCGCGCATTGAAGCTCGCCACGAGACCGAGGAACTCACGGCACTCCGTCTCGTCGGTGGCGTAGACGAAGATCTCGTCGCGCACGAGCGGATGCCGCGCCCGCAACGCGAGGGCCGCGTGGAAGTGCTCGGGGGCCAGGAAGACCAGCGTGTGCATGACCCTCGGTCAGCGCGGGATGAGGGGCAACAGGATGTGCGACGGGTAGCGCTGGTCGTGGAAGATCGTCTGCTCGGCCTCCTGCCAGCGCGTACCGGTGGCTTGATCCTCGCCCGTGTTCAGGTTGCGATCGAAGCGCGGGAAGTTGCTTGACGAGATCTCGACCCGCATCCGGTGACCGGGCCGGAACACGTGACTGGTGGCCCAGAGGTCGATGGTGAACGGTGACACCTCGCCCGGCGCGAGGAGGGTGGGGCTGACGCGCGACTCGCGGTAGCGGGCGCGCACAATGCCATCGGCAATGTTCTGCGCGTAGCCGTCGGGCCGGACGTCCACCAGCTTGGCCGTGAAGTCGGTGTCCGGGGCGCTGGTCGCCGCATAGAGCATCACGGCGACCGGCCCGGTGACCTCGAGGGAGTCGGTGACCACGTCGCTCGTGTACACGAGCACGTCGGCGCGGGCCTGCACCGGACGCTGGTCTTGCACGCCCATGGCGAGGATCAGCGTGTTGCCGCCGCGCGTCGGCACCGGATCGCCCGGGTCGTACACGAAGTGGTCGGGCGGCTCATCGCCCGGCGGCCGCGGGCTCAGGACACCGTCTCCACTCGCGGTATTGGCCCGGCCGCGACCATGCAGGTAATAGGGCGTGTAGCGGGTCCGGGCGAGGGGCCATTCGCGCTCGTCACGCCAGCGATTCTCGCCCATCACGAAGATCTTGATGGGGGGCTCGTCCATGACGCCCGTGTCGACGCCCTTCAGCCAGTGATCGAACCAACGGAGCTGGATCTCGTGCAGATCGATGAGCGCGGCCGGTCCGAAGTCGATGTCGCCCGTGCCGGCCGACGTGGGGCTCGTGTAGGGAAACAGGTGCGCCCAGGGTCCGATCAAGAGCCTTTGCCCGGCCCGGGCCGTTTCGGTCATGGCCTGACGGCGAAGCCCGCAGAAGTTGGCGATGCCGCCGTGCAGGAAGATATCGTACCAGGACGTCACGTGGTACATCGGCACGGCGATCTGATCATGCTGGCGCTCCACGTTGAGGCGCCACCACGGCGGTCCGTCTTTGGGGAGCCGCAGATAGTCCGAGAGATAGCGGGCCACGGGGTCGAGGAGCTCGGCCCAGGCCATGAGCGGCAAGCGCTGGTACGCCTCGGCCGAGAGCGGCGGCGCCCACGGCGTGAGCGCCACCGCCAGCTCGCGCTCGAGCTTCGGCCAGAGCGTCTTGGTCAGGCCTCGGCGGGCGATCGTATCGCGCGCCATCAGGATCGCGTAGGGGATCTGCCACCCTAGCTCGAACGCTCCGCCCGAGTGATACACCCAACACTGGTGAAAATCCGCCGGCGCCGAGGCCGGGAACGATGCCTTGAGATGCGGCGGTCGAGTGGGGGCGAGAAGGTACTGGGTGGCGCCGAGATAGGATTGCCCCATGGTGCCGACCTGCCCGGCGGAGTAGGGAAGCTGGGCGGCCCACTCGACGGCGTCGTACCCGTCCTGCGCTTCCCAGATCAGCGGATAGTACTCGTCCCCCTCGGAGGCGAAGCGGCCGCGGGTGTCCTGCATGATGACCACGTAGCCGTGCTCGACGAAGACGTCGATATCGCCCGGTCGCTGGCGGAGATTCTTATCGTAGGGAAGGCGCGCGAGCAGAACGGGGAAGCGGCCTGGTGCGTCGGGGCGGTAGACATCGGCGCGAAGCGTGACGCCGTCACGCGTCGTCATGGGCACGTCCTTGTCAGTGAGCACGCGGTAGGTCATGGTGGCGGATCCCCTTCGACGGCCGGGGCCCGGCCGTCGAGACGACCATACATCACCGGACCACCGATCGAGAGCGTGTATGATCCTGGGGGTTGTGCGAGCCGCCGGACGCCGCAGGGCTGGATCCCCGCCGTCCGAGGCGAGCTGATGAAGTCAGTCCGGGCGCGCCGGAGGGTCGGTGAAGGGCATGCACATCGAGATCATCTGCACAGGTGACGAGGTCCTGACCGGGAAGATCGTCAACACCAACTTCAGCTACATGAGCCAAAAGCTCGAAGACGTGGGTCTTTCGGTACGGTGGGAAACGACAGTGGGGGACGATCGAGAGTGTTTGCTGCGGGCGTTCCAGCTGGCCGGGGGGCGGGCCGATGCCGTCATCGTCAACGGGGGCCTGGGCCCCACCATTGACGATCTGTCTCAGGAGATCGCCGCCCAGGCGGCCGGGGTCGAGCTCGCGCTCAACGAAGACTGGGTGACCCGGATGGAGGAGTTCTTCCGCCGGCGCAGCCGCGTGATGCCCCCCAACAACAAGAAGCAGGCGATGCTGCCCGCCACCGCCGAGATCATCGACAATCCCATCGGCACCGCCTGCGGCTTCGCGCTCGACATCGGCAAGGCGCGCTTCTTCTTCACTCCCGGCGTGCCCCGCGAGCTGCGCCGCATGCTCGAGGAGCAGGTCATTCCGCGACTGCTGGCGCGCAGCGGTATGAACACCGCCATCTATCTGAAGCGGTTCCATTCGTACGGGCTCGGCGAGTCCCACGTCGACTCCCTCCTGGCGGGTGTCGAGGAGCTGGTGCCGGATGGCAGCGTGAAGCTCGGATTCCGGGCTCACTATCCGCAGCTCGAAACCAAGCTGACCGTGCGCGGCGCCGACATGGACGACATCCGGGCGAAGCTGGTCCCGGTCGAGCAGGAAGTGCGCAAACGGCTCGGCAACTTCATTCTGGCCGAGGACGAGCAGACGCTCGAGGGCGTCATCCTGGGCGAGCTGGCGAATCGTCAGGGCTCGCTGTCTCTGGTGGAGACGTTCACGTGCGGAGGAATTGCCGCGCGCATCGCCCATCTGCCCGGAGCGGAGCGAATCTTTCGCCGCGGCTTCGTGGCGCGCGACCTCGCGCAGGTGTGCGCGGCCGTCGATCTGGAGGCCGCTTCCTCGGCGGGTGGCTTCACCCCCGAAACGGCGGAGGCGGTGGCGGTGGCGGCGATCCGTCGAACCGGCGCCACGCATGCGCTGGCGGTCCTGATCGATCTCGACGACGGCGCCGATCGGATCGACTTCGGCGGGACGATCTGCCTGGCCATCGCCACCGGGCAGGACGTCGCCTCCCGGCGCAGTCGCATCCTCGGCGGCCGCGATTGGGTCCGCCTGGGCGCGATCGAGATGGGGCTGGATTGCCTACGCCGCTACCTCCAGGGATTGCCCGTATACGAGCGGATCGACTTCGAGAAGGTGTGAAGGCCGTTCGCTCGATCGCCGATGGCCGATCAGCGCAGCCTTCACGGCCTAGACATCGCGGCCGATCGCGCGGGCGAACGCGGCCATGAACCGCTGCATATCGGCCAGAGTGCCGACGGTGAGGCGGAAGCTTCCGTCGATGACGGGTTTCCCTGCCATGCTTCGGACCAGGATTCCCTGGCGGCGGAGGGCCTGCACCACGCTCTCGCTATCACCCGGCGGCCACACGAGCACGTAGTTGCCGCCGCCGGCGAAGTACCGCACGCGCAGGCGCTGGAGCTGCTCGATCGTCCAGTTCTTTGCGGCGAGGACCTGCGCGACATACTGCTGCGAGTAGTGCGCATCGGCCAGGGCGGCCTTGCCCGCCACCACCGCCAGCATGTTGATGTCATACGGCCCCGTCACGCGGCGGAGGCGCTCGACGATGGAAGGGTGGCCGATGGCAAAACCGAGGCGCAGTGCCGCCATTCCGGCGGCCTTCGACAGTGACTGCAGCGCGACGACGTTCGGCAGGTCGAGTGCCATCGGCACCACGGACTCTCCGGTGAAGGCCGTGTAGAGCTCGTCGACCACCACCAGGGTCTGAGGCGCCGATTGCGCCAGCGCCAGGATGGTGGACGGCGCCACCGTGGTTCCCGTCGGATTGTTCGGGTTGCACGCGAAGAAGAGCCGGGGAGCCGCCTGGAGCTTGTCCGCGATGGCGGCCAGTGGGTACTGGAGGTCGTTCCGGTACGGGACTTCGTCCGTGACCATGCCCTGCTGCTGCGCGCAGGGCGCGTAGTATCCGAACGTCGGCACCGCGGTCAGGAACGTGCCGCCCTTCTCGCCATACGCGTCGAAGACCGCCCGGATGGCCGCATCGACGCCATTGAACGCTCCGACGTGCTCCACCGGCACGCTCAAGGTCGCCGCGAATGTTTCGTTCAGTCCCGCGTATTCCGGGTAGGCGGCGTACGCCTCCGGTGGCAGGCCTCGGATGGCCTCCAGCACCTTGGGACTCGGCCCGATCGTGCTTTCATTGAAGTCCAGGCGCAGAAACCCCCGCCGACCCTCGAGGGGAGCGACGTACGGCGTGAGCGCTTCGACTTCGGGCTTTGCCTTGATCATCCGTGATCCTCGCCTCGCGGCTTCACCGTGTGCCGGCGCCGCTCAGTGTAGCGCTTGTTGCGCATCGCCAGGCCCCGGTACGGGGTCGCGTTGGTGACGCCGAGCGGACCGTGGCGCGGCAACTCTTCCGCCGAGTCTCGCCCCTCCTTCCCAAATGATCCGCGCTAGAATAGCCGCACTCGCGCGTTGCGGGCACGCGCTCGGCGGCGCGCGGACACTCGAATGCATCGGTGGAGGTCAAGCCATGGCTGCCCTGACCTTGACGATCGAGCGCGTACTCGCGTTCAACGGCCTCGACGTGTTGGTGGCGAGGGACGAAGGTCTGTTCGCGGCGGAAGGATTGGATCTCCGGATCGCGGCTCTTCCGCCCGGCGAGATCCGTTCGGCGGCCGAAGGCACGCTCGCCAAGCCGGTCACGAATCAAGGTCGGCTCCAAGATCGCGGCGAGGCCGCGATGTTCCAGGGGTGAGAGTGCGGCAATAACCGCCGGGTGGCGGCAAGTGCCGTGGGCGCGAGGCAGATCGGCCGGCGCGCCATGATCGTCTGTGGAGCCCTCGTGGTTGCCCCCAGTTCAAGTGTCTACACGCCCCAGGAACTCGCCCGCAAGCTGGTGGCCCTGGACTATGGCAACGGCACCGCTTACGCCGGCCTCCAGATGCTGGAGGGTGCGGTCCCGCGCGAGGCTATCGCCACGTGCTCCGCCCCCACGAATCCCGCCGAGCGATTCGCCGGGCTGATGCGCGGCGATTTCGAGGCGACCGTGCTGCAGGAGCCGTGGATCGCCGTGGCCGAGAAGGCCGGCTGCCGCCTGGTATCGACCACTTTCTTTCATGGCACCTGGGTGGCAGATCACCGCGTCAGCGCAGAGGCCTATGCCGCGTTCCTGCGCGCGGTCACGCGGGCCGTCCGGCGCATCAACGCCGACAAGCGGCAATACGTGTCCTACTACCTCCGCGATTTCCCGGGTTACCCGGAGGTGGAGGCGCTCTCGCCCGACGACTTCAACCTGGGGCGCATCCAACTGAAGGTCCCGGGACCCATTCCCGAGGACGAGGCGCGTTGGGTGTGGGACTGGATGGTCAGCTGGGGCGCCCTGCAGGGCAAGTTCGACGCCACCGAACAGATCGACCGGAACGTGGAGCGAGTGGCGCACGAACTCGCCGCCGCCGACCTGTCCGGCTGATCAGAGCGTGCCGCTGAGCATCTCCGCCACCTGCGTGTCGCTGAGCTCGTAGCCGAAGAATTCGCGGTAAAACGCCCTCACCTCTGCGGAGAGGTTGAGCGTTGCGAACCGCTCCGGGTGGAACGTCTTGGCCGCCCACAAGACGGTGAGCGGTTGCTCGGCGGTGCGATTCGCCCACGTGTGGGCCCCCACCGGCACGACGTACACCCGCCGCTGGCGCACGGCCCTGAGCTGCTTGAAGGTGCGGTCCGCCGTGACGGTCGCCACGTCCTTGGGACTCGTGACGATTGCGATATCCGGGTCCCAGAGGACGACTTGCTCGAGCGAGAACGATCGGCTCTCGGCGGTGCGGCCGTCGTTGGTGACACTGGCCCCGCCCGCCGCCGGGATCCACCACTCGGCGATCAACCGCGGCTGCGTCAAGGACTGGGGGTGAAAGTAGAGCACCGTGGGTCTGGCCGCGGGCGGGAGGGCCTTCAGAGGCGCGCTGACGCGCGCCAGCGTGTCGTCGAAGTACCGGCGATAGCGCTCTGCCACGTCCGGCTTGCGGAAGACGTCTCCCAGCAGCGCCATGCAGGCCTTGACGTCTTCAGGCTCTCGCCAGGCCAGGACGATCACGGGGATGCGGGTCGCCTTCAGGAGGTCGATGTGGGCTCGGTGCATGGTGAGGACGACATCGGGCCGGGCCAGCAGGATGGCCTCCGCGTTCGGATCGCGGTTGGTGTGCTGCATGGTGGGGAGCCGGGCCAGCTGCGGCGCGAACACCGTCTGATACTTCCAGTGCGGAAGCGCGAAATCGGCCAGCCCGTTGACGATCGTGCGGCCCTCCCCCAGCGCGAAGACGAAGCTGTTTAGCACCGGCAGCGAGCCCAGGGTGACCACCCGCTCGATCCGGCTCGGAAGCTGCACGGTGCGGCCGGCCATGTCGGTGACCAGCCGGGTCCCAGTCTCAGCTGCCTGGATCGCGCCCGCCTGACTGCCCAAGAAGCAGGCCAGCATCGCGAGGAAAGCGCAACGCAAGAGCTTCATCATCGATCGTCTCCTGATCCTCGACGAGGGGCACGCAGAGCGACAGTTCGGTCGCCGGGCTGTCGGCCACCCGGACATGGATCACCCGGACAGGAGTGCCGTAGAGCTCGCTGAGGGCGTCGGCCGTAATGACTTCGTGGGGCGCCCCCGGTCCCCGCAGCCGGCCGTATTTCAACAGCGCCACCTTGGTGCCGACGAGAAATGCGTGGTCCGGGAGATGCGAGGTCAGCAGGATGGTGTAGCCCTGGCGGGCCAGGGCGCGGATAGTTGTCAAGATCCGAACCTGGTTGCCGTAATCGAGGCCGGCGCACGGCTCGTCCATGACGATGACCTTCGACCCCTGCGCGAGCGCGCGGGCGATCAGCACCATCTGCCGTTCTCCCCCACTGAGCTCGTGAAACACCTGGTCGGCCAGATGCGCGATGCCAAGGCGCTCGAACGCCGCCAGGGCGAGACGCCGATCGGTTCTGGTTGGGCTGGCCATGAACCGCAGATGGGGGCTCCGGCCCATCAGCACCACGTCGAACGCGGCAAACGGAAAAATCGCGAGGCTGCTCTGTGGCACGTACGCGAGCTCCCGCGCCACCCGCCTGCGGGTGAGCGCGCCCAAGTGCCGGCCGTGGATCTGGATCGAGCCGGCCTGGATGCGCTGCAGTCCCAGCACGCAGCGCAGCAGTGTCGTCTTGCCGCTGCCGTTCGGACCCAGCAGGCACAACACGTCCCCGGCGGCCAGGTCGAAGCCGACATCGTCGAGCAGCGATGAATCTCTGCCATAGCTGAACCGCACGTGCTCGACGCGAAGGCTCAGAACCACGCCTGACGGGTCCTGGCCAGGACCAGGGCGAAGAAGGGGGCGCCGATGAGGGCGGTCAGGATGCCGAGGGGAATCTCGTTGGCGCCGGCAGCTCGGGCCAGGTCGTCGACGGCGAGCAGGAAGCCACCGCCGATCAGGGCGCACATGGGGAGGACGGCCGGAAAGCTCGGTCCAACCAACATCCGGACGATGTGCGGGATCAAGAGCCCGACCCATCCGACGATCCCGCTGATGCTGACGCACGCGGCGGTCATCAGGGTGGCGGCAATGATCAGCGCCAGACGAACGCGGGACACGTTGACCCCGAGCGCGCGGGCCTCATCGTCGCCCGCGGCCAGCGCATTCAGCGGCCAGCGCAGCGCGTAGAGCACGAACCCCGCGGCGCCGATAGGCCCGAGGGCCGTGAGCACGGTGGCGGCGGTGATGCGATGCAGCCCGCCCAACAGCCAGAAGGTAATGGTCGGGAGCTGGTCGAGAGGATCGGCGGTGACCTTGAGCAGGGAGATCAGGGCTTGAAAGAAGGCCGACACTACCAGGCCGGCGAGGACGAGGACGAGCATCGCATGGCGATTCAACCAGCATCCAAGCCAGAGGGTCATCGCCACTGCGGCGAGGCCAGCGAGGAACGCCATCAGTTGGATACCCATTCCCGTGATTCCGAGGATGATGCCCAGCGCGGCCCCGAAGCCGGCTCCCGCCGAGACCCCCAGCACGGCGGGCGAGACCAGCGGATTGCGGAACAGATTCTGGTAGGTCGCACCGGCCATCGCCAGAGCGGCTCCTACCAGGAGCGCGGCGGCGATCCTTGGACCGCGAATGTTCAGGATCACCAGTTCCACGGCATCGCTCCAGCTCTTGTCGACAAGGTGAAAGCGGTGCAGGAACACCGAGACGACCGTGGGAATCGGGATGGGGTAGGGACCGACGGTGAACGAATACAGGAAGAGCGCGAACACCCCCACCGTCACGCCGCCCAGGCAGACGCGGAGCCTGACGTCGGGCGCGAAGAGCTCGTGCCCGGCGAGGCCGCGAGGCGGAGGCTCGATGGCCAATTGTGACGCCTCGCTCGACCGTCTGGGCGCGGTCAAAGACCTACCTGGGTGATCGGGTCGGCGGCGAATCCGCGGGCGGCGGCAAGCTTATCGGCTTTCCCAAGGCCCATTCCTACGCGCGTCCAGCGAGACAGAGCATACCGCGGGCGTTCTCACGGCTTGAGCTTGAGGTCTTCGCAGGGCCCCGTGTAAGCGGAGCCCTGGATGAGCCCGGCGGCAGCGTGCTCCACGCGCGGACCGACGCCCCAGAGCATCGCGATGAGAAGGGCAACGAGCGCGAACCGATCAGACATGGATCCTCCGCGAGCTTGGGATGTGCGGTAGCCTGCGGGAGCGATCGCCGCGTGTCAAGGAAGGGCGGCAGCTGGCTGGACACCGCGTTCCTGGCTAAGATCGGCTGATTCTCAGTTCGTTTCCTCGGAGGGATGACATCATGCGCATCGTTGTCCATGGGCAGCAGGCGTTTGGAAAGAGCGTGCTGGAGGCCTTGATGGAGCGCGGGGAAAACGTTGTCGGGGTCTACTGCGCCCCGGAGGCGGCCCAGGGGGGAGGGCGAATCGATCCGCTCAAGGAGGCCGCCCTCGCCCGTGGCCTACCCGTCCAGCAGCCGCGATCCTTTCGCAACAAGCCCGAGGTGTGGGAGGAATTCGCGCGGCTCAAGGCGGACCTCTGCGTGATGGCCTACGTCACGCTCATCGTGCCCGAGCAGGTGCTGAACCTGCCCACGCGCGGCACCATCCAGTACCACCCCTCGCTGCTGCCTCGCCACCGCGGCCCCAGCTCCATCAACTGGCCGATCATCATGGGGGAGACGCGCACGGGGTTGACCATCTTCTGGCCCGACCGGGGCCTGGATACGGGGCCGATCTTGCTGCAAAAGGACGTCGAGATCCGGGACAGCGACACCCTGGGCAGCCTCTATTTCGATCGGCTGTATCCGCTCGGGGTCGCCGCGTTGCTGGAAGCCGTGGACATGGTGCGTGCCGGCACAGCCCCGAAAATCGCGCAGGACGAGTCGCAGGCCACCTACGAAGGGTGGTGCAAGAAGGAGCACGTCCAGATCGACTGGCAGAAGCCACTCCAGGAGATCTGGAACGTCATCCGCGGTGCCGACCCCCAGCCGGGCGCCTGGACCACGCACGAGGGCACCACGGTGCAGCTCCTCGACGCCCGGAAGCTCGTGGGCGCCGCGGCCGGGCAGCCCGGAGAAGTCACCGCCGTCGACGACACCGGGATGACCATTGCCGCGCTCGGGGGACAGATCCAGGCGACCCGCGTCCGACCGGAGGGCGGTCAGAAGATCAACGCGGGAACGTTTGCCGAGAGCGCGGGGCTACGCCCGGGCGCACGGCTCGGAGCGCCGTGATCAGGTCGCTCACCCGCGGCGTTATCTGATTCGTCATTCGGCTGCTTTCGCGGCATCGCCTCGAAGGGGGCGTCCCCTACGCTGCGTCGAACGGATAGAGCGGGCGGGGGCGGTTCCGGTAGGTGAAGAGCGTGAGGTCCGAGCTGGTGCAGCCGTCGCCGTCGCACATCACGATGTGGCGGGCGATGGGCTCGAAGCCGGCGCGGAAGTGCTGGCGCGACTTGATCAAGACGTAGCGCTTGCGGCGCGGGTCGATGCCGCAGTGGGTGAAGAGGCCGAGGTCGGACGGCTCGCTGCGCCGCTCCGAGATGACGATCTGCATGGATCCGGTGTCGAGCACCGCCGTGCGGCCCATTCGGACGCGCGTGCCGGTGGCCATTGGCCCGGTGACCACGAACTCGCCTTCTGTGATGCGCGTGACCTTGCCGGTGACGGTGAGCGGCTGGCCCATGAGATTGATCTGCGGCATGTCGATCTTGCCGCCCAGCGACAGGGTCACGCTGGCTGCGGTCCCGGCCGCGATGATGCGCCCGACGCTCTCTGGATCGCAGATGGGCCCGGCCACCACGTCGTCGAGACCCTGGCGCATGGCTTCCGCGATCACGCTCATCACGTCCTGCGTCCCGCCGGACGCGGTGTTGTCGCCGTGGTCGGCCAGGACGATGGGCCCCTCGCCGAGCGCCTTCGCGTGGGCGATCTGGCTGGCCAACGGCGCGCCCTCGTAGAGGAAGGCCTTCCGTCGCTCCCAGGCCATCCCGAGCAACTCGTCGAGCAGAGCCTTGCCGGTGTCGGCCTGCCGGTCGCAGACGATCACCGCCGAACAGGAGATGTGGGGAATGTCGGCGTGCGGGAAGCCGCCGAACACCGAGGCGTTGAGTACGGCGCCGCTCGTCTCTGCGGCGATGGCCATGTCCATGATGTCCTTCATCGGCTGGCGCGACGGCGTGTGTACGAGGGTGCTGGTCATCATCGGACGGGTACCCCACACCATCACGGGCTGAACCTCACCGTTCAGCGCCCGCACCAAGGTGCGCCCCGCGCGCTGGGCCGTCTCGGCCATGTCGACGTGCGGGTACGTCCGGTAGCCGGTGATGACGGTGGCGCTCTGCACCATCGGAGCGGTCATGTGCGCGTGGAAATCGAGCCCGACGGCAATGGGCAGCCGCGGAGCCAGCGCGCGGATGCGGCGCAGGAGCTCGCCCTCGCCGTCGTCGGCGTGCTCCGCCACCATCGCCCCGTGGAGGGCGAGGAACGCCGCGTCGCACCCGTTCCGGATGGCGCCGACGATGGCGTTGCAGATGTCCTCGTAGGCGCGCGTCTCGACATAGCCCGACGGATGAGCGCCGGCGGCGATCGGCACGACGATCTCGGCGCCGATCTCCTGCGCGACCTGAAGGAACCCACCGAGCTGAGTGTTGGTGTCCCGGAACTCCTCCACGGCCTCGGCCTCGGACAGCGGGCGGAACGACGCGAGCGGCGTCGGCACGGGCGAGAAGGTGTTGGTCTCGTGCATCATCGAGGCGACCACGATCTTGCGGCGAGCCATCCCGGCCTCCTGTGCCTGACCCTCGTGACTACTTCAGCACGGTCTCGGCGATGCGCGTCAGCTGCGCCTCCATCTCGGCCTGGGTCTTCACCGTGTCCGGCCGCACGACGACCCGGGTGGCTCCGGCATCGAGGAACTTTCGGATCAGGTCTCGGTCGGCCGGCTGCCCGTAGACCGAGATGCTGATGGTGGAGGGATCGCGGCCGGCATCCTTGGCGAGTCGGTCGAGCGTGGCTCGACTCTCGCGCAGCCCCTCGGGGGCGATGCGGTTGGGCAACCAGCCGTTGCCCCAGGCGGCGACCCGCTCGAGGACGTTCTTCGCGTGCCCGCCGAGGAGCACCGGCGGATGCGGCTTCTGCGCCGGCTTCGGATAGGACCGGACGAGCGGGAAATTGTAGTACTGGCCGTGGAACTCGGCCTCCGGCTTGGTCCACAGTTCCTTCATGGCCAGCACCGACTCCCGCGTCTGCGTCCAGCGGTGGTCGAAGTCGCCGCCCATGATTTCGGTCTCCTCCCGTAGCCAGCCCGCGCCGATGCCGAAGAGGAATCGGCCGCCGCTGAAGAGGTCGAGGGTCGAGATTTCCTTGGCCAGCAGCAGGGGATGCCGCTCGGGGACCAGCACGATCCCGGTCCCGAGCCTGATGCGGGAGGTAACACCCGAGGCGCGCGCCAGCGCGACGAACGGGTCGATGAAGTGCGAGTAGCTTTCCGGGATCACCCCGTCCGCCGAGCCCGGGAAGCGGCTGGTCGAGTGCACCGGGATGAAGGGGTGCTCGGCGCACCAGAACGACTCGAAGCCAAGCTCTTCCACGGTCCGGGCCATGAAACCGACGTCGACCAGATACGCGGGCAGGGGAACCGAGATGCCGACGTTCATCGTGGGAACTCCTTTCCCGGGGCGACCGGGCACGTCCACCGACTCGAACGAGGATACCGCAGCCGGAGCGCCTCACAGGCTCAGACGCCGCCGGTCTTCCCAAGCGCGAACTCGGAAGGAGGCACCTGGCCGCGGGCGCACGGGCAGGAGATTCGGTGCGCCCGCGGTGAAGGTGCGCGGAGCAGGCAATCCGAATCATCCCTGATGGTCAGGCGTGAGCGGGCTCCAGCTTCAGAATGCGACCTCTGGGGTGGTCGGTCAGCAGATAGATCAGCCCGTCCGGCCCCTGCCGCACGTCCCGGATGCGCTCTCTCAGATCGCCCAGATAGCGCTCCTCGAGGGTGACCCGGTGGTCGGTGATCCTCAAACGCACGAGACGACCCGGCCGGAGTGAGCCCACGAGGAGGTCGCCTCGCCAGTCGGGAAATGCATCGCCCGTATAGAAGACTGCGCCCGACGGAGCGATGACCGGGTCCCAGTAATAGACGGGCTGCTCCATGCCCGGCCTGGATGTACCCACGCCGATGCGGCCGCCCCAGTAGTCGATCCCGTACGTGATCACCGGCCAACCGTAGTTGCGGCCGGGCTGTGGGTAGTTGAGCTCGTCGCCGCCCCGCGCCCCGTGCTCCACCGTCCACAGCTGACCACTGGC
Organism: Candidatus Methylomirabilota bacterium; assembly: GCA_046726415.1. Classification (GTDB taxonomy): domain Bacteria; phylum Methylomirabilota; class Methylomirabilia; order Rokubacteriales; family CSP1-6; genus CAVWFS01. The sequence continues at coordinate 23,331 of JBKPAK010000198.1, forward strand.
GTCGAGGGCAGCGCTCTGGATATTGCGGTGGCCATAGGACCAGATCTCGGGGCGGGCGCCGTCGCGACCGACGAATGGGTTGTCGCTTGGGATCGAGCCGTCGGGGTTGAGGCGGATGATCTTACCGAGCGTCACCGAGAGGTCCTGGGCGCGGTCGCGGTGCGAGTACCGATCACCCAACGTGACGAACAGCGTGCCGTCAGGCCGGAAGACGAGCCGCGAGCCCCAGTGGTTGGCTCCGCTGACCTTGGGCTGCTGGCGCCAGATCACCTGCGTGCCTTCGAGCCCGCGTTCGCCAAGGCGACCCCGAGCCACCGCGGTACCCCCGCCTCCCGCCCCCGGCTCGGAGAAGGACAGGTAGACGAGCCGATCCTGCGCGAAGTGCGGGCTAAGCACCACATCGAGCAGCCCGCCCTGACCTTCGGCGAGCACCTCCGGCACGCCGGCGAGCGGTGCCGATACCTGTCCGCCGTGAGCGACGAGGCGCAGGCGCCCGGGCCGCTCGGTCAACAGCATGCGGCCGTCGGGCAGAAATGCGAGGGCCCACGGATGCTCGAGCCCGCGCGCCACGTCGACGACGCGGGCGGGGATCTTCAGCGAGTTCGGGGTCGGCGAGCGTGGAGCTTCCTGAGCGAGCGCGGGCAGGACGAGGACCGCCAGCGCGGCGAGCGCGCTGGCCATGCGGAACAAGAGGGGGCGCGTCATCGTGCGGGCTCCGTTCGGCGAGGATCGAACACTCAAGCCCAGCATACGCACGTGCCTGTCTCCAGCAACCTCGAGATCCTAAGTTGCCGGAAGCGAGCGGGAGACGGCGACCAAGGCGCCCGAGGTCGACGGGATCGAGCTGGGCGAGGCTCGGCCGGTAAGCCCACCCAGGACGCGGTTCGCTCCCGCGTGGCCTATGGCGTCGTGAACAGACCCTCCCAGGAGGCGACGCGACGGCCGTGCCAGGTCGGTCCCTCGCGGACGAACCGCCACTCGGGGTTGCGGGCGACGTCTCTCAGGGCGGCACACACCTGGTGAAAGAGGGGAACGTCGGCGTCCGCGCACTCGAAGTAGGTCACGAAATCGTACTCCCCCTGGGCGGCCGGTTCGGTCGCATTCCGATACGTCCGCCGGAGCAAGCACGGGATGCCAGCGGCGGAGGCCAGAGCATGTCCCTGGCTGAGCATCCGCCCCTCGTCGTCGTAGCGCGGCAAGAAGTAGGTGTGGCGCTCCATCCAGTCCTTGCGCCACCAGTCGTCCGTCTTGCTGAGTGGGACGAGGAAAGCGTTCGGCATCACCGTGCCGGGCTGTTGTACGACCGCGCGCGCATACGCCCAGTTGTTCATGGCGGTTCCCGTGTAGTTCTTGGGGCGCACGACCCCGCGCAGGATGCGGACGCTGGCCGCTGGCGTGAGCAGCCGGGCGGCCTCGTCGCAGAACTCGGCGATGGGCAGCGCCCGCGGGGAGGCCACGTGGATGACCCACTCCGCCTGGAGCACGCCCTCGTCGGCCAGGTCGCCGGCGCTCCCGCCGCACCGGCGCAGGAAAGCGATGGAGTCGCGGGGCGGCGGGCCGCCGGGGTCGAACTCGTTCGACAGCCCCAGCCGCTCGGCCAGGGCCGGAATGTTCGCCGCGGCCGGGCCCAGCACGTCGCCGCCGTCCACGCGGCGCAGGCACAGATACCCTCCGTGGCCGAGGATCTCTTGGGCGAGAAACTGCTGGTTGTCCATCGGGCACCTCCCTTGACCGGCGAGGGTACGGGCCGCCCGCAGATGTGTCCAATGCATGGATCCGCCCTGACGTCGCCGCGCGCGCGAGATATTTTTCCAGCGTCTCCCGGACGAGGTGGCCGGCAGCATCGTGGGCGAGGCCATTGACCTCACGGGGCTGCACCGCTACGCTTCCGCGAGGAGTTGACCCGTGAGCGACAACGCCGTCGTCGTCGGCCCCGGAGCGCAGGGTCTCCCGTCCCGCCGCTTCCCCGCCATGGCCGTGTTGGCGCCGGAGAGATGAGAGCCAAGACAGATCGTGAGTACCGCTGCGCAGATCGCCGGGCTGTCGACGTTCGCCGCCCTGAGGGCGCGGAACTATTGCTTGTACTGGTTCGGGCTGGTCTTTTACGTGCTTGGGCACCGCGCGGAGTACACGACGTTCGCCTGGATCACGTGGACGGTGACGCGCGATCCGCTGTCGCTCGGCTATCTCGGGCTGGCCCAGGGGGTGCCGCTGGTGGCCCTGCAGCTGTTCGGCGGCGTGCTGGCCGATCGCACCAACCGGCTGCGGCTACTGATCGTAACCCAAATTCTGATCGCCCTGACCCTGACGGTCGCCCTCGCCCTGACGTTCTTCGGGGAGGTCAAGGTCGAGCGCCTCCTGCTGCTGGCCGCGGCGAGCAGCGTGTTCCGCGCCTTCGACGAGCCGAGCCGGATGGCGCTCGTTCCCCAACTGATCGATCGCCAGCGACTACCGAACGCGATCGCGCTCGGCTCGCTCCCCTGGCAGGCCGGGCGGATGATCGGCCCGTCGATCACCGGCATCCTCATCGCGGCCTTCGGCGGCGCGGCCGGGTTCGCGCTGGCCGCCGTCGCGTCCTATGTCGCGCTTGCGCTGTACAGCCGGCTGGCGGTCAGCGAGAATGCCCCGGCCCGCGATGGACGGCACGTCTTCGGGCAGCTCGTCGAGGGGCTGAGCTTTGTCGCCCATAACTTCGTGTTCGCGAGCCTGATTGCTTTGGCGCTCTTCAACAGTGTCTTTGCTCTGTCCTACGTCACCTTGCTGCCGATCTACGCGGATGTGTACTTCAAGGCCGGGTCGACGGGGTATGGCCTGCTGAACGCCGCGCACGGAGTGGGGGCGTTGATCGGCACGCTCACGGTGGCCACGATCGCCCATCGCATCCTCCGTCCAGGCACCGTGCTGTTGGCCGCGGCGGCGTGCATGGGGCTGGAGCTGATGGTCTTCGCCGTCTCCCCCGCGATGTGGCTGGCCCTGCCCGTGCTGATGCTCGTCGGGTTCAGCAATACGTTTTCTCTCACGCAAGTCAGCACGCTCCTCCAGCGGGAGGTGCCCGACCATTTGCGGGGGCGCGTCATGAGTCTCTACGCGCTCTGCTGGAATCTGCTGCCGCTCGGCGGCCTGCTGGCCGGTGTGCTGGCGGCGGCCGTGAGCGCTCGCTTCGCCGTTCTGTTCGGCGGCGCCATGGTGGCCGCCAATGCGCTGCTGCTGCTCACCTCCAAGCGGCTGCGGGCGATCAGCCCGATGATGCGATGAACGGATCATTCCCTCGGAGGGCGATGCCCACCAGGGGCGGGAGGCGACCTCATCGTCCGGTGCGGTGGACGTCTCCAAAGGCGCCGGCCGTCAGGAGGCGTCAGGGCGCCGCTCGCGGAGGCATGGCGAATGGCACGGCGACGGCTTGCCGCGGCCCGAGTAGGTTCCGAACGACAAGATCCGACCCCGGGCCAGGCGTTTCGGTCTTGGCGCCCGGCGTCTCGATGGTGAGGCCCTCGTGGAGGGCGGTCCACGCGCGCCAGCGCAGGTGGGCTTCGAGCGCCCGGCGGGCCCACGCGGTATCGATCGTCGTCGCTTCGAGCCAGGAGCGGAGGGTGTCCGCGCCGCCCAACTGCGCCTCGAGCGTCGTCCACGCCTGCTCCAGCTCGGGCGGGGTCGGCCCGATCCCCAGGCGGCTCGCCTCGAGGACGGCGACGAGGGCGGCGCTGTAGCGATCCACGTCCGCCGTCAGGATGGGGGCGTCCGACGGCGTGAAGCCGAACAGGCCGAGGGCGCGGGCGAGGGCGATGTCGCTGGCGGTCATGATAGAGGGGCCCACTTCACCCACCACGGTATCCACCAGTTCCGCATCAGCCCGAGCCGCGCTCGCCAGCGCGAGCGCGGCCACGAGCAGGGCGAGGCTGAAGCGCGTCATCAGAAGGGGTTACCGAGGGCGAAATAGAACTGGAAGCGGTTCTCGCCGGGGATCGGAGTGAGGGCATACCCGAAGTCCACCCGCAGCGGCCCCACCGGCGTGTTCAGGCGGAGGCCGCCGCCCACCCCCACGCGGAACGCGCTCCACGCGAGTTGTCGCACCTCGGAGGTCACGGCTCCGGCGTCGACGAACAGGGCGGCGCCGAGGATCCGCCAGATCGGGAAGCGCCACTCCGCGTTGAGGACGACCAGCGCGTTGCCGCCGGTGGGATCGCCGTTCGCATCGAGCGGCCCGACGCGCTGCTCGCGGTAGCCGCGCACGGTGTTGGCGCCACCGGCGTAAAAGCGGTCCTCGATGGGCAGATCTGCGGTGCCGCCGAACGGTGTGGCCAGGCCCAGTCGGGCGGCCAGGGCCACCACAGTCGGAGGCGGCCAGGGAAAGGCCCACGCCGTCTCCAGGCGCGCCTTGAGGAAGTTGACGTCGCCGCCGAGCGGCTCCGCGGCCGTCTCGAACGAGGCGAAGTTCAGGCTCCCCCGGTGGGGATCGAGCGGCGCATCGCGCCGGTCCCAGGTCAGCGCACCCGCAACGCTCGCCACGCGGTTCCGGCCGGGCACGATGGTCGAGTCGGCGAGGTCGGGATTGATGTCGAAGCGGCGAATGTCGTAGTAGCGGTACCAGGTGCTTCCCCGGAGCCCCCGAACCTGTTCGCGCCAGAGGTCGCCGGCCATCGTGAGGCTGACCCCCTCGCGCTCGAAGTTGTAGCCGAGAGCCTCTCGATACTCCCAGAAGAGGCGGGCTTCGCCGTCCCAGGTGGTGCCCAAGGCCCAGGGCTCGCGGTAGATCAGGTCGGTGCGCGCCCCGAACGCGCTGGCCTCGCCGCCGACGTTGACCTTCTGGCGCAGGCGCAGGCTCCGCGCGGTGCCGAAAAGGTTGTCGTAGCCGATCTCGGCGAAGGCGCGTGCGCCCTCGTCGGTGGCGTAGCCCACGCCGAAGTCGAAGCGCCACGGTTTGCGCTCGCGCACGGTCACCTCGACGTCGGCAAACGGGGTCGGCGGCGGGTCGAGCGGCTCGACGTCGACGCGCTCGAAGACTCCGAGATCGGTGAGCTGGCTGCCGCCACGGAGCAGGCGATCGGGGTCGAGCAGGTCGCCGGGCCCGAACGGCAGGCGCTCGCGAATGACGGTCTCCTTGGTGAGCAGGGCGCCGCGCACCAGCACGCGGCCGATCCGAGTCTGCGGACCCTCGACGATCCGATAGGTGACGTCGACCGCGCCACCCTCGCGCGTCGTGTTTACGGTGACCTCGGTGGCGAACGCGCCCTGGCGCTGGTAGAGCTGATCGATGACCCGCAGGCCTTCGTCCGCGAGGCTGGCATCCCACGCGCTGCCGGGCGAGAGAGGCAAAGCCTTGCGTATTTCGGCCGGAGAAATCAGCGTGGCGCCTTCGATGTGAACGGCGCCGACCCGGAGGCGCGGGCCCTCGACGACGGGAATGGTGATGTGCACCTCGCTCTGGTCGGAGCTCCACTCGAGATGAGGCGGGCCTACGGCGGCATCCGCGAACCCCTGGGCGCGGAGGTAGGCCTGGAGGGCCCGAACGTCGGCGTCGAGGAGATCGGCGCGAAAGGGCGTGGAGAACCAGCGGCCCGGCTTGAGCCGCATGCGCTTGAGGAGCTGGCCGGCGGGAACCTCGGTGCTCCCCGTGATCTCGACTCGCGCCACGATGACGCGCGGCCCCTCATGCACCTCGAATCGGACGTGGCGGATGGCGTCGCGATCGTCCATGGCCGCGGTCGCCCGCGCCAGGGCGTAGCCGCGCTCGCGGTATGCGCTCTCGATGGCGCGGGCGGCCGTGTCGAGGACGAATGCGTCGATAGGGCCCTGCGTGGCGAGATCGGCCTGGCGCGCCAGCTCCCGGTCGCTGAGGGCAGTGTTGCCAACGAACTCCACCTGGTACTTCGGCCCCTCGACCACGCGCAGCTCGACGCTCAGCCGGTTGGTCGTGGGATCCCTGGGAGATGTGACGGCAGTGACCTGCGCGTCGAGGAAGCCCTGCCCGCGCAGGAATCGCGTGGCCGACTCCGCCCCGTCCTTCACCTCGCGCTCGCGATAGCGGTCGCCCGCCTCGAGGCCGAAGGCCTTGATGATCTCACCCTCCGGCACCCGCACGGCACCGGCGACGCTCACGCGCCGCAGCCGGGCGGGCCGGCCAGCGGTGATCGCCAGGGTCACCTGGCGCCCGTTCGTGGCCCGGTTCTCGACGATCACCGGTTCCACCTGAGCGCCCAGGAAGCCCTCACGGCGCAGGAGCGCGAGCACTCGTTCGCGTGCGCCGGCGATCGCCGCGTCGTCGGCGTCGCCGTCCGGGGCGAGGCGAGTGGCCGTCGCGATGTCCGCCCGATCGAGGCCGAGGTCGCCCGTCCACGAGAGGCTGGCCAGCCACGGGCGTCGCCGCAGCTGATAGATGAGCCGGACGCCGTCCCCCTCAGCGCGCTCGTCCACGCTGATGGCGTCGAAGAGCCCGAGCGCCCAAAGCCGATCCAGGCTCTCGCGCACAGCCCATCTGGAGAGGGGACGGCCGGCGAGAGGCCCGATGGCCGCCATGACCCGTTCGCGCGGCAGTTGCTGGGGCGACGCGAGCTCGATCCCAGTGACGACTGGAGCGGCAGCTCCGGCTCCCGACATCCCGGCCACCGCGAGCAGGGCAACCGCGGCGAGGAACGCCAGCGCGCGGTCGATCATCGGAATCGCAGGCGTACCACCCCGTCGATCACGTAGTAGCCCTGACTGGTTCGCTCGCCAGCCAGGAGGAACGGCCCCGTCACCTCGTACTCCACGCGGAGGCCGAAGCGGCCGATGTCCTCGGAGTTGTGCGTGTAGCTCACCCGGGTGCGCTCCATGATCGCGCGAAGAGGGCCCGGCAGTGCGCTCTCGGTGCCGGGCAGGTCGAGCAGCTCGCGGATCACCAGCGACGCCGCCTCGCCGGCCAGCGCCCCTCCCGCTCCCTGAGCGGTCTCGCCGCCGGCGGTGCCGAAGGCCACCAGCGAGAGCAGTTGCTCTCGGGGAAGGGAGGGCGAGGAGGTGAGCCGCATGTCGAGATCCCTGATCCGCCCGGTGATGCGCATGGTCACGTCGTACTCGCGGATGCGCGTGGTCGCGGTGATGTCGAGCGCGGGATCGATGCGCCGGGGATCGGCGAACCGCACGACCGCGCGCTCGAGCTGATACCGCTGGCCTCGTAACACGAGCGTGCCGTCCCGAGCCTCGAGCGCGCCGATGACAATCGGTGCGGCCGTCGTTCCGCGGACGATCAGCGTGCCGCCCACTCGCATGCGAGCCTGCGGGGTCCGGACGACGAGGTTGTCGTCGAGCACGGCCCGGATGCCGAGGGGAAGTCCAACCTCCGGTGTGGGGGCGGCCGGCCGCTCGGGAGTGGTGAGCGCCGACAGGCTGACCAAGTCGCGCGTGTAGGTTCCGCGCGCGAGCCGCGCCTCGCCGGCAAGAAGAGATCGCCCCTCGGTGCCGCTCAGCTCGAGGTCGGCATTCCAGACCGTGTCGAGCCCTTCGATTGGCCGGAGGGGGACGTCGCGGGCAGTGACCCGAACCCGGTAGAGACCGAGCGTGCGTCCCGCCAGCGCAGCTTCGCCCGTCGCCCGGAGGCTGCCGGCCCCGAGCCCCGCCGTCGCGTCGATCAAGCGAACGCCACCCCCTGTCGCGACGACGCGCGCGTTGATGTCGCGCAGGGGGGCGGGAAACCCGCGCAGGGCGAGGCGTCCGCCGGTGAGCGATCCCTCCCCGCGAACGCTGGGCTCGGTGAGCGTGCCGATCACTTGCGCCTGCACGGCCACCGTGCCCTCCGCCCCACCGACGTTGGTGACGGGAGCCAGTAGAGCCGGGAGGAGCATGCGCGCCTCGAACCTCACGTCGAGGCGCCCCGCGGCGTCGAGCGTGCCACTGGCCCGCGCCGTGCCGGCGCTGCCTGCGAGCTCAGCCCGCTCGAGCTTGAGGGTGCCGTTTTCCCAGCTCCCATCGACGCGTCCGCGCCCGTCGAGTCCGGCCGCGCGGGAGCGCAGCGCGATGGGCTCGATCCGGGCTCGCGCCGTCAGCGCCGAGGGCCGATCCCACGGGACGCGCGCGGTGAGGCGGCCCGCGACGGTGCCCTCCACGTCGATGTCGGGATTGGCGGAGAGATGGCGCAGGAGCGGAGCGAGCTCCAAGGTCGAGACGTCCAGCGCCGCCTCGATAGTGCCGCCCGGCTCCAGCGCGCCACGGGCAGAGCCGGTGATCCGATGCTCGCCGAGATCGAGGTTCGCTTCGAGACGTCGA
>JBKPAK010000199.1:0-14330 GCA_046726415.1 Candidatus Methylomirabilota bacterium
CGCTCTGCGGAGATCGCGTTCGCCTGTCCCTCCGCGTCGACGGCCCGGTGGTGAGGCAGGCGCGGTTCGTGGGAGATGCCTGTGCCATCTGCCTCGCGTCCGCCGACGTGGTCGCCGAATTAGTGGAAGGTCGCACGGTGGTCGAGGCTTCCGCGTTGACGCGGGAGGACGTGCTGGCAGTGCTCCAAGCCGACATTCGGCCGACCCGGATGCGCTGCGTGACCTTGCCCGTCGATGTCCTGGCCAGAGCGCTGGGGAGGGATGGATGCGACTCGACGAGCTGACCCGCCCGGACTTCCCCATCCTGGAGCGCGTGGTGAACGGCCGGCGCATGGTATACCTCGACTCGGCCGCCTCCAGCCAGAAACCGCGCCCGGTCATCGACGCGATGGTGCGCTACTACGAGCGAAACCACGCCAACGTGCACAGGTCGATCCATACTCTCGGAGAAGAAGCCACCGAGCTGTACGAACTGGCGCGCGACCGCGTTCAGCAATTCATCGGCGCGCGGCACCGCGAGGAGGTCATCTTCACGCGGGGGACCACCGACAGCCTGAGTGTCGTGGCCGAGGCCCTCGGACACACGTTGAGGCCGGGCGACGAGATTGTCATCACTGTCATGGAGCATCACTCCAACATCATCCCTTGGCAGATGGCCGCGCGCGACCGCGGTGCTGTCGTCAAGGCCGTGCCGATCACCACCGAGGGTCACCTTGACCTCGACACGCTTCGGCGACTGCTGGGGTCGCGGACGCGGGTGGTGGCGGTGGCCCACGTCTCGAACGTGCTGGGCACGGTGAACCCCGTCCGCGAGATCGCCAGGATGGCCAAGTCGGTGAACGCCGTCTCGGTCGTCGACGGAGCTCAAGCAATTCCTCATCTGTCGACCGATATGGGTGCTCTGGAGTGCGACTTCTATGCCTGGTCATCTCACAAGATGCTCGGGCCGACCGGCATCGGCGTCCTCTACGGTAGACGAGAGATCCTCGAGCGGTTGGAGCCCACCCGCGGCGGCAGCGAGATGATCAAGGAGGTCTGGATCGACCGCGCGCAGTGGAACGACCTGCCATGGCGGTTCGAGCCAGGGACGCCACCCATCGCCGAGGCAGTGGGGCTGACGGCGGCCATCGAGTACCTCGAGAAGCTCGGGATGGGGCGCGTCGCGGAGCACGAGCGGGATCTGACGCGGCGGGCTTTGCAGACCCTGACGGCGATCGAAGGTGTGCGCGTGTTCGGGCCGAGAGAGCCGGACGAGCGTGGCGCCGTGATCGCCTTCAGCGTGGAAGGCCTGCATCCACACGATGTCGCCGCGCTCCTCGATGCCCAGGGGATCGCGGTGCGTGCTGGGCATCACTGTGCCCAGCCGCTCATGCGCGCGCTCGGCGTCGTGGGAACCTCGCGGGCGAGCTTCTCCGTCTATAACTCCCCCGAAGAGGTCGCATTCTTGGCGTCGGCAGTCGAAGGCTTGCGGTCGGCCCTCTAGGGGCATGTCGGAGGATCGAGGGGCGCCACGGCCTCCCGGGGAGCCCCCAGTACCGGGGGGCTTGGGGAGCCTGGGCTGGGCCCCCAACCTCGCTAGTGCCGGAATGAGCGAGTGGAGTCCGCGTGACCCCTTCGTCTCGCCGCGCTTCGGGCAGATCGCCACCTTCATGCTCCTGCCCGTGGCGTCGTCGGTGGAGGGGCTCGACGTGGCCCTCTTTGGCATTCCCTACGACGGAGGTACCTCGTATCGACCCGGCGCCCGCTTCGGTCCGCGCGCGGTGCGAGAGCAGTCGTCGCTCATCCGATCCTGGCATCCCGTCCTGAAGATCCACCCCTTCGAGCGCCTGCGCGTGGGGGACTGCGGCGACGTCGACGTGACGCCCATCTCGATCGAGGACACCTATGCGGCCGTGAGCCGCCGGGTCGACGAGGTGATCGCGGCAGCGGCCACGCCCCTCGGGGTGGGCGGTGACCACTCGGTGACGCTTCCCATCCTGCGCTCGCTGGCCCGGCGCCACGGTCCTCTGGGGGTCGTGCATTTCGACGCCCATCCCGACACCTGGGATCAGTATTTTGGTCACAAGTTCTTCCACGGAACGCCCTTCCGGCGGGCGGTGGAGGAGGGCGTGGTCGAGCCACGGCGCTTCATCCAGGTCGGCATCCGCGGCCCCCTGTACGGCCCGGAGGATTTTGCGTTCCACGCCGAGCACGGAATCGAGGTCATCCGCATCGAGGCGGTCAAAGAGCGCGGCGTGTCGTGGGTCGCTGGCCAGTTGGCGCGACTGCGGGGCGGCCCCGTCTACTGCTCCTTCGATATCGATGCCGTGGATCCCGCGTACGCGCCGGGCACGGGCACGCCTGAAGTCGGCGGTCTCACCTCCTACGAGGCCCTCGGCCTCGTGCGCGCGTTGGCGGGTCTGACCCTGGTGGGTGCCGACATCGTCGAGGTGTCGCCGCTCTTCGACGGTCCCGGTCAGATCACCGCCCTGCTCGCGGCGAATCTCATGTTCGAGTTGGTCTGTCAGTTCGCGCTGGCTCGATGACGCCGGCACGCCGGCGCGGCGGGAGGCTGGTGGCCCTCCTCCTGATGGCGCTGGGCGGGACCGTTGGAGTGGCGGCCAGGCCCAGCGAGCGCGGGGCGCGCGTCGATCTCCTCACCATCGACGGCGTCATCAGCCCCGTGACGGTCAGGCTCGTGGAGTCGGCTCTGGACCGAGCGCGCACCGAGGGTGCGCGGGCCCTCGTCATTCAGCTCGATACCCCGGGCGGGCTCGAGCGGTCGATGCGAACCATCGCGCAACGCATTCTCAACGCTGAGGTGCCCGTCGTCGTGTACGTGGCACCCACGGGTGCGCGGGCCGCCTCGGCCGGGGTCTTCATCACCTTAGCCGGACACGTCGCCGCGATGGCGCCCGCCACCAACATCGGGGCGGCCCATCCGGTGGCGGTGGGGGGCGGCGGGGACAAGGAGAGCCTGAAGAAGATCGAGAACGACGCGGCCGCCTTCATTCGAACCCTCGCGGTTGAGCGCGGGCGGAACGCGGAGTGGGCGGAGAAGGCGGTCCGGCAGTCCGTCTCCATCACCGAGCGCGAGGCTCTGCGGCTCCGGGTGATCGACCTCGTGGCGGATTCCGTGCCCGACCTGCTGGAGAAGATCGACGGGCGGACGGTCAAGATGACGCGGGGACCAGTGAAGCTGGCCACGCGGGCGGCGGTGGTGGCGCCCTTCGAGATCGGCCTGCGCGATCGCTTCCTCAACGTCATCACCGACCCGAACGTCGCCTACATCCTCATGATGCTCGGCGTGCTCGGTCTCTTCTTCGAGCTGTCCAATCCTGGTGTGATCGTGCCCGGAGTCATCGGGGGCATCTCGCTCATCCTAGCTTTCTACGCCTTCCAGAGTCTGCCCATCAACTTCGCCGGCCTGCTCCTGATCCTCCTGGGCATCGTCCTCCTCATCGCGGAGATCAAGGTCGTCAGCCACGGGGTCCTCGCGATTGGCGGAGTCATCGCCATGGCGCTCGGATCCCTGATGCTCTTCGAGGCGCCCGCGGTGAGCTTCCGGATCTCTTGGTGGCTGCTGGCGGCCTCGGTGGGCCTGGTGGCCGCGGGCTTCCTCGTCACCATGGCCGCCGGGGCCCGGGCGCTGCGGCGGCCACCCATGCTCGGCGCTCGCGGAATGATTGGCACGACGGGTGTCGCGCGTGGCGCCCTGGCTCCCGAGGGTCACGTACACGTCGCGGGCGAGCTGTGGCGGGCCGTGGCCGAGGGCGGACCGATTGACGACGGGAGGCCCGTTCGGGTGGTCGGTGTCGAGGGGCTCACCCTCAAGGTGGTCAAGGTCGAGGACGGCGGAGGGAGCTCATGATCAATCTCGAGTCGCTGTTGTGGGTGGTCGGGATCGGCGTCTTGCTGTTCTTCATCTCCTCCCTGGCCCGAGTGCTCCGCGAGTACGAGCGCGCGGTCATCTTCCGCCTCGGGCGCAGCGCGCGCGCGATCTTCAATCTCGGCGGGCAGGGGAACGGGCCGGGCGTCATCTTCTTGCTTCCCCTCATCGACCGCATGGTCAAGGTGAGCCTGCAGACGGTGGCCCTCGACGTGCCGCCGCAGGATGTCATCACCCGCGACAACGTGTCGCTCAAGGTCAGCGCGGTGATCTACTTCCGAGTGGTCGATCCGGAGCGCGCGGTGATCGCCGTGCAGGACTATCTCTACGCTACCTCGCAGATGTCGCAAACCACGCTCAGAAGCGTGCTCGGTCAGGTCGAGCTGGATGATCTGCTGTCCGCGCGCGACAAGATCAACCAGCAGCTTCAGCGGATCATCGACGAGCACACCGAACCATGGGGCATCAAGGTCGCCACGGTGGAGGTGAAGCAGATCGACTTGCCTCAGGATATGCAGCGGGCCATGGCCAAGCAGGCGGAAGCCGAGCGGGAGCGCCGCGCCAAGGTCATCAACGCCGACGGCGAGTTCCAGGCCGCGGCCAAGCTCGCGGAGGCCGCGGAGGTCCTGACCCGATACCCCGTCTCCATCCAGCTCCGCTTTCTCCAGACGATGCGGGAGATCGCCTCGGAGCGAAGTACGACGACATTCGTCCCGATCCCGGTGGAGCTGTTCGGGCCACTGCTGAACGCGATGAACGCGGGGAAGGCGCCGGCAAGCTCCCCCGGGCCGACCAGCGCAGCTGGGTCATCGTGAGATCGCTGCGGACAGCGTTGTCACGCGGGAGGTGCTTGGGTAGACTACGGAGGCTTCGCCCACACGGGGGGTTAGCTCAGTTGGGAGAGCGCGGCGTTCGCAACGCCGAGGTCGAGGGTTCGAATCCCTTACCCTCCACCATCGAATCCTCGCGCGGAAAATCGCGTCGTTGCCCCTCAGTTGCGCCCCCGGCGTCCAGGAGCGTGGACGCCGGGGGACGCGCCTGAACGCCTCCCAGCACCGCATCGAGGTCCACGCGGCGCTCGTGCCGCTCCCGCTCGAGGTGACCGTAGGTCCCCTCGGTCTCGTCTTGCCGTGCTAGCGAGTGCAAGGACCCGACCGCGCCAACACTGAGCCACAAATTCGTCGACGGCACGGGGGTTTGCGCGCCGAACGATAGCGGCCCTGAAGCCACGCGGGTTTACGAGGCATTCGAGGCGTCTCAGCCCTGAAAACGACTCGAAACGACTCGAATCGACCCGCGCCCGTGGGCCGATTCCACCGGCCCACCTCGCGGCCCGATCGCGCTCACATCTCGCGGAGTTGGCGTTGCTGCTCGCTGTCGAAGTGTCGTGGTATCACTTCTGCCTTGTGACCATCGGCGCTGTTCTCGGTGGAGCTCACGGCATCACCCCGGTGGTGGTCCGCCGCGATCTCGACGCCCGCCTCAAAGCGCGAGTCCGGGCGGTCTTCCTGGAGATGGGAGACAATCCCGGGGCATCGAGATTCTCAGACAACTCATGATCAAGCGCTTCGTCACCGTGCCCGACACGCTGTTCGACAGCATCCGCGGCATGCTGCGCGTCGTCGACGGCCAGGCGCCCTCGCTGATCGCCGCGCCGAGGGCGCCGGCGCGCTAGCCGTGGGTGCCGTTCGCCCCTTCCGGGAATGGCGGCTCGGCGCCAAGCTGGCTGCGACATTCCTCGTCGTCGTCACCGCCGTCGCCGCGCTGGTGAGCTTCTCAGTGATTACCCATGGTCGGCTCGCCCTTGACGAGGAGCTGCGCAAGCGCGGGGTGAACCTGGTGGAAAAGCGTGACCCGGCTCAGCGTCGACCTCGTCTTGCAGGACGACCTGTGGGGCCCCTACAAGGTCGTGCGCGACATCGCGAACGGGTCGGGCGACGCCGAGAACGTCGTGGTCTATGCCACGGTTCTGGATCCGCAGGGCCGCGTTCTGGCGCATTCCGATCCCGCGCGACATCCCATGGGTGAGCGCCTGGATCTCACCGATCAGCCGTCGATTCCGACAAGGGCCGTCGTCCTGTCCGCGCTTCGCGGACGGGAGGGCGAGCATCTCTACGACGTCGCGGCCCCGATCGTGCTCGACAACCGCCACATCGGCGTGGCGCGGGTGGGGATCACGACATGCCATCTCGAAGCGACCGTGGCGAGGATGACGCGGAACTTGCTGCTGATCAGCTCGCTGCTCGGCGCCTTCGGGGTTGGCCTGGGTCTGGTCATCTCGCGCCGGATGGTCTCGACGTTGGACCCGGTGCGCTTCGACAGGGCCCCGATGGCGAGGCGAGCTGAGGCGGTGTCCATGCCACCCTCCCGGGCGCTGAGAATTCGCTTGAGTCTGTAGTTACTACAGGCTTTAGCGTCATGCCACATGAAGTCATCGCTATCGTGGAGGTGAGGTCCGGTGGAACTCGAGATCAAGACCGCCGAAGAATTGGTTGACCCTGACCTGGAGGCCCGATGGGTCGCTCGTCGAGAGGCTCGCCTGACGGACGTCCTCCAGGCCATCTTGCGAGCGTTTCGCGATCGGGGCGGTCCGGTGCCCGTGGAAGAGATTTCCGTCGCCCTCCCGGAGCGCACGCCTGGAATCGTCCGGGAGACGCTGGTTGCGCTGGACAAGGAGGACCTGATCCAGCTCGCTGAAGGCCGCGTGGAGATCGCGTATCCGTTCTCCGCGGCCCCGACGCCGTTCATCGCGCGATTCACTGACGGGGCAGAGCGATATGCGTGCTGCGCGATTGACGCGCTCGGAATCGCCCGATGCTGGCTGAGCCGATCCACATCCTCTCGCAGTGCCACCACTGCCAGGCGCACCTGGCGCTGGAGGTGAGGCCTCACGGGGTGGGCCCAGGATCGGAGGAGATCATGGTGTGGGTAGGGAACCGCGCTGAGGGCCCGTGCCGGCTCGCCACCTCGTTCTGCACGACGCTGAACTTCTTCCGGTCGGGAGAGCATCTGCGGGGGTGGCGAGCAGTGAATCCGGATGTGCCGGGAGCCGGCGCGACGGTGGCCGAGGCATTCAAGCTGGGACGACGGATCTTCGGAGGGCTCCTCCAGGGAGGGTACTGATGACCGGCCGACAGGTGACGGTGTATTGGTCGTCGACCTGACAGTCGTGTCACGCGGCGAAAGAGTTCCTTTCGTCTCATGGGGTGGCATTCAGCGCGAAGAACGTGGCCGAGGACGCCGGGGCGCGTGAGGAGCTGATCTCGAAGACGGGGCGGATGGCTGTTCCGGTCATCACCGTCGACGAGCAGGTGATCGTGGGGTTCGACGGAGGTCACCTGCAGCGGCTCCTGGGCATCTGACGATGACGAAGGTTCGCTGTCCAGATTGCAGCGAGATGGTCGAGCTTCCTCAGAGTGTCCGGTCGGGCGACCTGGTGGAATGCCCGAACTGCGCAGGCCACGTTCTCAGGGTCAGGGAAGTGAGGGACGCATGGGGCGCGACGCTTGCCCATCGCGTGAGCTGCCCGGACTGCGAGGGGTTGCTGACCCTGCCCGAAGGGACCAAGGCGGGTGACCTGATCGAGTGCTGTGGCTGGCGCTACCGGCTCACCTTCGAGTACGGGGCGTTCGCCGCGGAGCCGTTGGAGGAGGCACCATGTGGCGTGATCGCTGGTTCGCTCTCGGCGCGGGTGCCGCCGCGTGGGCGGGGGCCCTGCTCTCATCGCTCTGCTGCCTGTTGCCGCTGGCCGTCATCGTCCTCGGACTCGGCAGCGGCGCCTTCATGGCCGTCACCATGCAGTACCGGTGGATCTGATCCCGTCGGGCGTGCTGGGTGTCGGCGCTGGCTTCTGGCTCTACGCACGCGAGCGCCGGCGATGCGACCGGCTCGGATGCCGCATGGCCGGAAGCCGGCTCACGCTCGCGCTCCTCGTCCTGGCCGGCCTCGTGGTGGCAACCTCGATCATCCTCGATCGTTTCCCCGAGATGACGTCCGATCTCGTGAGCCGTCTCATTGACACCTCGGCGCCCTCCGGACACGAGATGCATCGGCCACAGAAGGGTTCGCTATGAAGCGCGACGCTCTCTGGTTCGCACTCCTGCTGCTCCTGCTGGTGGCCCATACCGCGTCAGCGGCCCCGACGACGGCGGTCCTTACGGTGGAGGGCATGGCCTGAGGCACCTGACCGGTAGCGGTCAAGCGGGCCCTGGAAGGGCTCAAGGGCGTGAGCGGGGCGGCGGTGAGCCTCGGCAGAAGGAAGCACGGGTGACGTTCGACTCGGCACAGGTCACCGTGGACGACCTGATCGCCGCGGTCAATGGTCTGGGGTTCCGCGCGTCGGTCAAGCGCCAGGAACAGTAGACAGCCGCATACTGGCTGCGGGCCCTCTGCCAGTCTAGACGGCTACGACCAATCCGTCACCCGCGCACTCTTGCGGCACCGCACCGACAGGCGCGAGCCTTCGGAGGAATAGCGCGGGCGCGGAGGGTAGATCCCTGGACGACTGGATCAGCATCGGGATGGTTCCCGATCTGGCGGGTTCTCGGGCTCGACTTGACTACCGTTCCATAATTTCATACTCTTCGAAGCATGAAGACGATCGCACGTCTGCCGCTCGGGCAGTTGGCCGCCAACGACAACCACGTCGAGGCCTTCAAAGCGCTCGCGCATCTCAGCCGCCTTCAGATCTTCTTCGTCCTTGTGAAGGTGGGACGAGAGATGTCAGTCGGAGAGATCCAGGAAGCCGTCGAGATCCCTGGAGCCACCCTGTCCCATCACCTCGATCTCCTGCGACGGGCCGGGCTCGTCGAGAGCCGGAAGGAAGAGCGGCACATCTACTACTCGGTGCAGCGGGAGCGAGTCACCACCCTGGTGCGTTTGCTCACCGCGTGCTGCTAAGGAGGAGCCATGAGCGCAAAGGTCCATCTCCACATGCACGTGTCGGACCTCGCCAAGAGCCGTGAGTTCTACGAGCAGTTTCTCGGTGGTGACCCGGTCAAGGTGAAGCAAGGCTACGTGAAGTTCTTGCCCGAATGGGCGCCGGTCAACCTCGCCCTTTCTGCGGGCGGCCACATCGGCGCCGGCACGATTGACCATGTCGGGGTCCAGGTCGACTCCGTCGAGACCGTCCTGGCACAACTGGCGCGGGTCAAGGCCGCGGGACTCGCCGTGACCGAAGAGATGGGCGTCAACTGCTGCCACGCCAACCAGGACAAGTTCTGGGTGAAGGACCCCGACGGTGTCGAGTGGGAGGTGTATCACCTCAACTACGACCTCGAGGGCGACGACGCTGAGGCGGAAGTGCGACCGAGCGGGCTGGCGATGGTCGCGGCGACCGCATGCTGTGGGGGCACCAGCTGCAAGTAACGAAGTCTCACGGGGCGGCGCGGGTGAGGAGCCCGCGCCGCTTCACTGGCAATCCGATCGCACTGGCAGCTGAGTTCCTGACGGGCGAAATCGAGGCTACCCCGCGGCCGAACAACTCGGTGGACGTGACCATTTTCCAACTGCGTCATCAACCTGTCTGCCGACAAAGACCGCGTGTTCGCCGAGTCGTTCCGAGGGCTCAGACCAGATGGCCGATTCGCTGTTTCGGATGTCGTCGTCCGGGGCGAGGTGCCCGCGACGATCCGCCGTAGCGTCGAGCCGTGGATCAGATGCGCAGCCGGCGCGCTGGAGCAGTCGGAGTACCGCGAGAAATTGGCGAAGGGCGGATTCGAGGCTGTCGAGATCGAGCCAACTCGGATCTACCGCACGGAGGATGCGCAAGAGTTCCTGGATCGCGAGGGTATCGAAGCGACCGCCATCGCGCCGGCCGTGGACGGGAACTTCAGAGCGTGTTCGTACGGGCACGCAAGCCGCGCAGCGGGCGACGAGGGAGCCGACGAGCACCGAGCTGGATTCGTTCGCGCTTCTCATCGCCCCAGGCGCTGGATGTGGGACTACGGCTACCCGTGGTCGGCCGGTACGTCGACGGATCGCTTGGCCCCATCATTCTGGGCGGCCGGTGTGCTGGGCCTAGGTCCGTGCGTTGCAGGGTCGCTAGGGTTTAGACGCCGTGACCGACCACGGTGTCGTTGTCCTCGGCATCCCGATCCCATCCTCCTCACCGATTTTCCTCAGCATTGTAGCGGGACATGTGGCTGCGGGACTCGTGTGCACCATCGCCGGGATCGCCGCGCGCTCCATGTGGAGCCCCAAACGCGCCGGTCGCCATCCGGCGGCTGGCGCCGTCTACTACTGGAGTCTCGTGGTGGTCTTCTTGTCTATGGCCGCCCTCTCTATCATGCGGTGGCCAGAGAACACGCACCTCTTCGCGCTCGGCATTCTGTTATTCGGCGCTGGAACGATCGGACGAACGGCGAGACGGCGGCTCTGGCACCCCTGGCTCCGACTGCACATCGCCGGCATGGGAATCTCATACATCCTGCTGCTCACCGCGTTCTACGTGGACAATGGACCGCACCTGCCGCTGTGGCGTTCGCTGCCGCCTCTGGCGCATTGGCTCCTGCCCAGCCTCGTCGGCGTTCCTCTTCTGGTCTGGGCACTGAGACGTCACTCGCTCACTCGGCAGTCCCGCGCGCTTCGACAACCCTCCGCGTGAAAACCGACGAGGGGGTGAAGGCTTCTGACGAGCGAGACCGTGTTATGCGATTGCTTCCGTTTCACTTCGGCTGGATGGTCCTCATAGCTGGGGGAATCGGAGCGTTTATGACCCTACCGGGCCAGACGACCGGCGTCGCTGTATTCTTCGATCCGCTTGCCGCTGATCTCAACCTCACACGCACTCAGATCGCCCTGGCCTACACGGTCGGAACGTTCGAGCGGAGAAGGCGGAGGCAGCCGCTCGCTTTGAGGCTCAGCAGGCTCAACTCGACGAGCTGCGGGCGCAGGTGCGCGCGCTCATCGGTGGAAGAGCGGCCATCAGAGAATGAGCGACCGGTCGCTGCTCACCACGGCTCTGGTCGCTGCGCAGTTTCCGGAGAATGTTGCCCGAGTCGCGTGGCTCCACGCCTGGGCGGTCCGGGCCTACGCGGCGCTGGAGGATCGTGTGAGGTATGACAGTCGGTCAGTCACCCGTCGGCGAGATGCGAAACTCCACGATCGCGGCCCGTTCCCGCAGCGTCTCGGCCAGGCGCCGCATGTTGTCCCAGTGGTTGGTGCGGATGATCATGCGGTACTCGAAGAAGCGCCCGTCGCCGCTCACGCGGTAGCTCATGTTGGCGATCGAGAACGAATGCGACGAGATCAGGTGTCGAACATCGACCTCGGACATCGTGTTGTCTCGCGCGAACTTCATGTGGTGGTGCGCGTAGATCTGGCTCGGCAAGGCCTGCTCAATCCATCGGAACGCGGACAGCGTGCCCAGGACCAGCAGGGTGCCCGCCGCGGCGGCCAGGTAGAAGCCGACCCCTGTAAGGATACCGATGGCCGCGGTGGTCCAGATCGAGGCCGCGGTGGTGAGTCCACGTACAGAGAGGCCTTCCTTGAAGATCACGCCGGCCCCGAGAAACCCGATGCCCGTCATGATGCCCTGGGCCATCCGCGTCGGATCGGTGCGCACCGTCTCCAGCGGTATCCCCGGCAGCCATTTCCACTGGTAGAGCGTGACGAGCATGAGGAGGCTGGACGCGACGCACACCAGCGTATGTGTCCTGAACCCGGCCGGGCGACCGTGGAAGCTGCGCTCGAGTCCGATGCAGCCTCCGGCGAGCGCGGCACTGAACAGATGACCAAGGATTGGGCCAAGATCCCCCAGCATGCGCAGTCTCCCTTAGCCTCTGTGACCTTGACGCGGAGAATAGCAGAGCTGCACCTTTCGGAGGGGCGAAGCGCTCGGGCCGCGTCTCGGCTACCATCGCGGGCATCCCTGACCAACCAGAGCCGACGGCACCCGACAGCCCCGCTTCCGACCGAGACGCGCCCCAGTGGTTTCTTCCCGCCCTGGCGATCGCCTCACTCGGCGATGACGTTCCGGAGCGCCGCATGCTGACCGCCTGGCTCGATTCCTGGTCCGGCGCGCGTAAGGTGATCGACGCGATGAAGGTCAGCTTGCTCGCGTTCGCCCTAAGGGGATGCGTCACCTCACACCAAGTTGCGGTGACGCTCCCGAAGCCGGCGACGCTGATAGCGGAACTGTACACACCGAAAGGGCCGGGCCCTTTCCCCGCCCTCGTCCTCCTCCACGGCTGTGGCGGGGTCGGGTCAGTCATCGTCGCCTGGGCACAATGGCTCCGCGCCGAGGGCTACGCGGCGCTCATCCTCGACAGCTTCGGCGGCCGAGGCATCAGCCGCCTCTGCGGGGACTCGTCCCCGCTTCGCGGCCAACCGCGATCACCCGACGTTTACGCCGCCGCCACCTATCTGGCGACGCTACCCATGATCGACCGCAACCGTATCGGCGCGATGGGCTGGTCGCACGGCGGCTGGACCGTGCTCTGGGCGGGCAACACCGAAGGACGGTATCCCGACGCCAAGCTTCGCGCCCTGATCGCCTTCTATCCCGTCTGCGTTGACCTCGTCGCATACGGCGGCGACACGCCGCTTCTCATGCTCCTCGGCGAACTCGATGACTGGACCCCACCCGAGGCATGCCAGACCGTGGCGCTCGGCGCCCGTCGGGCCGGTCGCGACGTCGCCGACGTCCTCTATCCTGGCGCCCACCACGGGTTCGACGCAGCTCACCTGCCGAAGCCGGTTCGGATCGCGGATGCACGTGGCGGTCGTGGCGCGACGGTCGCCTACAGCCCGAGCGCTCACGCCGACGCGGAGAAGCGCGTGCGCGAGTTCCTAGCGCGGTATCTGAGACCGAATTGATGGGACATTTCTACCTCGCGAGGTCGCCGAGTACATCGGCGCGCGATCCGTGAGGGAAGAACACGCCCGGCGTCGTGGCCGAGATTCTGGCGGACGAAATGCGTCGAGGCCGATGAAGTCTGATATCGACCACGAGGAATGTGAGGAGCTCCCGCTTTCACCGGCGGCAGAGTACCTCCTAGAGGAATGCCGGATGGTGCTGCCTGGGATCCAGGCGCTCTTCGGATTCCAGCTGATCGCGGTGTTCAATCAGGGATTTGGCGAGAAGCTCACCCTCGGGGAGCAGCGTCTCCACATCGTAGCGATCAGCATGGCCGTGGTGGCCAATCGCACTCATCATGACGCCTGCGGCACTGCACCGCAGACCGGCTCCGGAAAGTGAGCGCGACGTTTATCCGGGTGTCTAGTGCCCTGCGGCTGTCGAGCATGTTGCCGCTGGCGGTAAGTATTTGCACGGACGTCTACCTGATCGCACGCATCATTCTTGGCAGCATGACGGCCGCCGTGGTGGCCTCAGCGCTCCTCGCGTTCTTTATCATCCTGTGGTTTGTCGCTCCGGGTGTGCGAGGTCTTCAGAGGATCCTCGCTGCTGCCTCTCGAAGAGCTGTGGATCCTCCGCGCGTGGACGGCACTGCAGCAGGTGAATTGAGTGACCGCACCGAGCACCGGCGGAGCAACCGTGAGCGGCGGTGACCCCGCTCTTGAGCTGGGTCGCCTCCGTGCCGAGCTCCGGCGTGCACGCAAGACGATCGCCGAGCTGAGGGAGGCCATGGGGTACCAGCGGCAGGAGATCGCGGCGCTCAGGGAACAGAACCGCGATCCGCATTCGATCAGGACGGACGACCTGCCAGACAACGCGATCGTGTGCGAGGCGCACCCGTGGCTGGTGTGGCCGCACCATCCCTGCGCGGGTCCAGGGATTCCCGTCGAGGAGCGCGCGACCCTGCACGAGACGGCCGGCCTCATCCCCGACGCGGACCTGGAGGCCTTCGTGCGCCTGCTGTTCGCCATGTGGGAGGGCGACATCAGCGCCGCCCAGGTCGCGGTGTTCGCGCTCCGACACTACGTGCCGGAGCCACCGCTCGACGACCGCGCGAATGACGCCTCGCCCTGTCTCGGCTGCCGACCTACCCTACGGGCCAGACCCGCTACCGCGTGGATTCGCCTCGACCTACTCACCCGTCGCGTAGTCGGTACACCGAGCCGAGGCGACGCACTCGAGGGGCGATCCGGCGCAGCCAGCTCACCAAGCTGACCACTCGGTGCCCGGCGAGCGCGATGCCGCCCGCTACCAACAGCGTGTCGATCCCGCCCCGCACTTGCGTGAACGAGCGGTGGACGACGAGCTCCAGTCCTGAGGAACTCGCCAGGGTGCCAGGGCGCGCCGCCAGAAGTTCTACCGTGTATGCCTGTTCAGGGCACCGACCTTGATCCGTAAGCCAGCGCGCGGTTCGGGCAAAGACCTCAAGCGGACCGGCGACGTCCAAGATCTGGACATCGGGATACACCACCATTGCGACTCTTCGCCTCTCCACCGGCATGCCGCCAGGATGCCGTGGTGCGCGGGTGGCCGCAATGACAAAGAGCCCACCTTTTCTGCCAGCCGCACTCTACGACGTGCTGTTTGTGGCGCTCCTCAATGAAC
>JBKPAK010000200.1:0-36766 GCA_046726415.1 Candidatus Methylomirabilota bacterium
CCCCTGGCCAGTCAGGTCTTCGGCCAGCACCACGTCACCCGGCCCGACGCGCGCGACCGTGCCATCGCCCACCTCGATTTCCGCGATCCCTGACAACGAGATCGAGTACTGCCTCCTGGGCGCACAGTGCCAGTCCAGCACATACCCTGGTGGAGAGACGCGAAAGACGATTCCTGTGGCGGACTGCACCGGGGTACCTTCGCCGTGAGCACCTTCGGTGTCCACGAATGGCTTCATGGCCCAGGGCACCTCGGCCAGATGCGAGCGCCCATCGGAGCCGCTGTAAACACGCCAGATCTTCGGCATCTTCGGGGTGTCCTCTCTGGGGGGGCTCCCTCTTCTCTACCGCGTTCATCCCCCGCACTGTCGTCTCTGCACCGCGCGGTACTCTACCATCGTCGGGCGGTCCGGCCGGGGATCGCCTCGCGATTCTTCAATTGGCCTCCTCACGCCGGCGCGCAATGGCCGTTTACCGAGCCGGGGCCAGTGCCTAGACTCGGCGCGTGGCGCACGATCGAGGAGAGCTCCGGGTTTCCCGGACCGCGCCGAGCCCGGCTGGCTTAGGGGACCCTGTCGGGGCCCCTCATCTCAACTGGAGCCGCGGCAAGTTGATGGCCGCGCTCTTCGCGGCGCAGGTATGCGGAAGCACCGGTCACTCGATCGTGCTGGCGGTCGGCAGCATCATGGCCGCCACCATTACCGGGACGAACACCTGGTCGGGCCTGCCCGTCGCGGTGGGGGCCCTGGGCGCTGCCCTCGCAAGCTGGCCGCTGGCCAGGCTGATGAGCCGTTCCGGACGCCGGCCGGGATTGGCCCTGGGCTATGGCCTCGCCGTCGCGGGAGCCCTGCTCGGCATGATGGGCGTGGTGAGCCGGAGCTTCGCCCTCATGCTCGCGGGGATGGCGCTCTTCGGGATCGCGAACACGTCGAATCTCCTGGCCCGCTATGCCGCGGCCGACGTCAGCCCGGGCGCGCAGCGCGGCCGGGCCATGGGACTGATCGTTTGGGGCTCGACCGTTGGCTCGATCATCGGTCCGAACCTGATGGACCCGGCCCTGCGAGCGGGAAACCTTCTCGAAGTCTCACCGGCGGCCAGCGCCTTCCTGATCAGTGTGGCGGCGTACGCCCTGGCCGCGCTCCTCGTCGAGGTGTTCCTGCGGCCCGATCCCCTGCTGGTCACGCGCCAGCTTCAGGGCGTCGTCGGCGCGGGCCGGACAGCCCAACCCGCCCGGCCGCTCGGGGCCATCTTGGGAGATGTGCGCGTGCAGATCGCGCTCGCGGCACTCACGATCAGCCAGTTCGTGATGATCGGCACGACCTCCACGTCGCCGGTGTATCTGCACGACCAGGGTCACCATGTCCAAACAATCGGCCTGGCGGTGTCCTTTCATCTGGCCGGCATGTATGTGGCCTCGCCGCTGTCGGGCTGGCTGTGCGACCGCTTCGGGCGCTTGGTGATGATCGGGACCGGAGTCTTGGTGCTGATCGCCGCGGTCATGCTGGCGGGACTCGCGCCGGGTACCGATCGCGCGCTGATCATCGCGGGGCTATTCCTCAACGGCGTCGGCTGGAACTTCGCCTTCGTGGCGGGCAGCGCCCTCTTGACCGAGGCGTTGTCGACCGCGGAGCGAGCTTCGGTCCAAGGCCTCGCCGACCTGGTCATGGGCTTGATGGGGGCCCTGGGCTCCGCGGCCGGCGGCATGATCCTGGGTGCGTGGGGCTTTGCGATCCTCAACACGCTGGCCGCCGGGCTCGTGCTCGGCCCGCTTGCCATCACCCTGCTGCGCCGGCCCGCGCTTGTCTCCTTCTCGACGACGGAGAGTTAGCCAGCTTGCGCCGCTTCGCCTCCGCTCGCCCGAGCCGGATCGTCCTTCGATGGAGTTTCGGTCGTTCCGTTCGCTGCCGCGCACCGAGGGAACGTGGCTGAAGGCGAGGGCTGGCCGGGCTAGATCACGCCTTGGGCGCGCAGGCTCGCGATTTCATCGGAGGGCAGATCGAGAAGCCCCGACAAGATCTCGTCGGTGTCACGGCCCATCGCCGGCCCTGCGTGAGTGACGCGCCCGGGTGTCAGCGAGAGCTTGGGCACCACGCCAGGCTGGGGGAGGCTGCCCAATCCTTCGGTGGGCACGTCGATGATCATCTCCCGCGCCCGGTAGTGCGGGTCCGCGAAGATATCGGCCATGCTCATGATGGGTGAGTGCGGAATGTCGTGGGCGCGCAACTCCTCGACGGCCTTCTCGAAGGGTCGAGCGGCGAACCACTCCGTCGCGAGGCCGAGAATGACGTCGATGTGCTTCGGCCGCTCCGTCGCGCTGACGAACCGCGGGTCGTGCGGAAGCTCGGGCTGCCCGAGCATCGTGCAGAGCCGCTCGAAGAGGTGCTGGGCAGGCGCCGTAAAAACCACCCATCGCCCGTCCAGGGTCTGAAAAGCACCTCCCGGCCAGCCGGCGTGCTGGAGGCTTCCGCGCTCCCGGACGACGCCCTGCCGGCCGTAGAGTGTGGTCGTGTACTCCATGATGCGGAAGGCCGACTCGTAGAGGGCGGCGTCGATCCACTGGCCCTCGCCGGTCGCGTCGCGATGGCGGAGCGCGGCCAGCACGCCGAATGCCGTGAATAGCCCGGTCATGTAGTCGGGGTACACCGGCGTCGGTCGGGCCGGTGGGCGATCCGCATGGCCGTTCACGTACCACGTTCCGCCGAACGCCGATCCGATCGCCGCGTAACCGGGTCCCTGATTGAGCGGGCCTGTCTGGCCGAACGCGGTGATGCGCGCCATCACCAGGCGCGGGTTGATCGCGTGGAGCGCGTCCCACCCGAGACCCCAGCGCTCCAGAACGCCGGGCCGGAAGTTCTCGAGAACGACGTCGCAGTGGCCCACGAGCCGGCGGACGATCTCCTGCCCCTTCGGCCTGTGAAGGTCGAGCGTCATGAGCTTCTTGTTCCGGTTGTCGGCGGCGAACCAGTACCCACAACCGTCCTCGGACGGACCGAGGCGGCGGAGGTCGTCGCCCCGGCCGGGCATCTCGGTCTTGATCACCTCGGCCCCGAACTCGGCCAAGAGGGTCCCGCAGAACGGGCCGGCCACTACTTGGGCCAGCTCAAGCACTCGGATCCCGTCGAGCGGGCGGCGTGGCTGCGTCATGGTGGGCCGCAGTCTACCATCGACTCACCGTGCCGATCGGGTGTGCCCAAGGCGATCGAGGCGATGTTGGGTGAGACGGCGCGCCGAACAGCGGGAGCGGCGCACCCGCCTCAGCTGAGATCGGATGGAGGCGAGAGCCGCCGCGGAGAAGAGGGGGACTCGGCTATGGCTTCCGCTGCCTGAGCAATGCCGAACGACTTCTCGAGGTTGCGCACGGCCAGCGCGGGCATCCGGATACCTTCGAGCTCCTCGCGACGTTGCCGCGATTATCCCCCGCGGTGGCGACCCTGTCGACCGCGGAACCACGGAAGTTAGTACGTCCGGCCGCTCCCGGCCCTCGCCGAGCCCAACTGCGCCCAGATTCGTCGGCAACCCGGGGGGGCGGCCCGTCTCGCCGGCGGACCGCTCCGAGACATGCCGTAGAATCTCTACGCTGTCGGGCGCGTCGTCGGGTCCTCACGGCGGCACGTGGCGAACGTACCGTCCTGAGCCCGGCCCACCACGAGGGGGAAACATGCGGACAGGAGCCGAATACCGCGAGGCGCTGCGCGACGGCCGCCGAGTCTGGGTCATGGGCGAAGGGCCGATCGACGACGTGACGATCCATCCGGCCACCCGCGCCATGGTGGACGAATACGTAGCCTGGCATGACCGCCACTTCGATGCCCAGTGGCAGGACGTCGTCCTGACCCCGCCCGATGCCCAGGGTGAACGCACACCGTGGTCCTTCATCGTGCCGAAGAGCTCCGACGACCTGCGGGGGATGGGCCGGTGCTTCGCCGCGACCACCTTCCTGAGCGCCGGCAACATCACGCACACCCCGGCTTACGGCAATCTCATCGCCCTGGGCATTCTCGACGCCGTCCAGCAACGCAACGTTTCACCGGAACAGATCGCGAACGCGGCCGCCTACCGCACCCTGATCGCCCGCACCCAGCGTTTCCTCACCTTCTCGGCCGGCGCCGCCACTATCGGATATCGCTTCCGCGAGAATCCCAGTCAGCGGGCTGCTCTCCAGATCGTCCGCGAGACCGATGCCGGGATGGTCATCCGGGGCAAGGTCGGCATGCACACCAGTCCGGTCTATGCCGAGGACGTCTACATCGGCAGCCACTGCGGCATCGATCGAGGGGCCCATCGAGCCACCTTCATCGTGCCGGTCAATGCGCGTGGGGTGACCGTGCTGTGCCGCAAGATTTCCGCCCGCCATCCGAATGCGTTCATGGCTCCGCTGAGCAGCCGCTACGACGAGCTGGATGGCCAGATGTGGCTCGAGGACGTGTTCGTCCCCTGGGAGCGCGTCTTCCTCATGGACATCTCCCCGGAACCCATGGCCTCCTGGCTGTTCTGGCATCAGCTCTACTGCTGGCTCTCCAAGGCCGAATTCACCCTCGGGCTCGCCCTCGCCTGCACCCATGCCATGGGGCTCGCCGAGCACGAGCCGACGCTCGAATACCTCGTTGATCTCGTCATCGATGTCCAGACGGTGCGGAGCTGCCAGACCGCCGCCGAGCTCGACCCCGAGTTGACGGCGGAGGGTTACTGCGTGCCCGGGCGGGGTCACATCGCGGCCGGCAGCATCGCGATGCAGAAGGCCCGTCAGCGCATGGCCGAGATCCTGCGCATCCTTCCCGGCTCGTCGCTCGTCGTCGCCCCGTCCGACAAGGACCTGGCCGCACCCGAGGTCGCCGCGGGCCTGGAGGAGTCGTTCGGCGGCGGCGGTTACACCGCTCTGCAGCGATCGGCGTTGCTCCAGATGGCCGCGGACCACGTCGCGTCGGCCCTGGACGGCCGCGAGTCCGCCTTCGAGCTGCATGCCAACGGGGGTATCCCCGCCTGGCGGGGGCGGATTCGCCGCTACTTCAGTCGCTACAACGAGCTGGCCAACGGCGTCCTCCGCACGCTGAACCTGGACATGCCGGAGATCGATCTAAACAGCCTTCGCGCCATCCCCCTAGCACCACGGCGGCCGGTGAACCTTGCGACGAACCCGCCGCCGGCCAGCAAGGCCTAGGCTGCTGGCGAGGAGCACCACCGCTTGGCCGGGGTCCTCGGAGCGTTGCGGAGTCCCGGGGCGCGACGAGCGCTGGGGGTTTGGGGGCCATCTCGGGGCCCCCATCTCAAAGAGTTATCATCGACATCGTCCCCAGGAAGGAGCGAGGCCAGTGCTGAGCGAGGAACAGAACAGGGCACTGACGGAAGTCGGCGCCGGCACGCGCATGGGCGAGCTGCTGCGGCGGTACTGGATGCCCATCGCGGGCGTCGCCGAGCTGGACGACGTCCCGGTCAAACCTCTGCGCCTCTTGGGCGAGGACCTCGTCCTGTACCGCGACAAGAGCGGCACGCTAGGCCTCCTGGACCGGCACTGCGGGCACCGCCGCGCGGATCTATCGTACGGCTACGTTGAGGACTGCGGATTGCGCTGTAGCTATCACGGCTGGCGGTGGGGCGAGCACGGGCAGTGTCTGGCCCAGCCGTTCGAAGAAATCGCCCACCCGGAGGCGCGCTTCAAGGATCGCGTCAGGATCAAAGCATATCCGGTGGAGGCCAAGGCGGGGCTGGTATGGGCCTATCTCGGGCCCACGCCGGCGCCGCTGGTGCCGACCTGGGAGCCGTTCACCTGGAAGAACGGCTTCGTCCAGATCGTGCTCTCGGAGATCCCGTGCAACTGGTTCCAGTGCCAGGAAAACTCCATCGACCCCGTGCACTTCGAGTGGCTGCACGGGAACTGGTCGCGAATCTTGCGGGGCATCGACGGGCCAAAGCCGCCCAAGCACCTGAAGATCGGCTTCGAGGAGTTCGAGTACGGCTTCATCTACCGGCGGGTGCTCGAGGGTCAATCGGAGTCGGACCAGCTGTGGAGCGTCGGCCGCACCTGCCTGTGGCCGAACTGCTTGTTCACCGGCGGCCACTTCGAGTGGCGCGTGCCCATCGACGACGCGAACACGCTGAGCGTGGGCTGGTTCTTCGATCGCGTGCCGAACGAGATGGAGCCGTTCGAGCAGGCGCGCATTCCCTGCTGGGTGAGCCCGATCAAGGATCCGCTGACCGGCCGCTGGATCACCACCCACATCATGAACCAGGACTTCGTCGCGTGGGTCGGGCAGGGCGCAATCGCCGATCGAACACAGGAGCATCTGGGCGAGAGCGACCGCGGAGTCATCATGATGCGCCGCCGGCTGCTCGAACAGGCCGAGGTTGTCCACCGTGGCGGCGAGCCCAAGGCCGTGGTCCGCGACGCCGAGGCGAACCGATGCATTGCGTTGCCCATCATCGACCGCGAGCGGTACATCGAGGGCTTTCCACGTGCCCGACTGTACCGCGAGGTCAGTGGAACCCCTGGACCCGTCGTCCCCGAAGGTTTCGTGTTTCAGGCGGGCCAGCCGGAAGAGGTCCGGCTGGCCTATCGACAGGCGATGGGGCTGGACGTCGAGACCTCGCGCCGCGCTCGCGCGGACGCGCGCTGACCAGGAGTCGCCATGGCAGAAATCGTCCTCGGCCTCGGCACCTCGCATACTCCCCTGCTGACCCTTCCGGCCGAGCTTTGGCCCGCCTATGCCCAGCGGGACGAGCGCAACCAGGAGCTGGCCTACCCGCCGGACGGCGTGGTGATGTCGTATCAGGAGGCGCTCGACTCCATCGCTCCCGAGGTCCGCGCGAGATACCGAGGGCCGGAACCCTTCGGAGCGCAAGCCGAGACGTGTCAGCGCGCGCTCGACGAGTTGTCGCGCGCGCTGCGCGGCGTCAAGCCGGACATCACCATTGTCATCGGCGACGACCAGGACGAGTGGTTCTACGAGGACAACATGCCCGCGCTGTCGGTGTACTGGGGGGAGAGTGCGCCGCTCATCCCACGCCCGGCGTCGGCGGCGCCCCAGGACCGCGATGTGGTAGAGGCCATTCGTCGGGGGTACGGCGACGTCCCCATGGACGTCCCGGTGGCCAGCGGCTTCGGACGGTTCCTGATCGAGTACCTGATCGAGCGCGACTTCGACGTCGCCCACATGCGCTACGTCAGGCAGCCGTACGGCGGGCGCGTGGCTCGGCGCTATCCGACGCGGAAGGGCGAGCTGGACTATGTGCGGGAGACGCCACCCCACGAGCAGGGGCTGCCGCATGCCTTTGCCTTCATCGTCAAGCGCCTCTTCGACAACGCCCCGGGGATGATCCTGCCCGTCTTCCAGAACACGTGCTACCCGCCCAACCAGCCCACGCCACGGCGCTGCTTCGCGGTGGGTGAAGCCATCGCGGCGGCGGTGGCCGAATGGCGTGAGCCGGCCTCGGTCGCCATCATCGCCTCTGGCGGCCTGAGCCACTTCGTCGTCGACGAGGAACTCGACCGGGCGCTGCTGGACGCGCTCGAGCGCAAGGACGCGGGCGCCCTGCGCTCACTGCCGCGCCACCGGCTCCATTCGGCCGGCTCGGAGATCTTGAACTGGGTCGCGCTCGGCGGAGCCATGCAGCAGACTGATCTGAAAATGGAGCGGCTCGCCTACGTCCCCGTGTATCGGACGCCAGCCGCCACGGGTGGCGGCTGGGCCTTCGCCCGCTGGCAGTAGAGGCGAACGGAGCAGCCGGGTGATCCTCATCGTCGCGGCCTGGGATTCATCGGGCTGAACACGGCGCGTTGCTGGGTACCAGCCGGACCACACTGTCGAGACGGGCGTGGCCGTCTACCTCGAGTGGCTGCGGACCAATCCGCAGGAGGAGCGGAACACAGATCTCCGAGGATCGTGGCGAACGACAATCGCCCAGGGCACTTGACCCGACGCTGAATCTGGCTGGACGGCTACGGAGGGTGAGATGGAGGAGCGGATCGTGGTGGCGGACCCGGTTGGAGATCCACGGGGCTACCAGAGGGAACTGCTGGCGTTGCTGGGCGGACGTGACCCCGTCGCGGTACTGGCCGCGACTCCTCTGTCCGTGCGGGAGGTGACGAGCGGGCTGTCCGAGGATCTGCTCGGCAGGCGGCCCGAGCCGAAGGAATGGTCGGTCTCGGAGTTACTCGGTCACCTGTGGGACTCCGAGATTGCCTACTCGTTCCGGGCGCGCGCAATCCTCGCGCAGGACGCGCCTCGGCTCATCGGCTACGACCAGGATGCCTGGGCGATGCTGGCACGGCCGGTGTTCGCTGAACTGCTCGCCGCCTTCGCGGCGCTTCGCACGGCCAACCTCGCGCTCATCAGGCGCACACCCGAGGCCCTCTGGGATCGTCTGGGCATCCATGAGGAGCGCGGCCCGATCAGCTTCCGCCCGATGACCGAGACCATAGCCGGCCATGACCGTGCCCATTTGCAGCAGCTCGAGCAGACCATCACGGCGATACAGCGTTAAGTCCCCTCATTCCGCACCGGGAGGTTGCGGGGGTTTCGGGCGATCTTCGCGGGACTCTGTTATTGCCCTGAAGGTCGACGTCACCGCCTGGTGGCCGCCGCTGTCCGTGAACGCCTCCTCCCGGTACAGGCCGAGAGCCTCGAGGACGGGCCGGTCCTGGATCGAGAAGAGGACGGCGGCGTTGCGCGCAGAGCGATTGGCGTGCTCGTGGAGGGCCCAGGGCGGGAGAGTGATGATGTCCCCCTTGCCCCAGGCGAAGCGGCAGCCGTCGATGATCGTCTCGCCTGATCCCTGGACGACGTAGTACACGGCGCTGCCTGTGTGGCGATGGGCCTTCAGCCGGTCGCCGGGACGCAGCATCTGGATCCAGCAGGCCATGGTCGGCAAAAGGGAGCGGCCCGTCTGCGGGTGCGTGTACTCGAGGGCGATGCCGTCGTGCTCGTCTCCCTCGGCGTCGCGCAGGGCGGCGAGCGACGGCCACGTCTTCTCCCAGGAGTACAGGAGCAAGGGCGAAGACTGCGGTCGCTCCTTCACCCAGGTCGGGGTCAGGCTGACGTGGCCATGGAGTTGGACGGAGGCATTGGCCGGCTTGCTCAACGGCACCTGAGGCTGGTCGTACAACTGAAAGAACATCGCGTTGAGGGCCTGGACGAGGGGGATGTCGAGGCCGTCCATCCATACGACAGGCCTATCGGTCTCGTTCCCGTGATCGTGCCACGCCCAGCTCGGCGTCAGCACGAGATCGCCGGGGGCCATGTAGACGCGCTCGCCGCCGACGGCGGTGTAGGCGCCCTCGCCGTCCATGATGAATCGGATCGCCGTCGGGGTATGCCGGTGGGCGCGGGCAATCTCGCCGGGCAGGAGGAGCTGGACGGCGGCGATCATGGTGTTCGTCGTCGCCCACCGGCCGTCGAGGCCGGGGTTGAACAGCTGGAGCGCTCTCCGCTCTTCGCCGACCGGCACCACCTCGCCGGACTCGCGGACCATGGTTTCGAGCTGCGACGCGGTCCACATGTACGGGATCGCTCGCGGCTCGGGGCGCGGCGTCATCTGGCTGGCCAGCTCCCAGAGGCCGTAGATGTGGGCGGCGTGCATCCGCTCGTGAAAGTCCTGCTCGACCGTGGTGACGGCTTGACCAGTCATGGCGGCCTCCCCGCGCGAGTCACAGCGTGCCTACCCGCGAATGATAGCTGAACCACGCTCATCGACGAGGTGCGCCGCCGGGTCGGTGGCGTATCGACCCCAGGCTCACTGCCGTCGTCCCAGGAACAGGGTTCAATCCACGCCGACGAGCTGGAGCTCGTGGGCGCGGTGACAGCCGACGAAGTGGCCCGGCGAGGTCTCTTGCCAGACCGGCGCCTGCGTCCGGCATACCTCGATTGCATACGGGCAGCGGGGATGGAAATAGCAGCCGCCGGGGGGAGAGGCCGGATTCGCCACTTCCCCGTGCAGCGCGATGCGCCGCGAGCGGGTGCGCGGATCTGGCTCGGGAACCGCGGACAGGAGGGCCGCCGTGTAGGGGTGCTTGGGGGCCGTGAAGAGCTCCTCCGTTTCCGCCAGCTCCACCATCCGCCCGACGTACATCACCGCCACGCGGTTGCTGATGTGTCGCACCACACTCAGGTCGTGCGCCACGAAGAGGTATGTCAGCTGAAACTCCGCCTGCAGGTCGAGTAGGAGATTCAAGATCTGGGCTTGCACCGAGACGTCCAGAGCGGACACCGGCTCATCGGCGACCACCAGGCGAGGATGGAGGGCCAGGGCGCGTGCGATGCCGATGCGCTGGCGTTCGCCCCCACTGAAGGCATGGGGAAACCGCCGCATGTACTCGGGCCGGAGCCCGACGCGGCGCAGGAGTTCCGCCACGCGCTCCTCGCGGTCACGCCGGCTCTTCATGCCGTGGACCAGCAACGGTTCTCCGACGAGGTCGAGCAGGGTCATGCGGGGATTGAGCGAGGTAAAGGGATCCTGAAAGATCATCTGCATCTCTCGACGGAGTGCCCGCAGCGCCGCCGGGCGCAACTGGCCCATCTCGATCACCGAACCGCCTACCACCCGCATGAAGATCTCTCCCCGGGTCGGCTCGATGGCCCGCAGAATACACCGGGCGGTGGTGGTCTTCCCACAGCCGCTCTCTCCCACCAGGCCCAAGGTTTCCCCTTCATCGATATGAAAGTTGACGCCGTCGACCGCGCGGACGTAGCCTACCGTCCGCTTCCAGAAGCCCTTCCGAATCGGAAAGAGCTTCTGCAGTCCCGCCACCCGCAGCAAGGCCGGCGGGCTGGTCATCATGGCCATGGGGGTGGACGGCTCACTCGTAGAGGAAGCAACTCACGGTGTGCTGATCTCCCACCGGCCGCAAGCTCGGCGCCTCTCGATCACACGTCCCGGCCATGAATTCTGCGCAGCGCGGGTGGAAGGGGCACCCCGGCGGACGGTCATAGGGGTGGGGCACGGACCCTGCGATTGGCGTGAGTCGCTCGCGCGATCGCGATCGCATGCGGGGGATGGAACGCAGGAGAGCCTGCGTATATGGATGCCGCGGAGCATGGAAGATCTCGTCGACGGGCGCTTGCTCGACCACGCGCCCCAAGTACATCACCGCCACGTCGCTGGCCATTGCCGCGATCACGCCCAGGTCATGGGTGATGAGCATGATGGCCATACCGTCTTCGTGCTGGAGCTGGCGCATCAGCTCGAGAATCTGCGTCTGGGTGGTCACGTCGAGCGCGGTGGTGGGTTCATCCGCGATCAGCAGGATCGGGTTGCAGGAGAGGGCCATGGCGATCATGGCCCGCTGGCGCAGGCCTCCGCTCAGTTGATTGGACAGCTGGTCCATCCGCTGTTCCGGCGACGACACGCCGACCCGGCGCAGCATCTCGATGGCCTTCCCGCGCGCCTGCCGCCGACTGACTTGCTGGTGCAGCATGATCGCCTCGATGATCTGGTTCCCGACGGTGTGCACGGGGCTGAACGACGACATCGGCTCTTGGAAGATGAGCGCGATTTCCGCCCCGCGGATGGCCCGCATGTCCTGGCCATTCGGAGCTAGCTTCGCCAAGTCCACCACGGGGTTGGGCTCCGCGCCGCCGTCGGTGGCCCGCCGACGGAACTGGATCTCTCCCTCGACGATCCGGCCCGGCCGATCGACGATCCCCAGAATCGATCTGGCCGTCACGCTCTTGCCGCAGCCGCTCTCCCCGACGATACCCAATGTTCCCCCTGGATACAGGTCGAAGCTGACCCCATCCACCGCCTTCACCGTCCCCTCATCCTGGGGAAAGTAGGTCTTCAGATTGCGGACAGACAGAAGCGTGTCCCGCCGGAGCGCGGCCGCGGGCTCACGCAGGTGGTCCCCTCCGAGCGTCTCAGCGCCCATAGGGATCGGCGGCATCCCGCAACCCGTCGCCGAGGAAGTTGAAGGCCATGACCGCGATGATCACGGGCACCGCCGGGATCAGTAGCCACGGGGAGATGGCCACCGCCTGGACATTCTGGGCCTGCTGCAGGAGGACGCCCCAGCTGATCGCGGGCGGGCGCAGGCCCAGGCCGAGAAAGCTCAGCGCGGTCTCGCTGATGATCATCGCCGGCAGGGCCAGGGTGGTCGCCGCGATGATGTGGCTCATGAACGACGGCACCATGTGCACGAAGATGGTCCGCATCTGGCTGCAGCCCACCAGCCGGGCGGAGACCACGAAGTCCTCCTCGCGCAAGGCCAGGAACCGCCCCCGGACGACGCGGGCCAGCTCCGTCCAGCCGAGCAGCGAGATGATGATGGTGATGGCGAAGTAGATCTGCAAGATCGACCAGTCCCGGGGCAGCGCCGCGGCCAGGCCCATCCACAGGGGAATGGTCGGAATCGAGCGAAGGATCTCGATAACCCGCTGGATCACCGTGTCGGCGATCCCCCCGTAGAAACCCGAGAGCCCGCCCAGGACCACGCCCAGGACCAGGCTCATCGTCACCCCGACCAGTCCGATGGTGAGCGAGATGCGCGTGCCGTACATGAGCCGCGACCAGAGATCGCGCCCCTGGAGATCTGTGCCCAGCAGAAAGATCGTTTGGCCGGCGTCGCGGCCCCCGTCGACGCCGATCAGATGGCGCGTCATGGGGATCAGGCCGAGGAATCGATACTCGAAGCCCTCGGTGAAGAGCCGAACGGGGATCCTCTCGCCGGGGTCGACGCGATACACGCGCTTGAAGGTCAGGGGGTCGCGGGCGCCCTTGACCGCGTAGACGTGGGGGCGAAACCGCCAGCCCTCGAACCAGTGGATGGGCTGCGGGGGCATCAGCGAGCGCTGGGCTTCGGAGACGTTGGGGTTGGCATAGGCGAGGAAATCCGCGCCCAGCACGACCAGATAGAAGCCCATGACGAGGAGGCCGCTGGCCACGGCCACACGATGCTTGCAGAATCGCCACCACGTCAGCTGCCACTGCGAGGCTACGAAGATGCGTTGCTCGTCCGCGGCGGCGACGGCGCTCGGCCTGTGAACGGGAGCGCTCGCCGGATCGAGGACCAGGCCAGGCTTGGTGGCCATCAGGTGTTCTCGAGCCGGATGCGCGGGTCGATCCACACCAGAAGAATGTCCGAGATCAGCGTGCCGATCACGGTCATGACGCCCAGGAGGAGCACGATCGTCCCGGCCAGGAACATGTCCTGTGCGATGAGGGATTTCAGGAGCAGTGGCCCCACCGTGGGCAACCCGAGAACCAGGGACACGATGATGCTCCCCGACACGATGTAGGGCAGCGTGTAACCGATCGTGCTGGCAAACGGGTTGAGAGCCACCCGCACCGGGTACTTCACGATCACCCGGGCCTCGGCCAGGCCCTTGGCGCGCGCCGTCACCACGTAGGGCTTGCGCAGCTCATCGAGCAGATTGGCGCGCATGATGCGGATCTGTTGCGCCGTCCCGGCCAGGCCCAGGATCAGCGCGGGGATCGGAAGATGCTTGAGCAGGTCCCACGCTCTCGCCCAGCTCCACGGGGCGTCCTGGAACTCCAGGGAAAACAGCCCCCCGATGTGCGCGTTGAACAAGGTGAAGCCCAGATAGAGGAGGACCAGGGCGAGGAGGAAGTTGGGGACGGCGAGGCCGATGAAGCCCACGAAGGTCGCCGCGTAGTCGCCCGGCGAG
Source organism: Candidatus Methylomirabilota bacterium (assembly GCA_046726415.1). Lineage (GTDB taxonomy): Bacteria > Methylomirabilota > Methylomirabilia > Rokubacteriales > CSP1-6 > CAVWFS01. The sequence continues at coordinate 13,612 of JBKPAK010000200.1, forward strand.
TACTGGCGGACGGCGGAATAGACGCCAATGGGCAAAGCCAGCACCCAGGTGAGGAACAGGGCGGCCACGGAGACCACCACCGTCAGCCACAGGCGCTCGCCGATCACCTCGGTGACGGGCCGCCGCCACTCCATGGACATGCCGAAGTTGCCCCGGGCGATCAGCTTGACCCACTTCCAGTACTGCACGTACATGGGCTGGCCCAGGCCGTACTGGATCCTCAGATTCTCCGCCTCCTGCTCGGTGACCACGCTGCCCGTCGCCGCCATCTGGGCGACGTACGAGGTCACGTAGTCACCGGGCGGCAACTGGATGATGGCAAAGGACAGGACGGAGATCGCCCAGACGGTGAAGACGGCGAGCAGGGCGCGACGTCCGATGTATGCGAGCATGGCAGAGACCCTCGGCTATGGCCCGGTCCACCGCCCACGGGTGGCGGTGAACCGGGCACCTGCGAAGCCTACTTCTTCCAGAAGAAGGTCACCGGCCGGGAAATCGTCGGGGTCTTGCCGTCCGGGCTGTTGTACTGCCGGGAGGGGACATTCCCCATGTTCGTCTTGGCCACCCGCACGCCCATGGAGGCCGGGCCCATGCCGATCACGCCGATGATGTAGACCTCTTCCGCCGCGATCTTCCAGACCTCCTTGCCGAGCTGGATACGCTCCTTCTCGGGCACCCCGAAGGCTTTCCTCCACTTCTCCATCAGCTCGCGCAGGCGGGCCGGGGGCTCCTTGCCCTGGGTCCCGCTGGACTGGAACCACTTGCCGTACAGCGGTCCAGACGTAGCGACGCCCGACAAGTCGAAGGGGAAGACGTGGTTCGGGAACGTGAACAGATGCTCGCTGCCGTCGTTGTTCCAGGCTCCGAGCTGTTGCTCATTGGCGGCGGTCCGCTTGAATGCCAAGCTTCGCTCCACCTCCTGGACGGTCAGATCGATGCCGATCTTCTTCCACTGCTCCCGGATCATCTCCGAGATCTGCGTGAACTGGAGGAACTGGCCCCCCAGAGTCATGATCTCGATGCGCAGCCGCCCCTTCCCGTCGGTGCGCAGCCGATAGCCCTCGGCGTCCTTCTTGCCGAGGCCCACCTTGTCGAGCATCTCATTGGCCTTCTTGACGTCCAGGGTCGACCAGAGCTTGCGGTACTCGGGTCCGGGGTTGTACTTGTTGCTGTCTGCCGGCACCACCGAGCTCGGCGTGCCCGTCCCCAGCCAGAACGTTTCGTTGATCTGGTCGCGGTCGATGCCCAGCGACAGCGCTCGCCGAAAGTCGGTCGTGTTCATCCACTTAGCGATCTCCGGGTCGGCCTCGTAGCTCAGATTGAACTTGATGATCATGTCGCCCCCGTAGTCGCCGGGGTCGAGAGAAAGCTTGTAGCCGCCCTTTGCCTGGTTCTCCAAGAAGACGGGCACCTTGCCGAGGTCGAGGTGCCGGGCCTGGAAGTCGTATTCGCCCGCGATCGCCCGGAGGTTGATGACCTCCAGGTTCTCGGCCAAGGTCAGGACCACCCGGTCGATGTACGGAAGCTGGTTGCCATCCGTGTCCACGAAGACGCTGTAGGGATTCCGCTCCAAGGTCCACGTCGGCGTGTTGATGGGGGTGACCGTCTTCCACGGCGTGAGGACCGGCAGCTCCGGGTTGAGGGCCCAGTCGTTCTTGAACAGGAACAGGCGGACCCAGTTGTCGAACTTGGCGTCCTTGACCTTCTTGTCGAGATCGTCCTTGGAGACGTACTTCGGGTGGAACTGCTTCAGGTAGTGGGCGGGCGCGTAGCCGCCCATCCCGTTCAACCCCTGATGGGCCTGGCCACCGAGCTGAGTGGAGCCCGCCAGCACGTCAGGAAGCAGATAGTACGGGTCGGGGAACTTGAACTTCACCGTGTAGGTGTCGACCTTCTGGACCTCGCCCGGCTTGCCGTTGATCGACATGGCGGCGGCGGGGGTGGGCACCAGGTCCTTGTTCCGGTAGATGTCCTCGAACCAGAAGGTGAAGTCATCGGCGGTGAACGGGCGGCCGTCGCTCCACTTCATCCCCCGGCGCAGATGCAGGATGAGCGTCCGTCCCCCATCCTGCATCTCCCAGCCCTTGGCGATGTTGGGGGTGACCTTGTCGCCCGTGTAGTCCCAGAACAGCAGATTGTCGGGCCCCGAGCAGCAGCGATAGCCGTTCCAGAAGTCGGCCGGCCCCGTGAAGCCGGCGCGCCAGGTGCCTCCGTACTTGCCGATCTCTTGCAGCGGCTTGATGACCAAGGGGTCTTGCCCGATGCGCTCCGCCACCGGCGGCAGCTTGCCCGCCTTGACCAACTCGGCCAGCTGGGGAGCCTCCTTCAACCTCTTGGGGGCCTTGGCGGGGTCGGCGACGACCTCCGGGCCTTCCAGCTTCCCGACCAAGGTGCCCTTGCCGCCGCTCTGCGCAAGGGCCCCGGCGACGGTGACGCCGGTGAGTACCCCCGCCACCAGAGTGACCGTGAGTCGGGATCGGAGCGTGCGTATCCGCGGCTTGCGCCAAAGCTCGTTCATGACGCTTCCCCCTTTCACGCTGCCCTGACGAGGGCCGCGTGCCACAGTCAGATAACCCTCAGCCCACCTGCGCCCCTGATCTCCGTCTCGGGTTCAGCTGGGATCGACGGCGCGAATGCGCGCACCCACCTCGATTGTGGCGCGGCACTTGTCGCGAATTCCGCGAGGTCCCGGCGCGTCGGGCCCGATTATCGTGATATTCCCGCGGCAAGTCCAGGCTCGTGACGGCCATCTGCGTGATGCCGCCCCGATCCGGGCCCACATGCGAATCCGCTATACCCACATCACGGGTGCCCGCGAACCCTCCGCTGCACGCCATCGAGGTAGGCGCCGAACTCCGCCTCGCTGGCGAAGATCTGTTCGGATGGAAGCGCCTTGACGATCTCGAACACCGCTCGGACCGTGGCTTGTGGATTGATGATCGCCACCCGTCCGCCGCGGTCGGCCAGTGCCTTGTTCGCCCGCATCACGCAACGAATGCCCGCGCTGCTGACGTACTCGAGCCCGTCCAGCTGGAACACGAGCGACGTCACCTCCGCTGCGTTGAGCAGCGCGGCGAGCTCCCCCTCGAGCTGCGGCGTGGTGAGGGTGTCGAGGCGCCCCCGCAGCGTCACCCGCCGCTCGGCCGGCTTCTGGCTGGCGATGCCGATCTCCAGTGCCATGGCTCCTCCTTGTGCGCGCTGCTCCGTCAACGTGAGCGACGCCCCATCCGAGGGCGCGGTCGGGCGCCTTCGGTGCACCGTGAGGACATTGGCCTGTCCCTCTCGCGCATACTCGCAGCGGTCGACGAGGTGTTTCAGCAAGGCGATGCCACGCCCGCCGAAAAACGGGGCCGCGTGCGGCGCGTCGAGGTCCGGTACAGGCTGCGCGAGCGGGTTGAACGGAGGCCCAGTGTCCTCGAACCGGATCTGAATTTCCTCGGGAAGCAGTCGGACCTCGACGTGCGTCTCCCTCCCGCTGCCGCCTCCATACGCGTGCTCGGCGATGTTCGTCAACACCTCCTCGGCCGCCAATGAGCAGTCGTGTACCGTCGGGGCCGGCACGTCTCGGGCGCGCAGGATCGCCTCGATCCGCCGCTGCGCGTGCGCCGTGTCTACGGTCTCGCTCGTGATCGAGAGCCGCCATGCCTCGGCGCCGCGGCCGCCCACCTCGACATCGGGAGGCCGGTACTGCACCGCAAGGACCGCCAGGTCGTCGCGTGGGCCCCCGCCCTGAGTGAATCGCTCGACGGCCTCCACCAGACGATCCGGCAGCGAGCCGAGGGCTTCGGCTGGGATGTCCGCCACAACGCGCTGGAATCCTTCCAGGCCGAAGGCCACGCCTCTCGCGTCGAACGCCTCGGTCACCCCGTCTGTGCAGAGGACGAGGGCGTCACCGGGCGCGAGGTGCCCCGTCCACAGAGGGAACCGGAGGTTCATCTCCAGGCCGAGGGCGGGTCCACCCTCCAGGGCCAATACCGCCGTCGTGCCGTCGACTCTCCGCAGCAGCGGCTGGTGGTGACCCGCGCTGGCGTACCAGATCTCGCCACTCTCGCCGTCGAGCTCACCGCATGCCGCGGTAACGAACATGCACGTATCGTTGCCCTCGGATAGCCTGGTGTCCAGCTCGCGCAGGATGGCGTCGGGACCGGTCCCGCCCCGGCCGATCGCTCGGAAGAGCCCGGTCACCCGCGCCATCAGGAGCGCGGCGGGCACGCCCTTGTCAGCCACGTCGCCGATGACAAACACGAGCCGGTGGCCATCGAGCAGGAAGAAGTCGTAGAGGTCGCCCCCGACCTCGCGAGCCGGCCGCAGGGTGGCGGCGACCAGGTATCGCCCATCCAGCGGCTCGTGAAGCGGCGCGGGCAGCATCGACCGCTGGATTTGTCGTGCGATATCGAGTTCCTGGGCCCGCCGTTGCTCGTCCGCGAGCCCGGCCGCTCGCTCCTCGATGTGATCCTTGAGCTGTACGCGCATCTGATCCGTCACCTCGATCAGGGAGCCAACCTCGACCGGGTTCCAGATCTCGGGCAGCCCCGCGTCGAGGTTGCCCCGCCCGATCTCAGCCACCGACCGGGACAGCTCCTCGAGCGGCCGGGAGATGCGACGCGCGGAGAGCCAGACGAGGCCGAGGGTCAGCCCAAGCACGCCGAGGCCCAGCAGGAGCTGTCGCTGCGCCACACCCCGGGCCCGTGCAACCAGCTCAGCCCGAGGGGCCGCCAGGAGTAGGATCAGCGGGTCTCCCGCGTCAGCCGCGATGGAGCGCTTCATGCCAATCCACGCCCGTCCCCCGATCTGCAGCGGGGTTCCACCACCCGCCTTCACACCGGCAGAGAACAGCGGCCCGAGCGCCGCATCGGCGAGGTCGTCAAGCCGAGTGATATCGGCGCCGCCGCCCGGCGAGGAGCGGACGAGCTGGCCGGCGTCTGGGTGGGCGATCACCAGACCTTGCCGATCGACGAGGGCCATCCGCGCGGAGGGCGTGACCCGGGATTGGGCCAGGCGGCGCGAGAGGTCCTGGAGCGTGATATCGACGCCAACCACACTTCCGCCGTCCGCGCTACGCTGAGCGAGCGTGGTGCCGACCTCACGCGTGGTGAAGAACACGTAAGGACTGGTCCGGACGGGCGCGGGGCCCCGAAGGGCCTGCCGGTACCACTCCCGCGTCCGGGGGTCGAAGCGGTAATCGGGTCGGGATTCATCGCGCAGTATGCCGAGGTGCCCATCCAGGAAGAGGTATTGGCCGACGGCCGCTCCCTGGGCGGCGGTGCGGCTCTGGACGAGGAACACCGCCTGCGGTGGCGCACGTACGCTCTGCCGTGCCACGCCATGCAGCGAGCGGATGAGGAAGAAGTCACCGCTGCGGAAGCCCACGTAGACGGCCGAGATCTCGGGGTGCTCGGCGAGAGCGGTGGAGAGCAGGGGAAGGACCTCGAGACGCGCGCTCAGGCTGGCGCTTGCCGTGAGCTGGTGTTGCGCGAGGAGCTGGACGAGGAGATGGGCAGGGGCAAGCAGATCCCGGACATGGCCGGCGGTGCGCTCGGCCACGTGGAGGAACTCCTCGTCGCCCGCGGCAAGAAGCAGATGCGAGGTGGCGACGTACCCATAGCCGACGATGAGAAGACCGGCGGAGGCGATCAAGGCGACGAACAGTGTCGCGATGTGCACGCGCAGGCGGAATGCCCGGCGCCCGCGCCGGCGAGACTCGACGGTTCTGGGCCCGCCGAGCCGCGGTGCCCTGAGGGGAGTGTGGGGGCCCATATCCGAAGCCCCACCCACGTCACTCAACCGCGGTGTACATCCGCTCGTCGTAGAGCGCGCCCGTGGCCGGCGCGAGCTTGTCGCGGAACTGGCGCGTCGGCGCGGCCATGGAGTGCGCCTCGACTGCCTTCGGGTCCTTCCAGATCTCGACGACCGTGAAGTGATTCGGGCGATTGGTCTGCTGCACCACCTCGAAGCGCAGGTTGCCGTCGCCCGTTCGGCTATCGGCGCCGAGCTGCTTGACCGCGGCCACGCCGTCGTCCTTGCGCGGCGGAATGATGTCGACGTGGGTCACCACGTAGATGGCACCGCGCATGGGCGATGATTCAATGGGGCCGACTGAGAGGCCGGTATGCACCCGCTCGTCGGTCGGGGCGTTGCGGATCGCGGCAATGCTCTCCCGCATCTCCCTCGAATTCGCGCCCTTGCCGTGCGCCTCGAACGCCCTCTGGTCCTTCCAGACTTCGAGGATCGCGAACTGGTACGGCTGGCCGATGCGCTGCACCACCTCGCAGCGCAGGTTGCCGTCCTCCTTTCGGGTGGCCTCCCGGTAGCGTTTGAGGAGGGCGCGGCCGTCCGCGGTGGACGTCGGCATGACCTCAACATAGATCACGGAATAGATGCTACCCTCGATGGGGGCCGGAGCGGGCGCTTGGGCTCCGACCTCTCCGATGGCGCCGATCACCATGATCGCCACACCGAGGACAAGACTGCGAAGGAAGCGTTCCATCCCATCACCTCACTCGTCAACCGACATCCCACGCGCTCGTTCGCCGAAGCGGCTCGGCCCGCGGGAAATGATCGTCCTGGTGGGAGGCGTTCTCGGGAACTTGAGCGCGCAAAGCACTGAGCACGCCGGGTCATCGGGCGGGTCGCGCGTCCCAGAGTGCCGCCAGCGCGTGCCGGTCGATCTTGCCATTGGCATTTTTGGGGATCGCATCAACGACGAGGACCGCCGCCGGGACCTTGAACGCCACGAGCTTCGCCCGGCAATGCGCGAGCAGCGCCGCCTCGGCCACGCGCCGTCCCGGTCGCGGGGCGGCAAAGCCCACCGGCACCTCGCCGTAGATCCCGTCCTTGACGCCGACGGTGGCGACGTCGGCCACGTCCTCATGCTCGAGGAGGCAATTGGCAATCTCGAGCGGAGCGATGTTGACACCGCCCTTGATGATGACGTCCTTCGTGCGTCCGGTGATGTAGATGTAGCCGTCCTCGTCCCGGCGGGCGAGGTCACCGTTCCGGAAGCCGTCTTGCGGGATCGGGACCAGCGCGTCTGGTCCCTGCCAGTAGGCCGAAGCCATCTGTCGACCGTCGACCACCATCTCCCCTTCCTGCCCCGGCGGCAGCGGGTGGCCCGCGTCGTCGAGGATGCGCACGCGCATGTTGAGAGTTGGGCGACCGATCGAGCCGTGCTTGCGCTGGCTCGGATGGTTGCCGCACATGAAGCCGGTCTCGGTGCCGCCGGCCAGCTGGACCACGGGAATCCCGTAGGTGCTCTCGAACTCCAGGTGCTTGTCCAGGGAGAGGGGGGCCGTGCTCGAGGTGATGAAGCGGAGCTTCGGCAGATCGGTTTTGACCACCGCCATCGGCCGGGCCAGGAGCATGTTGATGACCGTGGGAATGCCGACGGCGATGGTCACACCATGGTCCCGGATCCACTCGAAGAACCGGGCCGGGGAGAATTTGGCCGCGAGGACCAGGGTGGCGCCGGTCAGCAGGGTCGGCCCGACGGAGAGGATCTGCGGGGACGACCAGCTGAAGTGTCGATAGTCCAGGATGGTGTCGGCTTCCGTCATCTCCAGTCGATCGATCGACGACTCACACATCGCGTAGTACGCCTCGTGGGTCCAGAGGACCCCTTGGGCGTGTCGGTGGTCCCTGATGTGTAGTCGATCAACGACCAGTCCCCTCGCGCCGGGTGGTCGGCGACAGGCGTCTTCGGCGCCGCCCGGATGCGGGCGAACAAGTCGTCGGGCGCGGGGTTCGGGGCGTTCCACGCCCCAAATGGGATCCATGGCGTCCCGCCGGACGAAGGCGCGCGCGCATCGACGGAGAGCTCGCGGCTCTTGAAGACGAGCCTCGGCGCGACTTCCCCGAGGATCTGGCGCACGTGCGTCCTGCGGATCTCGACGTTGATCGGGTTCACGATCACGCCGGAGCGAAGGGCACCCCAGAAGATGACCAGCGCTTCGATTCCGTTATCGGCCAGGACCGAGATCCGGTCGCCCGCGTGGATACCCTCGGTGGCGAGGAGGTTGGCGAAGCGGCGGGTCAGCGCCTCGAACTCCCCCCACGTGACCCGCGAGCTCTGATCCGGACTCTCGATGTAGATTTTGCTCGGGCGCCGGCGAGCATGCTCCTCGAGGAGCGTGTTGACGTCGGTGTACGCGCTCGAGCCGGTGTCGACCGTCATGGACTACTTGAACGCGAGCATCACCTGTTTGGTGAGGATCTCGAGGCTCCGCTTCTCCTGGGCAATCGGCAAGAGTCCCCCGGGGTTCAGCTCGGCCGCGATTCCCGTCAACCCCAGCTCTTCCCTCAACCCCGTCAGGCGGTCGATGAGCCCCTCGGCCGTCCCGAACGCCACCTTGGTCGTCAGAATCGCCTCGTACGTGAGAGCGGACAGCCGGCTCGCTTGACCCTCCCGGAACTCGGCCGGTCCGGTGCCGGCCCGACCGATCGGCGCGCGGGCCAGCTGGGCCTGGCGCTGAAAGTAGTAGGTGATGGTCTCGTACGGTTCTTCGGTGGCGGCTTGCTCCGTGGGCGCGGCATACACCGGGATGCGAAGGCACACGTCACCGTTGCCGGCGTGCCCGGCGTCCCGCCACGCCGCGCGGTACGCCTGCAGGTTCTCCGCCAGCTCGGGGATACTCATCCCGCGCAGCCCGACGAAGATGGGCAATCCCATCCGGCCGACTCGGGGAAACGTCTCCGGCGTGGTGGCGGCCATCCGGACCGGCGGATGGGGGGCCCGATACGGCCGCGGGGCGACCGCCGCGTTGACGAACTTGTAGTACTTGCCTTCGTAGCTGAAGGGCTCGCCCTTCCAGGCCTGCAGGATGATCTCCAGCGCCTCGAAGAACCGCTCCTGACTTTCCGCGTAGGGAACGCCGAGCGCGTCATAGGCCCGGGGGGATCCGCTGCGGCCGATGCCGAAGTCGAACCGCCCCTGGCTGAGGTGATCGAGCGTGGTGATCTCACCGGCGACGCGGATCGGGTGGTTCAGGGGCAGGAGCTGGACCGCGGTGCCCACCCGCACGCGTGTGGTCCGGCCCACGATCCAGCTCGCCACCAGCAGCGGCGCCGACAGCACCGACCGGGCGGGGTTGATGAGCATCTCGGCCAGCCACACGATGTCCAGGCCCCACTCCTCTGAAGCGTCCACGACCTCGAACATCTCGCGAAACGCGTCATCCTGATTCACACCCAGCCGCGTCTGCTCCAGGAAGATTCCGAAGTCCATTGCGCTCCTCTCGTCAGATGCCACGATCGGCCAGGAACTTCGCGTAGTCGCGCTGCCCGTCCTTCGCCTGCCGGATCTGCTCCGGCGAGTAGAAGCGGGCGAGGTCCACCACCTCGACGTTGTAGCGGGCCCGCTCGAAGGCGTCCTTGTAGATAAAGGGGCGGGTGGCGTCGATCCCCATCGCGCCGGAGAAGCGGATGTTGGTCTGCGTCCACTGGCGGTCGCCGGCCGAGCTGCGCTCCGCCGGCTGGAACGTCTGACCGAAGCCGCCCTCGCACACGGTCAGGATGTCCTCCCGAGGGTTCACCCGCGTGGTGATGGCCCACAGGATGTCCTCGATATTGTAGAGATCGACGTCCTCGTCGACCACGATGCCGAGGCGCGCCCCGAGGGAGATCGACAGGGCTGCGGTCAGGATGTTGCGCTGAAGTCCTTCGTCGCGCGCTCGCCGCTTGCGGACCTGAAAGAGCACTCCGCCCCAGTCGGTCATGCCCATGGGGATATGGGTGTCGATGCACAGGCCCGGGACGATGCGCTCCGCGAGCTCCAGAAAGCACGCTTCTCGCATGTGGCCGTCGATGAAGTGCTCGTCCATGCTGTGAACGATGAGGCCGTAGTAGAGCGGCCGATCGGCGCGATGGGTGATCGCCGTCGCCTGGAACTTGTACGTCCGGTACGCCTTGCCCATGTAGCCCGACCACTCGGGGTGGAAGGGATGGACGCCCTGGGCATCGTCCTTCTCGGCGAGCGGGCTCTCCCATACTTTCTGGGTCGTGTCGAGGTAGCCCTCGATGACGTACTCCGCGTTGGCGATCGCCCAGGCATCCTGCGTGCGCGCCTTCACCAGCTCGACCGGATAGCCTTGCAGGGCGCCGGCCACACCCAGCTCGTCGCAGCCGCGCGGCAGGATCACATAGGTGAAGCCCGAGCCCGCCATCATCGTGCAGGCCGGCGGTATCCCGATGTTGATCGTCATAGGGATGGGACCCTGGCGGAACCAGTTGGTGGCCACCTGGTCCATGTGGGAGCCCGGGGAAATCTGGAAGCTTGAGAAGTCGGGGCCGCGGAAATTCATCCGGTTGTAGCCGATGTGCGAGCCGCCCCAGAAGTACTTCCCGCGGACCACGGTGGTGCCGGCGCCGAGCGTGCGCCCGGGATCGCTCTCGGCGTGAGAGATCATCGGCACGACGTCCCACACGTCGAAGTCCTTCGTCAGCACGACTTCCTGGCAGGGACCGTCCGGCACCTCCACCGGGGGAATCGGATTGCGCAGCGCCTCCACCGCCCGGTGCTTGATCCCGCGTGGGTCCTGGACGTCGAGGAGCTTGGCGATGCGTTCGGCGCTGGCGAAGATGTTGTTGCAGATCCGCGCGTTCGGGTAGCCCTTGACCCTGTTGAAGAGGAGGGCAGCGCCGCCGTCGAAGTGCTTCTGGATCGCGGCGACCTCGAGGTGCGGATCGACCTCCACATCGGTGCTGACCAACTCGCCGACGGCCTCGAGGTACTCGAGGGTCGAGCGCAGGCTCCCGATGTCCTTCTTCATGCGGCGCCCTCCGGTAACCGAACCCTGAGCCGTTCCGTTCCGCGTCCGTCGGGCCCGGCCCGATCCGTCGGCAGCGATACTGCTCCGGTGGCTGCGCGCCGTCAAGGCGCCGCCGCCGACGACACAGATCGGGGAGACGTGGAACGCGCGCGGATGCGACCACGGTGAAGCGCGGGGCGCGAGGGCTATGAGAACGCGATCGATCTCCTGCGGAGGCGCCGATCATGGGGCGCGGACGGGAGTTGTTGACGCCTCTGTCGATTGGTCGGTTCTGCGCCCCGATGCGGGCGAGGGTCGGCTTCGCGTATCGGTCTCGCTCACTCGGACACCGCAGCAAAGAGGACCCACGGGTTCAAGCTATGCGGCCCGACGTTCCTCCCGCGATGACGCCACAGCCCAGGCACTGCCATACCGCGGGGCGATACCGGAATAGACGATCGCCGCACAACGGGCAATTCTTCAAATCTGGCGCCGTATTAGTGGTCACTGGCCCTCGATCCGTTCCAGCATCAGAAGCCGTATCGACCTGGCCTGACATGTCCGCCTCCAAAGCGCTGAAGGGCAACTGGAGGTAGTACACTAATCTCGATCGGAATTGTCAAGCCCTGCGCCTCTGAATCTCACCGCTCGACGACTCAACTGTTCCTGAGGAAGGTTACGATCCGCCGCGTCACCTCCTCAGGCCGTTCCAGGTGCAGAAAGTGGCCAGTGCCCGGCAGAATGACCTTCTCTACGCCCTTGGGAAAGAGGTGATCCATGGCTTCGAACGCCTCCAGGCGGCCGGGGCGATCCCTCGTGCCGTGCAGGGCAAGCGTAGGGACGGGTGTAGGAGACGTGCTGATGCGTTCCTGCAGCGTGTGCAGGGCGGGATCGCGGTTGGCGGGATGAAAGGTGTGTCGGTAGTAGCTGAGCGCCGCGGTCAAGACACCGGGCTGGCGGAAGGTGGTCTTCACGCTCTCCATGATCTCCGGAGGGGGCGCGAATTCCGGAGAGGCGTCTCGCCACCAGCGCTCCAGAAACGCGTAGTCGTTCGCCGCCACCGCTTGCTCGGCGAAAGGCATCTGGAAGAAGTATGCGTGCCAGGTGCCCTTGAGCCGGTCGTAGGTGAACGCGAGCTCGCCCCGCGCGGCGGCTGGATGAGCCGCCGCTAACGTGACGAGCTTCTCCACGCGGGCCGGGGCCAGAGTCGCTGCCCCGTAGGTCGCAGTGGCACCCCAGTCATGGCCAACCAGAAATGCCCGCGCGGACCCGAGAGCCCCAATCAACTCCACCGCGTCTTGGGCCAGCAGGACGGCTTGATAGCGCCCATCGGGCGCTGGTGACGTCGGCGCATAGCCGCGCATGAAGGGCGCCACTCCCCGAAAGCCCGCCGCGGCCAGAGCCGGCAGGAGATGGCGGTACGTGTAGGCATTGTCGGGAAAGCCATGCAGACACAACACCAGTGGGCCTTCCCCGAGCTCGAGATAATGAAAGGTGATGTCATTCGCCTGCACGCTGCCGGGGCGGAACTCGGCCATGCTGATTCCTCTGCTCCCCGCGAGTCGGGACGCGTTGCGCTCGGCTCGCCAAATTCGCCATCAGCGCCGAAAGGCCGGGACGACTTCCTCCATGAAGAGCTGGAGTCCCTCCAGGTCGATCGGGCCCCGCAGCACCGCGTTCACCCAGGTGGCGCCGGCTTTCTGGTAGCGCCCGACGCGGTCGATAACTCGCTGCGGCGTTCCCGCTAGCATGCCTTCTTCCAGACGCGTCTCGTGGCGCGCGCCGAACCGCGCGGCGAGGTCCGCTTGCTTCTTGGCCACCTCGCCCTCGGTGCAACCGATCCCCAGACCTAGGTTGACACTGCGGATCACGGTCGCGGGGTCGCGCTTCTCCACCTCGCACCATTCCGTGAGCACCGCATTCTTGCGCGACCATTCTTCAACGCTGATGTAGGCGCCGTTCCAGGCGTCACCGTAGCGAGCGGCCAGGCGCAGGGTGCGTCGCTCACCACGTCCGCCGATCCAGATCCTGGGGGAAGGCTGCACGGGCCTCGGTCGGCTATAGGCCTGGCGCACCGTGAAGTACGTGCCCTCGAAGTCCGTGACATCCTGCGTCAGCATCGATTTGATGATCTGCAGCGCCTCTTCGAAGCGATCGAGGCGCTCGCGGGGCGGCAGGAACGGCACGCCAAAGGCCACGTGCTCAGCCTCGTGCCAGCCGGCCCCCAGGCCCACTTCCAGCCGGCCATGGCTGATGTGGTCGATTGTGATGAGCGACTTGGCCAGGACGGCCGGGTTGCGGAAGGCACAACAGAGCACATGGCAGCCGACGCGCACCCGCGAGGTTTCCGCCGCCACCGCGGCCATCAGGGCTACGGCTTCCATCTCGGACCCCCCGGGATCCTCGACCAGGGCCGGGTAGAGGTGATCCCAGACCGAAACCCATTCGAGTCCGCCCACGTCAGCCAGCTTCCAGGCCCGCCGCAGCTCGTCGTAGGAGCAGTGCTGTTGGCCGGTGTGAATGCCAAAATGCATATCGGACGCCTCGCGCCAGGTGGTCGCGATGGCCCTCGAGGGTAGCACAGGGCCCTGGCCAGAATGGTCCTCCGCTCTCGAGGCCAGGCGAGGCACGGCCCTCCCTTGCACCCATTCAGTCCTTGGCCTAGTATTCGCCGATCCCGTCGATGACCCGACCCTCCCGGGTCGGACCTCCAGGAGGACACGTCCATGATGAAGCAGATTCTCGCGGTACTTGCGGCGCTGGCCATGACCGCGGCGTGGGCCCAAGCCCAGGAGGTGAAGGTGGGCGTGAATCTACCGTATACGGGCATTGGCGCCGAGTTCGCTCAACAGGTGGATCGCGGCATGGAGCTCTACCTCAAGCTCAATGCCGACAAGGTGAAACCCTACAAGATCTCGCTGATCAAGCGCGATGTGAAAGACCCGGGCGGAGCCAACGCCAAGATCGTGGTCCAGGAGCTCCTCACCCAGGACAACGTCGACATCCTCGCGGGCTGGATCTATTCGCCGAACGCCATCGCATCGGCGCCGGTCGTCACGGCTGGCAAGAAGCTGGCCGTGATCATGAACGCGGGCACGGCTCACATTACCAATATGTCGCCCTACTATGTCCGCACCTCGTTCAGCATGTGGCATGCCGGCTACGCCATGGGGGACGCCGCCGCCAAACTGCTGAAAGCCAAGACGGCGGTCGTGGGTTATACCGACTTCCCGCCCGGTAAGGACAGCCTGGCCGCGTTCAAGCGCGGCTTCGAAGCCAACGGGGGCCAGGTGATCGACGAGATCCCGATGGCCGGCGCTGGCGCGGTGCCCGACTTCACGCCCTTCTTCCAGCGCGCCAAGGACAAGAAGCCAGACGTCTTCTTCGTCTTCGTGCCGGCTGGTGACCATGCCGCCGCCGTGGTGAAGACCTACGCCGCCCTCGGCATGCGGGAGGCGGGCATCAAGCTGATCGGCCCCGGCGACATCACTCAGGACACCAAGCTGCAGGCCATGGGACCGGCCGCCGTCGGCCTCATCACGATGCACCACTACACCGCCGATCTCGACAACCCCGAGAACAAGCGCTTCGTCGAGGCGTGGAAGAAGGAGTACGGCGCGAACTCCACCCCCGATTTCATGGCCGTGGGCGGCTACGACGGCATGGCCGCCATCGTCCACGTGATCCACACCCTCAAAGGCAAGATCGACTCGGACAAGGCACTGGAGGCGCTCAAGGGCTGGAAGTTCGCGAGCCCCCGGGGACCCATCATGATCGACCCCGTCACCCGCGACATCGTCATGAACGAGTACCTGTCCGAGGCGGTGATGAAGGACGGCCGCGTCGTCCAGAAGGTGATTGGCAAGATCGACGGAGTGAAGGACCCCTGCAAGGAGCAGAAGATCGGGCCTTGCGCGCCCAAGTGATGATGGTGGACCCGAGGGGCGCCGCCGCCCGGGGAGGCCGGGCGGCGGCCTCGCTGAGTTCCTTCCCGCGACAGGCCCGCTCGTGATCTTCGGCATCGACCTGGCCAGCATGCTCCTGGGCGGAGTGGCGGCGGGCATGGTGCTGTTCATCGTGTCGGTGGGATTGTCGGTCACCATGGGCTTGATGGGTTTCGTCAATCTCGCCCATGGTGGCTTCGCCATGCTCGGGGGCTACGCGATCGTGCAGGGCATGAAGCACTGGGGCATCGGGTTCGTGCCCGCCCTCGCCTTCGGATTCGTGGCCACCGCCGTGGTGAGCGTGGCGTTCGAACGCCTGCTCTACACAAGGCTCTACCGGGCGGCCGAGCTCGACCAGGTGCTGTTCACCATCGGCCTGGTCTTCATCATGATCGCGTCGGTGACGTTGCTGATCGGCCCCGAAAACCAGCCCCTCGCGCTGCCCCCCATGCTGCAGGGTCAGATCAATCTCGGATTCACGCACTATCGCACCTACAGCGTCGTCCTCATCGCCATTGGGATCGCCATCGTCGTCGCCCTCTGGCTTGGCTTCGAGCGCACGCGCATGGGCGCGCAGATCCGCGCCGCGGTCGATAACCGGCGCATGGCCGAATCGCTCGGCATCAACATCGGTCGCCTGTTCACCGTCACCTTCGCCGTGGGCAGCGGCATGGCGGCCCTGGGGGGCGGGCTCGGCGCCGAGTTTCTCGGCCTCGATCCCCAGTACCCGCTCAAGTACCTGGTGTATTTCCTCATCGTCGTCTCGGTGGGCGGCCTCGGGCGCGTGACCGGCGTGTTTTACGCGGCGCTGCTGATCGGAGTTCTCGACTTCGCGCTCAAGAAATACGTGCCGCAGGGCGGCACCCTGTCCATCTACGCGCTTACCATCTTGCTCTTGCTTTGGCGGCCGCAGGGCCTGTTCGGAGGCAAGACGACATGACCTCGCCGCAGCCCGCGGGGGCCGATCATCTGGCCGCGCGCGCCCTGGCCGGCCGGCACCGGCTCCGGGCCTGGGAGCCGATCCCTTGGATCCTGGCCACCGCGTTCTATTTCGCCTTCCCACGACATCTCGGCTTTGGCACCGAACTCTTGATCGCGATCCTCTTTGCTCTCTCGCTCGACCTCGTGCTCGGCTATGCGGGGATCGTGACCCTCGGGCATGCCGCGTTCTTCGGGGCCGGCGCCTATACCGTGGGTATGCTCGCCAAGCACGGAATCTGGAACGAGCCCATCACCGGGCTGATCCTCGCGGCCCTGGTGGCCGCGGCCGTCGGTCTCGGCTCGGGTCTGGTGCTGCTGCGCACGCAGGGTCTCACCCTGCTCATGCTGACCTTGTGCACCATGGCCCTGCTCGAGGAAGCCGCTAATCTCGGTCATGCCTACACCGGCGGCTTCGACGGCCTCGACAGCCTGCCCATCGCTCCGCTCCTCGGGATGTTCGAGTTCAGTCCGCTGTTTCCGACGACGCAGTATCTCTACGTCCTCGTCATGCTCTTCCTCTGCTTCGCGTTCGTGCGCACGCTGGTCTATTCGCCCTTCGGCCAGAGTCTGACCGGAATCCGCGAGAATACCCTGCGCATGCATGCCGTCGGTGCCCCGGTGCGCGCGCGGCTCGTCACCTGCTATACCCTCTCGGCGGCGATCGCTGGCATCGCGGGCGGCATCTGGGCGCAGGCCAACGCCTACGTCAACCTCGGCACCCTCGGCCTCGACCGCGCGGCGACGGTGCTCATCATCCTGGTCCTGGGTGGTTACGGCCGTCTCTACGGCGCCTTCATCGGGGCCGTCACCTACATGGTGCTCTCGCACTTTCTGTCGAAGATCTACCCGACCGCCTGGCAGCTCGGGTTGGGACTCCTCCTCGTCGTCATCGCGTTGTTCGCGCGCAACGGCATTCTCGGGATCGCCGAGGTCGGGTGGCGAGCCGTGGGACGTCGGGTGCCACCCTCCGAGGCGAGCCAACGGCGATGATGCCTTCACCTCCAGGCGCCGCGCCTGGCCTGGGGCCCCTGCTCGAGACCCGCGATCTGTGTCGCAACTTCGGCGCGCTGGCCGCCGCGCGTCACATCGACTTCCGGCTCGAGGCCGGGGCGCGCCACGCGCTCATCGGTCCAAACGGCGCCGGCAAGACCACGTTTGTCAATCTGCTGACCGGAGTCATCCACCCTACCTCCGGCGAGGTGCGTCTGAAGGGTCGCGACATCACGGGCGTCGCCCAGGCCGAACGGGTCAAGCTCGGCATCGCGCGCACGTTCCAGATCAACCGGCTCTTCCGACGGCTCTCGGTGCTGGACAACGTCTACATCGCGGTTGCCGAACGGGTGGGCGCCGCCCCGTCCATGTTTCGCCCGGCGGGCCGGCGCCGGGACGTCGTCCAAGAGTCGATGCATCTGCTCGAGACCTTGAAGCTCACCAACGACGCGAGTCACCGCGTCTGCGAGCTGCCCTATGGCCGCCAACGCCTGGTCGAGCTGGCCATCGCGCTCGGACTCCGCCCCGAAGTGCTGCTGCTCGACGAGCCCGCGGCCGGTGTGCCCAGCGCCGAGAGCCACATCATTCTCGACGCCATCGACGGCCTCCCCCGACACATCGGTGTGCTCATCATCGATCACGACATGGATCTCGTCTTCCGCTTCGCGAAGCGGATTACGGTGATGGTGAGCGGGGCCGTCTTCGCCAGCGGAAGCCCCAAGGAGATTGGCGCCAATCCCGACGTGCGTGCCGTGTATCTGGGCCGGGTACGACGATGAGATGGGGGTTCGACAATCGAGATGGAAGGCCCCGCCCAGGCCCCCATGCCCCCCGAGCCTCGTCCCCGCCCTGGGGAACTCGGGGCGCTCCTCGGTTCCCGGTCATGCCTCCTAGCGCGGTGGAGCTGCGCCACGTTTCGGCCGGTTACGGCGAGACCGTCGTGCTCGAGGACATCAACCTCGCCCTGGCGCCGGGGGAATGCCTCAGCGTGATCGGCCGCAATGGCGTCGGCAAGACCACGCTGCTGGCCACCGTGATGGGCCACACGACGCTGCACCGGGGCGAGGTAATGCTCCACGGACAGAGTCTCAATCGCGTCCCCGTCTTCCGCCGCGCGCTCAACGGTATCGGCTTCGTCCCCCAGGAGCGCGAGATTTTCCCTTCGCTCAGCGTGCGCGAGAACCTCGAGGTCGGGGCCCGGCCGGGCCACTGGACCCAATCGCGCGTGTTCGAGCTGTTCCCACACCTCGCGGCGCGGCTGTCGAACATGGGCTGGCAGCTCTCCGGGGGGGAGCAGCAGATGCTTTCGATCGCGCGGGCGCTGTTGACCAACCCCTCGGTGCTGCTCATGGATGAGCCGACCGAGGGCCTGGCCCCGGTGATCGTCGAGGCACTCACCGCCGTGCTCTTGCGCCTGCGTGGCGAGCGCGCGCTCTCCATCGTCCTCGTCGAACAGAACAGCCGCGTCGCCCTCGCGTTCTCGACCCGCACCGTGGTCATGGGCAAGGGGCGCATCGTCTACGACGGCGATTCGGCGGCGCTCGACGCCGATCCCGAACGGCTGGCCCAGCTCATCGGGGTCGCCGAATAGGCTCGGAAGGGCCGCTCCGCGCCCGAGCCATGACCGCGGCCACTCGCGAGGACCACGGATGACGGGGTACTCTAGGTCACTCCGTCGAGCGGGGGCGGCCGATTCCTCGCACCGAGCTTCCCGACGGTCAGGAGAGTGCTATGCCGGCGCGCACGGGACGTGAGTACATCCAAGCCTTGCGGGACCACGATTGCGAGGTCTGGCTGCGCGGAGAGCGGATCAAAGACGTGACGACCCACCCCGCCCTGAGCAATGGGGTGCGGGCCATCGCTTCGCTGTACGAGATGCAGCACGATCCCGAGCTGGGCGAGGTCATGACGTATGTGTCGCCGACGAGCGGTGATCGCGTCGGGCTGTCCTTCATCATCCCGCGCACCAGGCAGGAGCTGGAGCAGCGCCGCGTCATGATGCTGCACTGGGCGCGCACGACGTGCGGCATGATGGGCCGCTCGCCCGACTTCATGAACGTGACCTTCGCGGCCTGGGCAGGGGCCGCCAAGTACTTCGCGCAGAACCGACCCGAGTTCGGGGAAAACATCCGCCGTTACTACGAGTACATCCGGGAAAAGGACCTGACCCTCACCCATGCGTTGATCAACCTGCAGCGAAGTCGGACCGTCTCCGGCGCCTTCAACCTGGAGGAGGGGACCGCGCTGCGCGTGGTGCGCGAGACCGATGCCGGCGTTGTCGTGCGCGGGGCCCGCGTTTTGGCGACCTTGGGGCCCCTGTCCGACGAGATTGCCGTGTACTCGCCCCGCATGGGGCGGTTGACGGAGACCCACAGCCCATTCGCCCTCAACTTCGCCATCCCCTGTGGCACGCCGGGGCTGAAATTTCTCTGTCGCGAGAGCTTTGACCTGGGACGGTCGCATTTCGATCATCCTCTCGGCTCGCGCTTCGAGGAGATGGACTGCGTCGTCTTCTTCGACGATGTGCTCGTGCCCTGGGAGCGGGTATTCCTGCTCGGCGACGTTGCGCTCATCAACGGAACGGCCCTGACCACCCATTCATCGATGCATTCCGCCCACCAGGGCGCGGCCAAGAACCTCGCCAAGTGCGAGTTCGTCTTGGGAGTGGCGCTTCTCATGACGCGGACGCTTGGGAACGCCGAGCTGCCCCACTCCGAGGAACGGCTGGGCGAGGTGATGATGCACACCGAGCTCATGAGGGCGTGCATGCGGGCGGCCGAGGCCGACGCGGAGCTCGACGAGTGGGGTGTGATGTGCCCCGCCCGGCTACCCGTAGAAACCAGCCGCAATCTCTTCATGACGGCCTATCCGCGGATGGTGGAGATCCTGCAGCTCCTCGGCTCCAGTAGCTTCATGATCATCCCGAGCGAGACGGACTTCCACGGCCCCTTAGCGGGAGACATCGAGCAATACCTGGCCACGGATGCCGCCTCGGCCCGCGATCGGGTCAAGCTCTTTCGCCTCGCCTGGGATATCGCGGGCAGCGCCTTCGGCAGTCGGCAGGTGCTCTACGAGCGCTTTTTCGCCAGTGACCCCCTGACCCGCGCGCGCATCTTGAACGCCATCTATCCGAAGGAGGAAGTCACCAAGCGCGTGCTGGATTTCCTCGACTGCGGCGACTAGCCCTCCTAGCCGGTTGGGATCGCGGCCGTCTCGCGGGACGAGAGCAGGGACTGATCACTGCCCGCCTCGCTTCGCCCAGAAGCGATACGGCCGTTCGCGGCGGTAGCCGAGTCTGCGGGCGAGCCGGGTCGAGGCCTGGTTATGGCGGTCGCAGCTCCAGACGGTGTCGTAGCCGCGCCGGCGGCACTCGTCGATCAGGGCGGCGCAGGTGGCGTACGCGAGGCCCTTTCGCCGGTATTCGGGGTGGACGATCGGGCCGATTTCGTACGCCTGATCGCCGGGGATGCTCGCGTAGGCCTCGGAGACGACGCGGCCGCGCATCACGCCGCAGACGCCGAAGCCAATCTCCAGAAATCGCTCGACAGAGCCGCAGTCAGCGACGATCTCCGGCTTCCACAGACACCCTTCGAGCAGCTCGCGCGTCATCGCCACCAACTCGACGCCGTCTGGCACTGGCGGATCTGCCCGCCATGTCGGCACGTGATCGGTGAACTCGATGCGCTCGACGACGTCGCCTCGTCCCTCGGGAATCGGTTGGCGATCGAGGTCGTCGCCGCCCCAGATCACCAGCACCTGCCCCGTCGGATGACTCGCGGCGATCGCCGCATCCAGCAATGGCCGATTCCACCTTCCGCCCACGTATGTGAAGCGGTAGAGCGACACGACGACCGCCGCCGCCGGATGCTCCGCCTGGTCCGCGAACACCCATCCCGGGTTCCGACCCGCGAGGACCGACTCGAGCATCGGGCGGTTCGGGACGTCCACGGCAAACAGGCCTCGCACACCATCGGTCTCCGCCGGAGCCTTCAGCTCGATCATCGCTGGTCACCGCCATCGAGTCCCGGCGAGCTCGGATCGCCGGGCCTGTTCTCCCTGGAGTCGAAGAGCGCAACCTCCCCTGGATTACAACACCGAGCGGACGAGGCCACCGTCGACCAGGATGGTGGTGCCGGTGATGTAGCTCGCCTTGTCCGACGCCAGGAACGCCACCAGGTGCGCCATTTCTTTGGGGTCCCCGATGCGGCCCACCGCGGTCTCGGCCGCTCGCTGGGCCAGCCCTTCTTCCACGGAGATCCCCAGTTCTTTGGCCCGAGCGGTCACGTTGGAAAGCATGCGTTCGGTGAGGATCGAGCCCGGGCACACATTGTTCACGAGAATGCCGTCGCGGCCCACCTCATCGGCCAGGCTCTTGGCGAACGCCACCACCCCCATCCGCGTGGCCCCCGAGAGGGCCAGGTTGGGAATGGGCTGATACACGGTGCTGGCCAGGATGTTGATGATGCGGCCACCGGCGTGCCGCTTCAGGTGGGGAACGGCCTCCCGCGACATTCGCGCGAAGAACAACAGGGACCGCTGGAGCGCCGTCGCCCACTGATCCTCGGTGGCCGTGGCGGCCCGGGCCAGCGGCGGACCCCCGGAGTTGTTGACGAGGATGTCGAGACGTCCGAAGCGATCGACTGCGGCAGCAATCAGGTTGCGAATGGTGTCGTGCTGATCCAGATCCCCGGCGAAGGCCAGGACATCAGTCCCGGTCCCGTCGCGAATCTCCTTCGCCGTCCGGTCCAACTCGGCCCGGGTACGGCTGCACACCGCCACCTTGACGCCTTCTTCCGCCAGCACCTCGGCACAGGCCCGTCCGAGGCCCTTGCTGGCCCCGCCAACAATGGCCACCCTGCCTTTCAATCCGAGATCCATGGGGAGCACACCTCTCTCGTTCCGCTTCGGTACGGGGAATGGGACATCTCGCCATCGACCGCGCATGATACTCGGCCAGTGGCAACGGCCTGTCAAGGCCGCCCGGACGAGGCTAGACATACGGGAGGATTTCGCCTGAGCGTCGAGTTCATCGGATGATTTCGACACGTCGGATCTCGAGATCCATCCGCCCGGGGCCCCGTCATCGATCGCGACTACCCGGGCGCCCTCGCGCGGGCGCACGAGCAGTGCGGGTTCGATCCTAGACGGAGGCCGATCGGACGAGCAGCTCGGCCACGCGCCCGGTGATGACCTCCGCGCGCTCGAGCACCTCGGCAGGGGTCAGGCTCCCGACCGGATGGGGAATCACCGCGTGCGGATAGCCAGGCAGCCCCGCCAGCTCGGCCATGGCGACGGCGGTGGGCACGAAGGGCTCGGTGATGACCACCGCCGCCGGAATGCCGCGCTTCTCGAACGAGATGGCGTCGAGCACACTGCCCGACGAGCACGACCCTCAATCGCCGATGGCGGTGATCACGGCGGCGCAGCGCTTGGCCAGCAGCTCGGAATCCTCCTCGCTCACCGGAGCGCTCGCGTTCGTCTTGGCCACCCGCACGATCTCGCCCGCGCCGTGGCGCGCGCGCAGCAGCTCGGCGATGCGGTCGAGGAGGGCCATGCCGTTGGATTTGCCATTGGCGAGCAGCCCGAGAGTGATTCCCCGCAGATCGTCCGGACGCGGGGCCGCCGAGACCGCATTCGGCGACGCCGTGCGCAGGGTGGGATCGAGGATGCGCGTCATAATGGGACCTCCCTGGTGACGAAGGGAACGGAGCGGCCTCGACTCCACGAGGGGAAAAAGGCGGAATGGCCGCCAGCCTCCCCGCCGCCCACGCAGAGCAAGATGTCTTCCGGACCGAGCCCGCGATGCACCCGGACAGCCTCGTCCGCCTCGGTGACGCGCTCAGCGAGATCGTGATCGAGCATACCCTGGGGACCGGCGGCGGCATCCTGGTAGATCCACTCCAGCAGTTTCGGATTGGTGAAGAACGCGGGTTCGACCTTGCCGGCGCGCTTGAGAGCGGTGAGCGAGCGCCAGGCGTGCTCGTAGAGCCAGGCCTGAGTGCGGAGCCGATCCCAGCCGACGCGCCCGAGATGCTGCGCATGCTCGGGGGCCAGCACGATGACCGAGCGGCCGGGGCTCAGGCTTCCGAGCCCGGCCATCGCGTCGGCGAACAGGGCAAGCAGGCGCTCCGGGGATCGCGTCCCGTGGGAAAGCACGTTGTGTCCGGACTCGGCCGCGTACACGGTGACAGTCGACTGGTCGGCGCGGAAGCCGCGAGCCACCGAGAGCGGCTCCCACGGACTTGCCTCCTCATTCTCGGCGAAGCACAGCGAGTATTTCCCCGGCCATCCTTGAGTCGACTTGTCGAGCACCCCGGGCCGGCAATCCAGGCAGTTCAGGAGAACCAGGCGAAGGGCGCGACCAATCGTCGCGTTGGCGCGAAACCCCGGCCCGAACAGATTGGCGGTGCCCTGGACGCCGAGGCGCCGCCGGACGGGGCCGTTCACGATCACCATGAGGGCTGCGCCGCCCGTGCTCGTGGCCGGACCGTGGAGCTC
>JBKPAK010000201.1:0-9943 GCA_046726415.1 Candidatus Methylomirabilota bacterium
CGGTCGGCCAACACGAGTGTCAGACGCGCATGGCGAATGCGACGGAGGGAGCGAGTGAGCGCGAAGAGGATGGTCCTCGAGTTCGGGATGGGCGTTGACGTCCATGGCGAAGACTCCACCACCGCGGCGTGCCGCGCGGTGTCGGATGCCATCCGGCACTCCAGCCTGCCCCTATTTCAGGAAGTCCGCGAGCGCGGCGGAAAGATGCTCGTCGATGTCACCGTCGGCGTGCCCAACCCGGGTTCCGTCGACGTCGATCGCGTGCGGCGGGAGCTGCCACATGGCGAGGTGACGATCCATCCGGTGGCCGGAGGCCTGAAGGTGCCGGGCGGCGACACGGTGATCGCTTGCGTGGCCATCACCGTGAGCGTGGACTACCCAACAGCGGCTCGATGAGCGTCGAGACTCACCGCGCCAGGAGGCTGACATCATGACCACGACGACCGTGGCGACCGGAATCGGTCTGAAGCGCCTGCAGCACCTCGTGCTCTGGGTGTCGAACGTCGAGCGCAGCGTGCACTTCTACCGCGACGTGCTGGGCTTCGAGGTGAAGAGCCAGTCTCCGCGAAGCGCTTTCCTGAAGATCCCCGGTAGCCTCGACGACCACCACCTCGGCCTGTTCGAGCAGACGGGCGTGCCGGCCCCCGACGAGCGCGTCGCGCGGATGTACCACTCGGCCTGGGAGGTCGGCGAGCTGACCGATCTCGTGCGCGCGCGGCAGCGTCTGCTCGAGGCGGGCGCGCTGGTCGGCTCGTCGGATCATGGCGTCAGCCTGTCGCTCTACGCCAAGGATCCGGATGGGCTGGAGTTCGAAATCTTCTGGACGGTTCCCGACGGTCGATCGACGCCGACCAGGGCGCTGGATCTCGACGGTGAGCTCGCCCGACGCGGCATCCCGATGCCATAACACCCGAACGAAGTGCGCGCCGGGCGGCGGAAAGTGGGGCTTCGGCGCCGACCAAACGCCTGCGGCCCCTCGGCTCGATGGCGCCACAGGTGCTGCGCTGTGCTCATTCGAGATTGGACGGCGCCAGCACCCCTCTTCCCGCTCGGCGGCTACTTGGCTGCCGCGAGTCCAGCCGCCTTCTGTGCCTCCTGGGCCTTGGCCACGCACTCGGGCGACTTCTTGTCGTTGTGCAGCTTCTCCGCCTGCTGGGCGAGGTCGACCGCGCTGTGACGGCCAGCGTCGAACCGGTTACCGACCTGATCCCTGATCTGCTTGATCAACGCCGCGCAATCCGGAGGCTGTGCCGCGGCACTTCCACTCGCGGGAGCTTGTTGCGCCGACGCACTTGCGGCCATTGACGCGACCAGCGCCACCACAATCGCCAGACTCTTTCCCATGGCCTGCTCCTCCTCGTCTGTCGGGTCAACCTGTCGCTCCACTCTCGAGGCACGGCCGCCCCCGGCGGAGCCGCTTCGCGCCTTCGCCGGCGCCGGCCCAGCAACGACGTGGCGGATTCTAGCGTGTTCGAGGTGGTCCAAAAGAGGATCTTTTTGAACCCTCTCTCAGGGCGTCAGTGGCCCCGTCACCCCCGTTGCTTTACAATGTCGGGGCACAAGGCGGCCACGGTGGCTGCCCATAGCTGCCTCTCATCGATCCTGGAGGGCACCCATGGCGAAGGACGACCTGCACGCTCCCGCACCGCCGGCCCAGGCCCAGACGCCGCGCGGGGTCAATCACCTGGTTCTCAACGTGAGAGACCTCGACGTGTCACACCGCTTCTGGACCGAGATCATGGGCTTCCGCTGCGTCGCTCAGCTGAAGTCGATCCCCGGGCGGACGCGACCCAAGATGCGCTTCTACAGCGGGGTCGATGCTCACGGGGATGTCAGCCATCACGACCTGGCCTTGTGCGAGGTGCCCAAGGAGCGCGCCGCCGATGGAGACCCCGAGCGCTGGGATCTCATGCCGAGCCGCGTCGGGCTGAACCACGTGGCCATCATGTGGCCCGACCGGGAGTCGTGGCTCAAGCAGCTGGCCTTCCTTCAAAGCAAGGGCGTGACCTTCCACCGGCGCGTCAACCACGGTATGACCCACAGCGTCTACATCTCCGACCCCGATGGGCACGGCATCGAGGTGCTGTACGAGCTGCCGCGGGAGGTGTGGGAGAAGGACATCGAGGCGGCGCAGAACTACGCCGAGATGCTCCCCACCGAGGGTGAGCCGTCACTCATCGACAAGACGGACAACCCGGTCTTCGGCGAGGCGGCGCCCGCGACGGCTGGCCGCACCTGAGCAACACGGAGCGTCCCGCCCGCGCCGGGGCGCTCCGAACATGGGGCATGGGGGCCCTGTCGAGGCCCCCATCTGATTAGAAACCGAGAAAGTCCTTTAGGGTGGCTAGGACGACGTCGGGGTTGTCCTCGTGGAGCGTGTGCACCGCCTTCGGTATCTCGACGAACCGGCCGCGCGGAAGCTCCCGGCCCATCCGCTCGGCCACGTCGCGATCGAGCACGGGACTATATTCCCCGCGAAGCACCAGGGTCGGCGGCGCGATGGATTTCAGGATCGCCCACCAGTCCACGTCCGCTTGCGCTCGGCGTTCCTTGATGCTGGGATGCCAGCCCCATACGAGCGCTCCGTCGGCGCGCTTCTTGAGGCTGTGCGAGACCACCCAGCGATAGTAGTGTATCCCGGGAAACGGGTTCGCCCGGTACAGGTGCTGGGCTGCTTGCTCGATGCTCTCCCACGTGTCCGGCTCGGGAGGTCCCGACGAAGGCTCTGAGGTTCGGCGGCTGATCTCCGGACCGATGTCGACGATCACCAGCTTCTGCACGACCTCCGGCCGCTTGGCGGTGAAGTACATCGCATTCCGCCCGCCCATCGAAAGGCCCACCAGGATGAGCGACGTTACCCCGAGCTGTGCGAGGACGCCGGAGATGTCGTCGAAGGCGACGATGGCATTGTACGTGTCGGCCGGATCGCTATCGCCGTGACCGCGCTGGTCGAGCGCGTACACGTGGAAGTGTGGCTGGAGCGCGATGCTGAGCGTGTCCCAGGCATGGGCATGCCCGGTGAAGCCATGGAGGAGCAGGAGAGGCGTGCGCCCGTCACCGCCCCAGTCGAGCAGGTGAAGTCGCAGCCCGTTGACGACCAGCGTCTTGTCCACAGGGCGCAAGAGGTTCATGTCGCGCAGGATAGCAGAATCGGCCCGAACCAGCGGCGGTTGGCGCCCAGGCGCTCCACTCGGAGTGGGCGGTGGCCCTGATATCATCGGGGCCGGGGATTTCGCGATGGTCGTCAACTGCGTCGCCTACGAGGATGGCAAGAAACTCGCGGACATCTCCGTCCACGAGATCTCTGATTATCTGCAGCGCCCCGGCTGTTTCGTGTGGGTGGCCCTCTATGAGCCGAATCCCGAAGAGTTGGCGGAGATGCAACGCGAGTTCGGCCTCCACGAGCTGGCCGTGGACGACGCGCGCCACGGACACGAGCGCCCCAAGATCGAGGAGTACGGCGATTCGCTGTTCGTGGTCCTGCACACCGTCGAGACCGGCGTCGACGGACTCTGCGTGGGCGAGGTCAACATCTTCGTCGGCCGCAACTACGTCCTGTCCGTGCGCAGCCGCACGAAACGGGGCTTCGCCGACGTGCGCACCCGTTCGGAGCGCGAGCCCGCGCTCCTGCGCCACGGAGCAGGGTACGTGCTGTACGCCCTCATGGACGCGGTGGTCGACCGGTACTTCCCGGTGCTCGATGCGCTGGAAGTCGAACTCGAGCGCCTGGAGGAGCAGATTTTTGCCCACGACTCCGGACGGGCCAGTCTGCAGGCCCTGTACGCCCTCAAGGAAAAGCTGGTGACTCTCAAGCACGCCGTCGGTCCCCTCCAGGAGGCCGCCGGCAAGCTGTATGGGGGCCGCGTTCCCGAGGTGTGCACCGGGCTGCAAGACTACTTCCGCGACGTCTACGACCATCTCTTCCGCATCAACCAGACGATCGACTCCATTCGCGACATGGCGACGACAGCCATGTCGGTGCATCTCTCGCTGGTGACCATGCAGGAGAACGAGACGACCAAGCGCCTGGCCGCCTACGCGGCGCTCGTCGCGGTGCCGACCATGATCGCCGGCGTGTATGGGATGAACTTCGAGAACATGCCCGAGCTGCGCTGGCAGGTTGGTTATCCCCTCATTCTCGGCCTCATGGCCGCCATCGACATCTACCTCTTCTGGCGCTTCCGCCGGGCCGGCTGGCTGTAGCGGCCGTTCACCGTCCCTGGAACTTCGGCTCGCGCTTTTCCAGGAAGGCGCGGATCGCCTCCGGGGCGTCCTCCGTGCGATTGTTGACAGTCTGGGCCATGCCCTCGGCTTCCAGCGCCTCGTCCATGGACATGGCGAATGAGTTCGTGAGCAACCGCTTGGTCATGGAGAGGGCCAGCGGTGGGCCCGCCGCCAGGCGATCAGCCCAGTCAGCCACGAAGGCATCGAGCTGGCTAGCCGGCACCACGCGATTGACCAGCCCCAGCTCGGCGGCTTCCTTGGCGGCGATGATGTCGGCGAAGAAGGCCAGCTCCTTGGCGCGGTGCATCCCGATTAGCCGCGGCAGCAGCCACGAGCCCCCAAAATCTATGCTGAGACCCCGGCGGGCAAAGATCTCGGAGAAGCGCGCGTGCTCGGAGGCGACGATGAGATCACAGCCCAGGGCGAGGTTCATCCCGGCCCCGCCGCCACGCCATTGACCTTGGCGACGACGGGCTTGGGGATCCTGTGGAGGGCCAGCGCGATGTCGGCGACCCAGTGAAGCCGCACCAGCGGGTGCCGCGTGTCCTGACCGCGATCGCCGAGGTCGGCCCCGGAGCAGAAGGCGTCACCGGCCCCGGTGATCACAAGAACGCGATCCGACGCCGAGCCGTTCACCTCGCGGAACGCCGCCAGCAGCTCGTTGAACATCGCCGCATTCATGGCGTTCTTCTTCTCGGGGCGATTCAGCGTCAGGGTCACGACGCCATTGGGCGCCCGATCGACGCGCAGCGTTTCCATGATCCTTGGCCTCCGCAGTGGAGCGTGGGATTCCGCCGGAGCATAGCACTTCGCCGGGAATTCCCCCGAACCGATCCCGGCACGCCTCGCCAAGCCGGGTCGCTGGCGGCTGGCGCCTCAGAGCACCAGCTCGCGCCCGACCCCTCGCAGGTCGACCTCGAACTCGAGTCCCTCGATCGGCGGGCGACTGGGGAACCAGCGGACGCCGTGGATGGCCGCGGGCCCGGCCGGGCGGAGGATTTCTTCGACCAGGAAGCCGTGGAGGGGCTGCGCGGTGTAGACGTCGATGGCGGTCACCCGGCTCCAGTCTCCGCCGAGCGCGTGCAGTCGCTCCTGCATGATTCCCATCACGAAGCGAACTTTCTCCCGCATGGCCTCCGCCGAGGTATCGCCGTGGCGCACGATGCCGTCCGCGCCCCGCGCGCGCTCACGCATCTCCCCAGCCCCGGCCACCACGAAGGTCGGGGTCGAGGTGGAGCCCGCCGTGGTGTAGGCGAATCCGTAAAGTGACGGCTCTCGCGGGGCAGCCGCCACCGGGGCCACGTTCGTCCGGGGAATGGGATTGTCACCGTCGACCAGAATGCCCCAGTCGGCGAGGAGGGCGCGGTAGCCCGCGTTGAAAGCGTCGAATCCGTCGAAGGTGAACGGCGCCGGACTGCGAAGCTCGATCCCGCACAGGGCCGTCCGCGGACGGCCGTGCTCGCCCAGGTGGCGCTCGATCCGCGCGAATCCCTCCCGCCACGGCAGCGGCTCGCGCAGGGTCGCGTGGACGATCTCCCAGCCGGACATGGCCACGACGCCGGACGAGAAGGCGGCGATGCCGGGTACGTAGCGATAGTTGCCGCGCGGACAGTCGCGAAGCATGGGTCGATCCTCCGACAGTGTGAGGAGGCGGCGCTCAGCGCGGGAGCGTTCGACGGGCGTGGGCCTTGAGGGCCTGGCCCTTGGGGACGATCTCGCCGAGGGCTGCCTCCATGTCAAGGTTGGTTTACCATGCCCCAGGGACGAAGATGAGCACTCTATTCTGAGGAGGTTGGCCATTCGTCGATTGTTCATTCACACGCTTATCGTTGGCGCCCTCGTGGGCTGGTCCGTGCCGGGGTGGAGCGCAGAAGGTCAGCTGACCTGGGGCGTACACGTGTCGCTGGCCCCGACCTGGCTCGATCCCGCCGAGACCCCTGGTCTCGCCACACCGTTCATGGTGCTCTACGCCCTTCACGATGGTCTCGTCAAACCGATGCCTGGCAACGCCATGGCGCCGAGCTTGGCCGAGTCGTGGAACGCGTCCCGCGACGGGCTTACCTACGCCTTCTCACTGCGCCGCCAGGTCAAGTTTCACAACGGCGAGCCCGTCACCGCCCAGGACGTGAAGTTCTCCTTCGAGCGCTACCGAGGGTCCGGCGCCAAGTTGCTCAAGGAACGCGTCGCCGCCGTCGAGGTCGTGGACCCTCACACCGTCCGTTTTCGCCTGAAGCAGCCGTGGCCGGACTTCATGACGTTCTATGCGACGCCGGCCACCGGGGCTGCCTGGATCGTGCCGAAGAAGTACGTCGAGACGGTGGGCGACGAGGGATTCAAGAAGGCTCCCGTGGGAGCCGGGCCCTACAAGTTCGCATCGTTCACGCCCGGAGTGGAGTTGGTTCTCGAAGCCAACGAGCAGCACTGGCGCAAGGCGCCCTCCGTCAAGCGGCTGGTGTTCAAGTCGGTGCCGGACGAGTCGACTCGCCTAGCCATGCTCAAGCGGGGCGAGGCGGACATCGTCTACTCGATCCGGGGCGCGCTGGGCGAGGAGATCAGGAAGACTCCGGGCCTCACGCTCAAGCCCACGCTCAGCACGTGGACCGAGTGGATCCTCTTCGCGGACCAGTGGAACGCCAAGTCGGCATGGCACGACCGTCGCGTCCGTCTCGCCGCCAACCACGCCATTGACCGCCAGGCCATCAATCAGGCCGAGTACCTGGGAGCGGCCCAGGTGACAGGCAGCATCATCCCGCGCGGCTTCGACTTCGCCTGGTTGGCGCCAGTGCACTCATACGATCCGGCAAAGGCTCGCGCCCTGCTCGCGGAGGCGGGCTATCCCAACGGCTTCGACGGGGGGGCTATTTTCACCGATATGGTGTACGCGCCGATCACCGAGGCTGTGGCGAACTACCTACAGGCCGTCGGCATCCGGGTCACGGTCCGGGGGCTCGAGCGCGCGGGATTTCTCAAGGAGAACGCGGAAAAGAAGCTCCGCCCCCTCGTCCGCGCGGCGTCGGCGGCGGCCGGCAACGCCTCCACGCGGATCGAAGCCTTCGTGATCTCGGAAGGCACGTTCGCCTACGGGGGCTATCCGGACATCGACGGGCTCTTCCGCGAGCAGATCGGGGAAATGGACCGCAAGAAGCGCGAGGCGACCCTGCAGCGCATCCAGCAACTCATGCACGAGCGCGTGATGTTTCTGCCGCTCATGGAGCCGGCCTTCCTCAATGGCGTGGGCCCGCGTGTGGCCGAGTCGGGCCTAGGGCTGCTCCCCAACCACCTCTACTCGGCGCCCTACGAGGACTTGAAGCTGAAAGGACGGTAGACATGGGGGGCCCCGATATGGCCCCCCAAACCCCCCAACGCTCGGACCGCCCCGGCGCAGCCGTGACGCTCCTCGATTTCCCGCGAGCCACGGGGCCCCGATATCGCCCCCCAAACCCCCCAACGCTCGGACCGCCCCGGCGGAAGCCTGGCGCTCCCTCGATCTCTGATTGTGGGGCGCCTACGACGGCCAGACCTTGCGCGCGACCTGACCGACCAGGCGAAGCTTGGCTTCCTGTTGCGCCGGTGTAAGGGGGTTGCCGGCCTCCCCGGAGGCGAAGCCGCACTGAGGGCTCAGCGCCAGGCGTTCCAGCGGGATGCAGTGCGTCGCTTCGCGAATGCGCGCCTCCACGACTGCGGGGTCTTCCAGATCCCCGCGCTTGGTGGTCAGCAAGCCCAGCACGATGGTCGTCTCGGGGCCGACGTGCCGCAGCGGGCTGAAGTCTCCCGCCCGCGGCGTGTCGTACTCCAACAGGAGCCGGTCGTAGTTCGTCAGGCGGGGGAAGACATCGCCGGCGATGCGATCGTAGCCGCCGTTGGCCAGCCAGCGGCCGCCCGGCGCATTCCCGCGGCAGATGTGGATGGCACGATTGACGCCGCGGATGCCCTCGAACACCGAATTGTCGATCTCGGCGTCGGCGACAAGCTCTGCGGCCATGTCATGTCCCCACGACTCGAACGCCGCGCGGTTCTCGGGGTCGACGTGCCATTGCGCGTAGTTCGGCGCATCCATCTGGATGTAGTCACCGCCCAGCTCAATAACCTTCTCCACCACGTTCGCCCGCAGATAGTCGGCCACCGCGCGCAGGAAGTCTTCGGGTGTGGGATAGGCCGCCCGCGAGTACTCGGGATGCCAGAAGATCCGATGCCAGCTCGGGGCAGGAATCGTGAGCTTGCTTCGACGGCGGGTGTTGGCCTTGAGGAAGGCGTACTCGTCGGCCACGATGTCGCGCACGACCTCCAGCGGCGTGGTGATGAACGGCCGCGTGGGAAGCGTCCACACCTGGGCGCGGCGGCCGTCGGGCTCCTTCCACAGTGACCACCATCCGGCCTCGGCCGGAAGGAACGCGAAGCCGGCCAGGGGTGCCCGGGCCGCGCCTTCCTCGCGGAGCGGAATGGTGATGACCCACGATTGCCGACGCAGCTCGCCGTCGCTGATGACGTCCAGCCCCGCCGACTCCTGCAGGGCAATGGCCTCGCGCACAGCGCGGTCCTCCACAGCCCGGAGGTCGGCTTCACTCACCTTTCCTTCGCGGGCCCCCTGTCTCGCCGCCCGCAGATAGTCCGGTCGCAGAAGGCTGCCCACCACGTCCGATCGCGCCACTGCGACACGGGTGTTGGTGCTCATTTGCGCATTCCCCCTCGGTCGCTCGCATCCCAGGCTGACTGGCCTCAAAGAGCGGTGGCGAGATGTTGGCGGAGGGGGTCTGCCCTGTCAAGCAAGTCCCAAGACTCTGGTCTTTTCGAGATCTCTGGCGTAACCTGCCGAGGCAGATACGGAGATCACCGCGAACCACGGGGGGATAGGAGACAGGCCATGCCGAAGATCAAGCACATCGCTCTCTCGACCCAGGACGTGGACAGGACCGCCCAGTTCTATATCGACGTGTTCGGCATGAAGGAGATCGCCAAGATCGACAGCCCCGGCGCGCGGGGCTACTACCTGAGCGACGGGGACCTTAATCTGGCCATCCTCAACTTCAAAACCGACGCGGCGGCCGGGACCGAGCGCGGCACCGGCTGGAGCGGCATTCACCACATCGGCTTCCAGGTCGAGAGCCTGGAGGAGATCACCGAGAAGCTGGCGGCGGCGGGGGCCAAGCCCCGCGATGATATCAATCAAGCTCTCGGGGTGGGGGGCGGCCGCCCCTATGCCAACGTCGAGGTGAAGTACACCGCCCCTGACGGGGTCACTGTCGACGTATCGGAGACGGGTTGGGTCGGTACGTCCGGACTCGGTGGATAGCGGACTGTGAACATGGGGGGCCTCGGTAGGCCCCCCAAACCCCCCAACGCTCGGGGCGTTCCGGCACCGCCGTGACGCCCCGCGATATCCCTCGACGCTGTGCGGGCCTCGGTAGAGCCCTAAACCCTCTACGCTCGGGGCGCCCCGGCACCACCGTGACGCCTCATCGCGGTCACTCCTGGGGAAGAGACCAATGACTCTCACGGACTCTTCCCGACGAGGCCGTCCAGCCAGTCCGGATCGCTCGGGTATCTAGACACCCCACATTGTCCCAGCGCACGTGTAGGCATCGCTCGAGGTCGAGCCTGAAGATCGGATCCTTTGGGTCGTACGCCCCGAAGGCAATCGCGCGCAGCACCCGGGCGCGCTCGTCGGGATTCTCGACCTCGATCGCCCGACCCGAGACCTGAAACTCCTCATCCTCGGTCC
>JBKPAK010000202.1:0-21752 GCA_046726415.1 Candidatus Methylomirabilota bacterium
GTTCGCGCCAGCAAGTTCTTCCTGCGCTTCTTCGGCGGTTCGCTCGGCACCCTTCTCGCCGGGGTGATCCTCGCCACGGGCATCAACACTGCCCACGAAAGCCTGAGGCTCGGGATGATCCCCGGGCTCGATCCTACCCACCAGATCCGGCGCGCCATTGAGAACCAGGCGATCGCGCGGGGAAGCTCGGTCCCCGAGGCCACCACCCAAGCGGTCGCGCTGCTCGACGCGTGGATCCAGCAAAACGCCGTGGTGATGGGCTACCAGACCACGCTGCGCTGGGTGGCTCTCTTCAGCGCGGCCGCCCTGGCGGTCGCACTGCTGATCCCCGCGGCGCAAGGATTCTCGCGCCTCTGACCTGAGTCGCTACCAGCCGCGCGTCTCGCCGTGCTTCAGCACCCATACCGTGTCCCCGTCGAGTCCTAGACGCTCGGTCTCCGCGCGGAGCCGGCGGGGCGGCTCGTCCAGCGGTTCGTCGGCGAGATCGAAAGTGCCCCAATGGATGGCCACGAAACGCGTGCCGCGGACGTCGGCGAAGATCCGGAGCGCCTCCTCCGGCGTGGTGTGACTCCACTTCATGATCCGGGGCGGGAGATAGGCTCCGATGGCCACCGCGGTGAGGTCGAATGGACCCAGGCGCGCCCCGATCTCCCGAAACGCATCGTAGTAGGCGCTGTCGCCGGCGAAGAAGAAGCGGCGATCCCGGCCCGCCACGGCCCAGCCACACCACAGGCGTCGATTGAGATCCCACGGCGAGCGCTGGCTCCAGTGCTGGCCGGGCACGCACGTCACCGTCAGCCCCTTCATCTCGCGCCCCTCCCACCAGTCGAGCTCTTCGACGTCACCGATGCCATTCTCGGCAAACCACGCCTTCATGCCGAGGGGGACGAAAAAGTGCGGCCGGTGCGCGGCGGCCAGGCGCTGTACCGTGGGCAAGTCGAGGTGATCGTAGTGGTCGTGGGAGATCACGACGGCGTGGATCGGCGGGAGCGCCTCGAAGGGCACGCCGGGCGGGGTCACGCGCTTGGGGCCGGCGAACCCCACGGGGCTCGCCCGTTCGGACCACTGAGGATCGGTGAGCACGTTGACCCCGTCGAGCCGGACGAGGAGCGTGGAGTGCCCGACCCACGTCACCGTCGGCCCGGGCGGGTTCGCCATCGCCGCATCGCCGTTGGCCTCGATGGGAAAGCTGCCCACACGAGGCCCGAAGGTCGTCGTCCAGACGCGCGACGCGAAGAAGGACCAGCGCGTCCAGAAACCCGGGCGCGTGTAGCCCGCGTTGGTGTTCGCGAAGCCACGCTCGCGGTGATGAGGGGGAGCACCAGCTTTGGGGCCGCCGACGCCGAGACACCCCACGGCGAGCGCCACGATCACAAGGACGAGGACAGCGGCTCGGCTCTCGGGCCTCATTCCCCCCTGGGGGAATCGACACGGAACGGCGCGCCGTTACTCAAGGCCACCATCCTGGCTCGTCGATCACGAGGGACGCGCCACGATGTCGTACACGAGCGCCAGCGCCTGATCGAGCTTCGCCGGATCCTTGCCGCCGGCCTGCGCCAGGTCCGGCCGCCCGCCCCCGCCGCCGCCCACGACCTTGGCGATCTCCTGGATCAGCCGGCCGGCCTGCACGCGCTTGATCAGATCCTTGGTGACGGCGGCCACGAGACTGACTTTGCCGTCGACCGCGCTGCCCACGCAGACCACGCCCGATCCCAGCCGATCGCGAATGGTGTCGACGACCTCGCGCAGCCCTTCGGTGTCGAGCCCATCGAGGCGGCCGGCCACGACGGCCACGCCGTTGATCTGACGCGCCCCGGCCAGGAGATCCTGGGCCTTGGCCCGGGCGAGCCTGCCCTCCAGGGCCTGGAGCTGCTTCTCCAGCGCCCGCTGATCGTCGAGCAGTTTGCGCAGACGCGACGGTGCCTCCGTCGGTGCCGCGTGCAGGATGTCGCCGATCTCGCGCAGAACGCGATCCTGCCGAGCCACCGCTTCCGCCGCCGCCGTTCCCGCCACCGCCTCGACGCGGCGTACGCCGGACGCCACGGCGCCCTCTTCCGTGACCTTGAAGAAGCCGAGCTGTCCGGTCTGGTCTAGATGAGTCCCGCCGCACAGCTCCGTGGAGAAGTCGCCGATTCGCACCACCCGCACGCGGTCTCCGTACTTCTCGCCGAAGAGGGCCATGGCCCCGCCAGCGAGCGCGTCCTGGAGGCCCATTTCCTCGTGAGTCACCGGCACGTTGGCCTGCACCTGCTCGTTCACGAGGTCGGCGATCTGCTCGAGGTCGTGCGCCTTGACCGCCTGGCCGTGGGAAAAGTCGAATCGCAGGTGGTCGGGGGCCACCAGCGAGCCGGCCTGCATGACGTGGGTGCCGAGGACGCGGCGCAGGGCCGCGTGGAGCAGATGGGTTCCGGTGTGGTGCTGGCGGAGGCCCAGGCGGCGCGGTGTCTCGACGCTGACGGCCACGTCTTCGCCTTCGCGCAGGCCTCCGGCCTCGACCTTCACGCGGTGGACGATGAGCTTCGCCCCCCGGTAGTACGTGTCGATGATCCGCCCGCGCCCGGCGCGGCCGACGATGGCGCCGGTGTCGCCGACCTGACCTCCGGACTCGGCGTACGCTGGAGTCCGGTCCAGAATGATCTCCACCTCGTCATCGACAGTCACTTCGCGGACCCGCCGCGTCCCGCTCACCATCGCCAGAATGCGTCCTGGTGCGGTGAGCGCCTCGTAGCCCACGAAGGCCACCCTGGGGATCTCGTCCGACAGGCGCTGGAAGAGGCTGGCGCTCTCGTGGGCGCCCTCGTCGGCACCAAACACCGCTCCGGCCCGAGCGCGCCGGCGCTGGGCCTCCATCTCCTCGTTCCAGGCTCGCTCGGTCTCCTCGGAGACGATCCAGCCCCTGTCGCTCAGGATCTCCTCCGCGAGGTCGCGCGGGAAGCCGTACGTGTCGTAGAGGGTGAAGAGAAAGCGACCGTCGGCCACGCGCCGCTGATGCGGTGCCGATGGGGAGGCGAGACCCCTGCTCGGTGGCATCGCCTCCTCGATATACTGCTCGATCCGCCGCATCCCCTGGTCGAGGGTCTCCGCGAAGCGCTCCTCCTCCTGGCGAACCGCTTCCTCGATGCGTCCCTGGTCGGCCACGATCTCCGGATAGGCCCGCCCCATGACCTCGCCCACCAGGGACACCACGCGCCACAGGAAGGGCTCGGTGAGGCCCAGCATGCGGCCGTGGCGCATGGCCCGCCGCATGATCCGCCGCAGCACGTAGCCTCGCCACTCGTTGGAGGGGAGGACCCCGTCCCCGATGAGGAAGGTGGCCGTCCGCGCGTGATCGGCGATCACGCGCATGGAGACGTCATCGTCCTTGCTCGCGCCATACGTCTTGTCCGCCAGGCCCGCAATGCGCGCGATGAGGGGCGCAAAGAGATCGGTGTCGAAGCTGGAACGCTTGCCCTGCAGCACCGCGGCCATGCGCTCCAGCCCCATGCCGGTGTCGATCGACGGACGCGGCAGCGGGGTCATCACCCCGCTCGTGTCGCGGTTGAACTGCATGAACACGAGATTCCAGATCTCCAGCCAGCGGTCGCAGTCGCACGCCGGACCCAGGCACGGGCGCCCCGCCGCCACCTCAGCGCAGGGAAGGTCGTCGCCCTGATGGAAGTGGATCTCCGAGCACGGGCCACAGGGCCCGGTGTCGCCCATGGCCCAAAAGTTCTCCTTCTCACCGAGGCGCAGGACGCGCTCGTCGGAGAACCCCGCCACCTGCTTCCAGAGGCGAAAGGCGTCATCGTCGTCCGTGAAGACCGTGGCCATGAGGCGCGCGCGATCGATGCCGAGATCCTTGGTGAGGAACTCCCAGGCGAAGGCAATGGCGTCCGCCTTGAAGTAATCGCCGAAGGAGAAGTTGCCGAGCATCTCGAAGAACGTGTGGTGGCGCGCCGTGCGCCCCACATTCTCCAGGTCGTTGTGCTTGCCGCCGGCGCGGACGCACTTCTGGCAGGTGGTCGCGCGCACGTAGTCGCGCCGCTCCTCACCCAGGAACACGCCCTTGAATTGCACCATACCGGCATTCGTGAAGAGCAGGGTCGCGTCACCGACGGGTACCAGCGGGGACGAGGGCACGCGCGTGTGCTGGTGGCGTTCGAAGAAACGCAGGAACGCTTCGCGCAGCGCTTCGCCAGTCATGGAACGTTCATTGTAACATCGGCCATTCCGCCGGCCCGGGAGCCCCCGGTCGCACGCGTCGCGGGTTACGTTCCGCCAGGAGGGGTCGCCGCCCACTCCGGCGCGAGCATCGCGTAGAGCACGGAGTCGCGGCGGCGGCCCTTGGCGTAGCGGTGCTCGCGCAGGCGCCCTTCGCGTCGCATGCCGACTTTTTCGAGCACCCGCGCGGAGGCCACGTTCTCGGGCTCCACGATGGCGTAGATGCGGTGCATCCTCAGGGTCTCGAAGCCGAAGCGCAACAGACCGCGCGCGACCTCGGTGGCGAAGCCATGTCCCCACGACGCCCGGGCCAGCGTATACCCGATCGAGGCTTCCCCGTGCTGAGCCGACTCGATCCAGATCCGGCAGCTGCCGATCACGCGGTCAGTATCGGCGAGCGCTACGGCGAGATCCCAGCGCGTGCGGGGCACTTCCTGCCGCGCATGTATGGTTTCCCCGATGAACGCGCGCTCTTCCTCCTCGGTGCTGGGACCCCAGTCCAGGTAGCGGACCACCTCGGGATCGGACGCGAACACGTGGGCCTCCGGCCAATCCTCCTCGCGCCACTCGCGGAGGCGGAGCCGCTCGAGTTCAAGCTCCATCGCCGAGCATCACGCGCGGTGCTTCTCGACGTTCGACGCGGGCTACTCCCGGCCCGCTCGAAGCAGGCGAGACCCACGGCATGATCAGGGGTCCGGCGGCCAACCCGCACTCTCTTCGACGCCCAACAGCTCCCTGACCACACGTGCCACAACCGCTGCGCCGAATCCCCGACGCAGGAGGGAGTCGCGCAGGCGGCCGGCGGCGCGCTCTCTCTGCCCCCGCCGGAGCGCGGCCAGCCGTCGACGCGCCGCCTCGCGGGCGCGCTCCAGCTCGTCGTCCGGCGGCAGGCACTCCAGGGCGGCCTTCACCAGCGCGGCCGCCACGCCCCGCGCGCGCAGCTCGGTCGCGAGTCGGGCGGGGCCGTAGCCGCGCGCCGCGCGCGTCTCCGCCCACTGGCGAGCGAACAGGGCGTCGTTCAGGTGTCCGCGCGCGATGAGATCAGCCACCACCGTGGCGGCGACCTCGTGTGGGGCTCCACGGCGACGCAGCCGCGCGGCCAGCTCGGCGCAGGTCCAGGCGCGCCGGGACAGGAGATCGGCGGCCGCTCGGCGGGCCGCCGCGATGTCGAGGGCGCGCCGAGGGCCTACGATAGCCGAAGGGCGTGAGCGCCCGGCCCGAGATCACGGGGTGCTCGTGGGGGCGCCCACTCGCTCACTTGATGAGTGCCACCGCCCGCAGCCCCAACGCCTCGCGGATCTTGGCCTCGAGATCGCCGAGCGCGGCGGGATTCTCCTGCAGCCACTTCTTGGCGTTCTCGCGGCCCTGCCCGATGCGCTCGTTCTTGTACGTGTACCAGGTGCCCGACTTCTCGATGAGGCTTTGCTCTACCCCGGCGTCGAGCACCGTGCCCGACTTGGAGATGCCCTCGCCGTATACCACGTCGAATTCCGCCTCGCGGAAAGGCGGGGCCAGCTTGTTCTTCACCACCTTGACCTTGGTGCGGACACCGATCGACTCCGTGCCCTGCTTGATGGCGTCCATGCGCCGGATGTCGAGCCGCACCGAGGCGTAGAATTTGAGCGCGCGCCCGCCCGGCGTCGTCTCTGGCGACCCGAACATGACGCCTATCTTTTCGCGGATTTGATTGATGAAGATGACCACAGTGCCCGAGCGCGAGATGGCGGCGGTCAGCTTGCGGAGGGCCTGGGACATGAGGCGGGCCTGGAGCCCGGGGAGTGAATCGCCCATGTCGCCGTCCAGCTCGGCCCGCGGCACCAGGGCGGCCACCGAGTCGACGACGATGACGTCGACGGCGTTCGAGCGCACCAGGGTCTCGGCGATTTCCAGTGCCTGTTCGCCGGTGTCTGGCTGGGAGATCAGCAGCTCGTCGGTGTTCACGCCGAGGCGCCGCGCATAGATCGGATCGAGGGCGTGCTCGGCGTCGATGAACGCCGCGATGCCACCCAGACGCTGAGCTTCGGCTACCACGTGCAGGGCGAGCGTGGTCTTGCCCGACGACTCCGGACCGAAGATCTCGCAGACGCGGCCACGCGGCAGCCCTCCGACGCCCAGGGCGACATCGAGGGACAACGCGCCGGTGGGGATGGTGGCCACTTCTTCGAGAGGCCCGCCCGCCCCCAGACGCATGACCGCGCCTTTGCCGAACTGCCGCTCGATCTGTGCGATCGCGAGGTCCAGCGCCTGTCGCCGGTCGCTCTTGGTTTCAGCCATTCGCATCTCCTTGCGGGTTCGTGTTTCGCGGGCGCGGTCGAAAACGCCGCGGCCATTCTAGGGGTGAGCCGACGACGAAATCAACGTCGACAATGTCGGACACGCCGCTCGCCACTGGCGACCACTCGGTCGGCGTCACGCCGCATCGACCTCCGATCACGATCGGCGGGCCAGCGACAGGCCGGCAATCTCCGAGTAGCGGGCGCCGCGCGGCGACAGCTCGCTTCGCATCAGGACCACGCGATCCACCCGGGCCGAGCCGAACTCCACGTTCGCCGCGCCGGCCAGCGCTTCGGTGAGAGCTGGGTCGCGTCGGGGCTCGCGGACCCGACCAAGCGTGATGTGAGCCGAGAATCCTCGCGCCTCGCGAGGAAAGCCGAGGGGGGCAAGGCTCTGCTCCACCACCTCGGCCAGGGCCACCAGGCCGGGCGCTCCGAACCCCACGCCCGCCCAGATGACCCGCGGGCGAGAGGAGGTCGGAAAAGCCCCCAGCCCGCGCAGCGCGATGTCGAACGCCTCGAGACCAGCGACCGCCGCGCCCACCGCGATCGCGATCGCCTCCACGCGCTGGTCCTCGACGGAGCCCAGGAACTTCAGGGTCACGTGGAAGTTGTCCGTGCCCACCCACGAGACCCCGCGCGTCACGGCGCGCAGTGGCGCGCCGGCCGCCTCCAGACGCTGCCGGAGCGCCGGGGGCAGGGTGACGGCGACGAACGTCCGGATGCTCGCTATTGCCGGGGGCTCAGAGCCAGCAGCCGGCGCCTCAGGAGATCGAGCGCCGTATGGGCCGCCTGACACTTCACCGCGCGGCGATCGCCGAGGAATTGGAAGCGCTGGGCTGCGACGGCACCCTCCACGGCGATGCCAATGAAGACCGTTCCGACCGGCTTGGTCGGCGTGCCGCCGTCCGGGCCGGCGATGCCCGTGATGGCGAGCCCGCAGTCACTGCCCGTACGGTCCGAGATGCCCCGCGCCATGGCTTCGGCGCAGTCAGCGCTGACGGCACCGTGGGCCCTGAGCATCGCCTCTGGGACGCCCAGCAGCTCCTGCTTGGCCCGGTTCGAGTACGCGACCACGCTCCGATCGAAGTAGGCCGATGCGCCCGCGATGTTGGTGAGGCGATCGCCGACGAGGCCACCCGTGCACGACTCGGCCACCGAGAGCGTCGCACCACGCTCCAGCAGCAGGCGCCCCACGACCCCTTCGAGCTGCTCGCCGTCGCGACCGTAGCAGTCATCGCCCAGGATCTCGGCGAGCGCGGCCTCCGCCGCGATCAAGGTGGCGGCGGCGGCCTCTGCGGTCGCTCCCCGCCCCTGCACGCGGATCCAGGTCTCGCCGTCGACGGTGAGCAGGGTGGCCGAGGCCTCAGCGGCCGGCGATCCCGCGAGGGGCTTGGCGAGCCGTTCACCCAGGCGCTCCTCGATGTCGGCGCCAGTGACGCCCGCCGTCCTGAGCACGCGGACACGCACCGTACCGAGCGCCGCCCACCGCGGCTGCAGGAACGGCACGAGGTCACCGATCACGGTCGACCACGCGTCGACGCCCCGCGGAAAGACCGCGAAGATCTCCTGGGCGCTCTCCAGCGCCCAGGCCGGTGTCCCGTCCCCGGTCTCCCACACGATCGCGCCCTGGGGGAGCAGGGCCTGCCGCTCCGCCGCGCGGGGCAAATGGCGGTCGACCCGGCGATACCGCGCCTCCAGCAACGCAAGGGCGCGGTCGTTGAGCACGAGCCGCGTGCTGGTCGCGCGCGCTACCACGCGGCGGATTAGGTCGCCCTCGGAGCCATCCGCACGTGCGAGCATAACGGTGAGCGGCGCGCCCGGCCCGAGCGCCTGCTCGCAGCACGCCTCATCCGGTTCCACCAGGGCGCAGCTCGCCACGGGAAGACCCGCGCGTTCGAGGGCCAGGACGAGCATCCGGACTCCCGGATCCATCCCGGCCCCGGGCATTCCACCTACCCCCACCACCCGCGCCCCGCCCGTCACGTCACGGCCACCGGAGCAGGAAGTGGGCGACGCCGAGGACCGCGAGGGCGTAGAGGCCGGCGATGAGGTCGTCGATCATGACGCCGGCTCCGCCACGAAGCCGCTGGCTGCCGCGCGCGGGCGGAGGCTTCACGATGTCGAAGAGGCGGAACAGCAGGAACCCCACGGCGAGCACGGGGATGGTCAGCGGGAAGAGCGCCACGGACAGGGTCATCCCCGCGACCTCGTCGATGACGATGGCTCCAGGGTCTTTGCCGCCGAGCACGCGCTCGGCGCGATGCACCGCCCACGTGCCCACTGCGATCACGGCCAGGAGGAAAACCAGGAGTCCGCTCCGGGTGAACGGAACCAGCCACAGAAATACCGCGGTCACCGCACTGCCCACCGTGCCGGGCGCGATCGGCGCGTAGCCGGCGCCGCCCACGGTAGCGATCAGAAGAGCGAGCTGGTCCGTGCTGCTGAGGCGCCGGACGGACGCCCCGGGCTCAGACACGCTCGCCGACGAGCTCGTAGCCCTCGGCCTCGACGATGCGGACGCGGGCGAAGTGCCCGGGCAGAAAGGCCTGGGGGCGCGCCGACGATCGGCGGCGGCCGCCGTTGACGGAGCGTCGCCGCACCGGACCTCGGCGTGTGGCGTTGGGTGATCGACCTTGCAGATACACCACGCCGTCGATCTCCGGCGCCTGTCCGGCCGTGCGTCCCTCGAAGGCAAAGGCCGGATCTTCGCTCGGGCCATCCACGAGAACAGCCAGTTCGCGGCCGAGGAGCCTCGCGTTCAAATCCCAGGCGATTCGATCCTGGCTCTCCTGCACGCGGGCGGCGCGTTCGGCCGCGACCTCGGCGGGCACCTGGTCGGCGAAGGACGGAGAGGGCGTGCCCTCCTCCGGCGAGTACGTGAACGTACCCAGGCGATCGAAGCGAACGTCTTCGATGAATTCCAGGAGGTGCTCGAGCGAGGCCTCTGTCTCGCCCGGGAAGCCGAGGAGCACGGTGGTGCGGACGGTCAATCCGGGGATGGCCGCGCGGAAGGCGGCCACGATCTCGCGCATGCGGCGCGCGGTGACCGCCCGGCGCATGGCGCGCAGGATGGCGTCGTCGGCGTGCTGGATCGGAATGTCGAGGTAGGGCACCACGCGAGCCCTCGCCCACTTGTCGATGAGCCGCTCGTTCACGTGCGCGGGATGCAGGTACATGGGGCGGATCCACGGCACGCGCGTGTCGCCGAGGGCCAGCAGGAGGTCGCCGATGTCGCCGTTGCCAGGTATGTCCCGCCCGTAGGCGAGCGTGTCCTGGGAGACGAGGATGACCTCCTGGATGCCCTGGGCGCCCAGCGCCTCCGCCTCGCGCACGATGTCGGTGAGGGGACGGCTGCGATGGCGACCGCGGAACTGGGGGATCGCGCAGAAGGAGCAGCCCATGTCGCATCCCTCGGCGATCTTGACGTACGCGTAGGGCACGTTCACGGTGAGGAGGCGGGGCGTACCCGCATTGTAGAGATATCCGGGCGGCGCCGACGCCACCCAGTCGTGACGGCCCGCCGCCTGGCGCACCAGGTCCACCACGCGGTGCAGCTCTGACGTCCCCAGGATGCCGTCGACCTCGGGAATCTCCCTCAGCACCTCGGCCCCGTACCGCTGGGTGAGACACCCCGTGATGATC
Source organism: Candidatus Methylomirabilota bacterium (assembly GCA_046726415.1). GTDB lineage: Bacteria > Methylomirabilota > Methylomirabilia > Rokubacteriales > CSP1-6 > CAVWFS01. Next base: position 10,119 of record JBKPAK010000202.1, read on the forward strand.
AGGGATCGACAGGAGCCCGCTTCCTTGAGACGCGCCAGCTCGAGAATGGCGTGGACCGACTCCTGGCGCGAGCGCTCGACGAAGGCGCACGTGTTGACGATGACGCACTCGGCGTCTTCCGGCCGCGCGGCGGCGGGGAAGCCGGCCTTGGCCAGCATGCCCAACATCAGCTCGGAATCGACCTGGTTCTTCGGGCAGCCGAGGGTGGTGAGGTGGACCTTCACGCTAGGCGCTGCGGTAGTTGTCGAACTGCAGCGCAATGCCGAGGTCCTTCTCGCGCAGGGCGGCGATGATCTTCTGAAGATCGTCGCGGTTCTTGCCGGACACGCGGACTTTGTCCTCCTGGATGGCGGCCTGCAGCTTGAGCTTGCTGTCCTTGACGAGCCGGACGATCTCCCGCGCCTTCTCGATGGGGATCCCCTGCTGGAGGTCGATCTTCTGTCGGAGTGTTCCGCCGGCCGCCGACTCGACCTTGCCGTAGGAGAGGGCCTTGAGCGGTACGCCGCGCCGGTGCAGCTTCGATTGAAGGATGTCGACCACCGCTTTCAGCTTCATGTCGTCGGGCGCCGTCACGGTGAGCGCGGTCTTTTCGAGGGCCACCTCGCTCCGGGTGCCCTTTAGATCGTAGCGCGTCTCGATCTCCCGGCGCGCTTGGTCGACGGCATTGGTGACTTCCTGGTGGTCGACCTTGCAGACGATATCGAAGGAGTTGTCCACGGCCATGTCCCGATCTTACCGCAGAGGGACGGTGGCCACTCCCTTCGGTGGCACGAAGGTGAAGACCTTGTCCGGGATACCGCTGTTGGTGGTGGCCTTGGCGAACTGCATCGTGACGGCGTTCTCGAACTGGTCATACACCACGGCCTTGCGCACCTCGAACTGCTTGGGCCCCACGGTGAGGATCAGGCGGTTGAGCGTCGGCAGGGGTTGCTTGGGGACCAGGTCGAGGACGTAGTTGCCGTCGCGATCGGTAGGCTGCGCCGGATTCATGAAGCGCACGTCGAAGTGCTCGCGGACCTTGCCGAGCCCGGCCAGGAAGCTGCCCGCGGGGCCAGCCAAAGCCTCCGGGGCTGGGCCCACGTTCACCTGGTTGAGGCTCGGCGTGTAGACCCAGAGCTGTTTGCCATCGGACACGATCTCCTGTGGCGTGGGCTCCGCGTACTCCCAGCGCAGCTTCCCGCCCTTCTTGAGGTAGACCGTGCCCTGCGCGGGAATGGTCTGATTGAGGCTCTTGTTGTAGGCGGACTGAGAGAAGTCGGCCTTGAAGTCGGTCATCTGGCTATAGGCCGCCTCCAACCCCCGCACCACATCGTCGAGATTGGTCGCGGCGTGAGCGTTCACGGCTCCGAGCAGGAGCGTCAAGGTCAGCGCGATGGCGCGCACCATGAACTTCACTCTACACCCGCCACTATGGGGTCTATCGAGCCTGCAGGAGCACCCGCGGGCTGCTCAAAAAGGTCCAGATGCGAGGCGGCGCCCGACCGCCGCACGCGAGGCGTAGTCTCTCTACGTTGAGCGTGCGGCCGAGCCAACGAAGCAGATGGGCCTTTTTCAGCAGCCGGCTACCCTTTAAGGGCGCCGGCGGTGAGGCCGCGAATGAGGTGGCGCTGGAGGAAGACGAAGAGCACGGCCACCGGGATGGTGCTGATCATGACTCCGGCCGAGAGCTGGCCCCACTGGATCTCGTACTGCCCGACCATGAACAGGAGCCCGGCCGAGAGCGTGCGCATCTCGGTCTGGGTGGTGAACGTGATGGCGAACAACAGCTCGCTCCACGATGACACGAACGCGAAGATGGCGGTGGCCGCGATGCCAGGCGCGGCGAGCGGAAGCACGACCCGGCAGAGCGCGCCGAAGCGCCCACACCCGTCCATCATGGCGCTCTCCTCCAGCTCGCGCGGGATCGACTCGAAGTACCCGACTAGCATCCAGACTGTGAAGGGCACGGTGAAGGACAAGTTCGAGTAGATCAGTGCCTGGTAGGTGTCGATGAGCCCGAGGGCATACCACTGCGAGAGCAAGGGGGCGATCAGCAGCACCGCCGGGAACATCTGGGTGGCCAGGAAGATCAGCAGGAACGCCTGCCGTCCCGCGAAGCGAAAGCGGGCGATGGCGTAACCGGCCAGGATCGAAATCGCCGTGGTGACCACCATGGTGACCGACGATACCCAGAGGCTGTTGGCGAAGAAGCGGCTGAAGGGCGTGAGCTTTGACGTCCAGGCGTCGACGTAGTTGGTCACGGTGAGGACGCTCGGCAGGTACTGCAGCGGAGTGGCGTACAGCTCCTGGCGGGTCTTGAACGAGGTCAGCGCCACCCACACGAAGGGGGCCAGCGCAAAGACCAACAGCAGGAGCAAGCCCATCCACAGAACGGGACCGCCCAGGATGCGTTCGGCGACGTCGCTGCGCGCCTGCCGTCTCACGACGTGCTCTCCACGCCCCGCGTCACCTTCAGGTAGAAGACGGTGAAACCCAGCATGATGAGCAGGAGCACAATGGACAGGGTCGCCGCGTACCCGAAGTCGAGATTCGCGTACGCCTGCATCAGGGTATAGGTCGACGTGATCTGGGTGGCGTTGGCTGGGCCTCCGCTGGTCATGACGAAGATGAGGTCGGCATAGTTGAAGGTCCAGATGATGCGGGTCGCGGTGGCCACCACGATGATCGGCCGGAGAAGGGGCAGGGTGATGTGCCAGAAGCGCTGGGTGACGCTGGCCCCGTCCACCCGCGCCGCTTCGTAGATGTCATCCGGAATGGCCTGGAGGCCGGCCAGCAGCATGATGGCGAAGAAGGGCACGCCGCGCCAGACGTTGGTGGCGATCACCGCCGGCATGGCCAGCAGCGGATCCGATAGCCACGCCACCCGATCGCGCACGAGACCCGTCCGCACCAGCAGATCGTTGATGATCCCGTAGTTCGGCTGATACAGCCACTCCCACACCAGGGCCACCACGATCCCGGGGATGATCCAGGGAAGCAGAGTGACCGTGCGCACGAGGGCCCGACCGCGAAACCCTTGGTGGAGCAGGAGCGCCGCCGCGAAGCCCCCCAAGAACTGAAGCGACACCGAGCCGAATACCCAGACCAGCGAGTTCCACAGCGAGAGCCAAAAGACGTCGTCCTTCAGCAGACGCGCGTAGTTGCCCAGGCCGATGAACGCGTACTCCTGCGGCTTGATCAACACGTTGTTGTACAGACTCATGTAGGCGGCCTTGAGGATGGGGAAGGCCACGGTGCCGCCCAGGCAGATGATGGCGGGAATCAGGTAGGCGTAGCCGGAGAGCGCTTCCCGAGCCCGGCGCGAGAGAAGCGGCCGGGCCAGCGGTGTTGCGAGGGTCGCTTCGGGAGTCGCCACGCGCTCGTCCGCTGGTCCGCGCCGCTTACGACATGTTCTTGGTGAGCACCTCGGCGAACTTGTCGAGGCAATCCTTGGCGCTCATCTTCCCCACCATGGCCGCCTGGAAGAGGGGCACGCCCTCGGAGTCGAGCTTGCCGCCCCACCCGGCATAGGCCAGGTACGGACTCACGATCGAGAAGGGAACGGACTTGATGAACCCGGCCAGGGAGGGGTCCTTGGCGAACTCCGGCCGATCCGCGACGCTCTTGCGCGCGGGCAACAGTCCCAACGTCTTGCAGTACAGCACATGGGGCTCGTCCTCCATCAACCAGCTCATGAACCGCCACGCCCCCTCGCGATTCTTGGCCGCCTTGAAGGCGGTGAGCGTCTCCGAGAAGTAAAAGGACGCGCGCTTCTTGGCCGGGCCGATCGGCAGCGGCACGGTCGCGAAGTTCTGGGCGCCCACGAAGCTCTTCTGCTCCTCACTGGAGCCCGAGTTGTGGACATAGGTATTGGTGATCCCTCGCCCGAAGCCTTCGACGATCTGCCGCCATCCATCGGTGGCGACACTGGGCGGCGTGACCTTGTACTTGCGGATCAGATCGAGATACCAGTCCAGTCCCTCCACCGCCTCCTTCGAGTTGATGACGACCTTGCCGTCTTTCAGCACCTGGGCGCCGCTGGCGTACATGAACTCCGTCGCGTAGAGGACGGCCCACGTTCCCTGCCCGCGCATGCCGAAGCCGTACTGATTCTTCTCCGGCTTGGTGAAGGCTCGGGCGGTGGCGAGGAACTCGTCCCAGGTCCAGTCGTCCTTGGGCGGGCTGATCCCGTATTCCCTGGCGCGGTCGGTCCGCCAGTAGACGCCATCGTTGGTGACCACCCACGGAAAGGAGAGGATCTTGCCCTTGACGGTCACCGTCTGCCAGGCGATGGGCAGGACGTCACTGTAGTATTTCCAGTCCTTCATGCGCGGGGTGAGATCGTCCACCGCCTGCATGCCCTCGAACTCGCCCACCCAGTTGTCCCAGACCTGACAGCAGTCCGGAGGATTGCCGGCGGCGATGCTGGTGATCAACTTCTGCCGGGCTTGCGCCTGCGGGACGAACTCCACCTTGACCTCGAAGTCCTTCTGGGTCTGATTGAAGCGCTGGACCAAGGACTCCACGAGGGCGGTGCGCTTGGGCTCGGGGACGCTGAACTGGAAGCGCACCGGCGCTGAACCCCAGGCCCGACGCGGCGAGATCAGCGGCTCCTCCCACCACGCAAGGTCGGCGGCCGCGATCGCTCCCGTGGCCGCCATGGTCCTGAGCAACTGCCGTCGCGACAGACGCCACTCGTCATTCATGTGGTTCTCCTCGCCTCCCGCATCATTTCACCAAGGTCATCTCCGAGACCATCAACCGATAGTCTGGGCGCACTTTGAAGCTCACCCGCTTGCTCGTCCCGTAGACCACGACCTCCTGGAACAGCTCCAACGACGGCTTCTCCTCGTGGATGATCTGGGTGGCCTCGGTGTAGAGCTGCTTGCGCTTCCTCGCATCGAGCGAGTAGCGCGCCTGTTCCATGAGGTCGTGGAAGCGCTGGCCCGGCTGGCTGCCCACCCAGTACAGCCCGTTGAATCCGTTCGGATGGAGGATGCGCCAGAGGCTGCCATCGGCGTCGAGCAACGTCGACTGCGGGTTGCCCAGCAGGAGGCCGTTGGCCGGCACGGCGCGGGCGTTGAGCATCCGCTGGCGCGCCCCCATCTCCATCATTTCCACCTTCGCCCGGATGCCGACCTTGGCCCACATGTCGGCGATGGTCTCCACGAGCGCCTTGTCGTTGACCATGGTCCCGTAGCCCGCGTGCAGTGTCACGTCGATGCCTTTGGCGCGGCCCGCCTCCGCCAGGAGCTGCTTGGCCTTGGTGGGATCGTACGGATACGGCTTGAGCGCGGCATTGTAGCCGAAGTCGGTGTCGGCGAGGCCGCCACTGAAGGGCTTCCCCTGCCCCGCGTAGAGATTTCTGATGATGGCGTCGACGTCGAGGGCATAGTGCAGCGCCTGGCGCACCCGCCGATCGGAGAGCGGTGGCTGGGTGGCGTTGATCCCGAAGCTGACCAGGCGCGTCGACGGCGAGCTGACGATCTGCGTGTTGCGCCCGTCCGCGACCGCCTTCATCCGATCCGGCGGGACATTAGTGATGATGTCGACTTCGCCCTTCTCGAGCGCGACCAGGCGCGGGAAGTCGTCGGGAATGGGCTTCCAGACCACGCGCTCGATGCCTGGCGACTTGCCTTCCCAGCCCCACCAGTCTCGGTTGGCCTCCATGACGAGCCGCTCGTCCTTCACCCATTCGACGAACCGGTAGGCCCCGGTGCCGACCGGGCGGCGCGCCAGCTCCTTCACCCCTTCATCGGTAATGAGGCGCGCGGGAAGGATCTGGGCACCCATCTGGGCCAGGCGAAGGAGGAGGAGTGGGTCTGGCTTCTTGGTGGCGATCGAGACGGTGGTGGGGTTGACGATCTGCACCGATTCGATGGTGGCGAAGCCGGGCTGCACGACGGTCTTGCCCGCCACCAGGTTGCGCTCGAGCGTCGCCTTCACGTCTTCCGCCGTGAGCGGAGCGCCATCGTGGAACTTGACGCCGGGACGAAGGGTAAACTCCCACGTCGTCTCGGTGAGCTGCTTCCAGGAGGTGGCGAGCCCGGGCTGAAGCTTGAGTGCCGCGTCCCAGCGCGTGAGCGCGTCGTAGAGATTGTAGAAGTAGTTGACCGTCAGGACCTGCGTGCTGCGCCCGGGGTCCATGGTGGTGGCCTCGGCAGGCTGAGCGATGGTGAGCTGCGTTCCCGGCTGGGCCAGGGCGACGGGCGGCAGTAGAGCCAGCAAGAGCGCGGCAGCGATGCCTGAGCGCATGCAGGAGCCTCCTCGGCGAGATTCCGCGCGAGTCTACGGCCAAGCGAGGGGCGCCGCAACCTGGCGCTCTGCGATCGATGAGGCCGCGATGGTCAGCCGGACGCCCTGCGCCAGAGCGCCAGGCACGCGGCTCCGTCGCGCTGTCCAAGATCGAGAGCGCGACCGAGGCGTTCCGCATCGAAGTCGAGCGGCCGCAGCCCGAGTGGGGTCGAGGGGGCGAGGAGCTGGATCTCCGCATCGGGATGTTTGAGCCTCGCCAGCTCGGTGTCGCGACGGATCTGGTGAACCATCGTCGTCTCGAACGCTTCCTCCAGGTTCCGGCGCAGTGTGCTCGGCGGTTCACCGCTCTCGTCCGCCGCGTAGCTCACCAGGACGAGGACTCGCTTCAGCGGCACTCCGCTGGCCAGCGCCTCCAGGATCGGCGCGCGGCCGACCAGTCCCCCGTCCACCAGGAGGTCGCCGTCCACCGACACCGGGGGAAACGCCCCCGGCACGGCGGTCGCCGCCATCAGGGCGTCGACCGAGATGGCGCGGTTGTCGAACACCCGTGTCCGCCGCCGCGTGAGATCGGTGGTGACGATCAGCACGGACAGCGGCGAGGCGCGCACGCGCTCCAGATCCAGGGTGTTGGCGATGAGATCGCGCAGCGGTCGCGGATCGAGCAGCGATCCGACCTGGTTCAGCGTGAACAGGGTGAGCCAGCCCGGAAGGAGCCCGGCGAAGAACACGGACGGGCGGAGGCTGAACACCTGTTCCTTGGTGAGCGCCCGCCAGATGCTTTCCATGCGGTCGAGTCGGCCGTCGGCGAGCATGACGGCGGTGAGGGCTCCAGCCGACGAGCCGGCCGCGAGGCGCGGAAGGAGCCCGCCGCGGAGGAGAGCGCTGGCCACGCCCGCCTCCCACGCGCCCTTGGCACCGCCTCCGGACAGGACCAGCCCCGTCGGCGCGTCCAGCGGAAGCGCGCTCGGCGCACACTGGGCCACGGCGCGCGCCGAAATCACCAGAAGCAGGATCGCCGCGACGGCGAGGGCTCGGAGTGTTTCCACGCAGCGCCCTTCGAGCGCGAGGGGGCCTCGGATTACGTCACTTCCCTCGCCGGGCCAGATACTCCGGCCCCGCCAGCACCTCGCGGGGCTTGGCGCCATCGCCGGGGCCGATGATGCGGTCTTGCTCCATCATGTCGATGAACCGCGCGGCCTTGGGATAGCCCAGCCGGAGCCGCCGCTGCAGGAACGAGATCGATGCCTGCCGCTGACCGATGACGAGATGGACGGCATCCCAGTACACGTCGTCGCGGTCGGCCGCCTCGCCCTCCGCCACCTCCTCCTCCGTGGCCAGCACGACCTCCTCGTACACCGCCGTGCCCTGCGTGCGGAGGAACTCGCAAACAGCCTTGACCTCCTCGTCGGACAGCCAGGCTCCGTGCACGCGCATCTGCTTGGCGGCTCCCGGCGGCACGAAGATCATGTCGCCGCGGCCGAGAAGCTGTTCGGCTCCGTTGCCGTCGAGCACGGTGCGCGAGTCGACCTTCGAGGCCACCTGGAAGGCAATGCGGGTTGGAAAGTTGGCCTTGATGAGGCCGGTGACCACGTCCACCGAGGGGCGCTGGGTGGCGATGATCAAATGGATGCCCACGGCCCGGGCAATCTGGGCGAGCCGCACGAGTGATGTCTGCACCTCGCCGGCGGAGACCATCATCAGGTCGGCGAGCTCGTCGACCACCACCACCCAGTAGGGCAGCCGCTCCTCGGCGGCGACCTCCTTGTTGTAGCCCTCGATGTTGCGCGCCTGCTTGGCCTGCAGGAGCTTGTAGCGCTCGTCCATCTTGCCCACGATCCAGCGCAGTCGGGCCGCGGCCTCCCTGGCGTCGGTCACCACGGGGGCCAGCAGGTGCGGAATCCCCTCGTAGATCGACAACTCGAGGCGCTTGGGGTCGATCATCAGGAAGCGCACATCGGCGGGCGTCGCCTTGTAGAGCACCGAGCAGATCATGGCGTTGAGTCCGACGGACTTTCCGCTTCCCGTGGCGCCGGCCACGAGCAGGTGCGGCATGGTGGTGAGGTCGGACACCACCGCGGCTCCCGTCACGTCCTTGCCCAGAGCCAGGGGCAGCTTGCCCTTCGACTCCGCGAATTCCGCCGACATGAAGATCTCGCGCAAGTACACGGTCGCGGGCTCGCCGTTGGGGACTTCGACCGCGATGGTGCCTCGCCCAGGAATTGGCCCCACGATGCGCACCGAGGCCGACTTCAGGGCGAGGGCGAGGTCGTCGGCGCGGTTGACCACCTGGCTCACCTTCACGCCCGGCGCCGGCTCGAACTCGTACGACGTGATGATCGGGCCGGGACTCACCTGGACGATGCGCCCCTCGACCTCGAAGTCCTGGAGCTTGCGGCGCAGGGTCTCCGCATTGTCTTGAAGTTCCTCGCGCGAGCGCTTCAGCTCGGAGGCGGCGGGGATCTTCAGGAGTCCGACCGGGGGAAGCTGGAATGACTCGGCGCCACCCTTGCCGAAGTCGAACGTCTCCTGCCAGGCGAGCCCCTTCTCCATGAGACCGCCCCGCGGACGCGAGGGCTCCACGACCACTGGCAGCGCAGCGGGCTCCTCCGAGGTGGGGGCGGGCAGCGCCAGGGCCGCGCCATTCGGCTCGAGCAGCGCCCGCGTCACCACCGGGGTGGCCGTCTTCGTCCGCTGCCGGCGCGCGCGTGCCAACCGCGCGCTGAGCGCGCGACGGAGGGCGGCGTAGGACACTTGCGTGACGAGGAGCACGCCGGTGGGCACTCCGGCCACCAGCACCAGCCAGGCTCCAGCCGTACCGACCGCGGAGCGCAGGGCGTATGTGACACTCCAGCCCACCAGCCCGCCTTGGTCCGCCGCGTTGCCCGGCGAGGCGAGCGACAGGAGCCCGGTGGCCGTCACGAGGAGCACGGCGAGGCCGAGCAGGGGCAGCTTGCCCCGCACGACGGACGGGCGCAGGAACGAACCGGCGCCCCAAACGCCCAGGAGGGTCGGGAAGAGAAAGCTCGCGTACCCGAAGCCCCGGAAGAGCACCCAGGCCAGCCAAATACCCACGGGACCGGCAAGCCCCTCCTGCGAGCCCGGCGCTTGAGTCGGGTCAAACGCGGCGAGCGCCACCACGCCGAAGCCACCCCCAACCAGTGCCGCGATTCCCTGGACCTCGCGCACCCAGCGGCGGTGCTCCGACTTCTTGCGCGCGCGTCGGGGCTTGTCGTCGGAGGAGGCGGTCGCCGACATCAGATCTCTACCGTGATCGGTCGCACCGCGGACATCACAGCTCACACCTCCAGGATGATGGGCAGCACGACGGGCTTGCGCTGAAAGCGCTGGTTGATGAACTGGCGGACGGCGGTCCGCACGAGTGCGCTCATGATCTCGCGGTCGAAGGGCGCGCTCATGTCCCGCTCGCCGAGAGCCTTGGCGACGGCCGCCCTCAACTCGTCGAGCAGCGCCTCGTTCTCCTTGACGTACACGACGCCGCGCGAGGCGATCTCCGGCCCCGCCACGACCGCGCCGTCGCGGTCGATGGCGATCGAGACGGCGACGAGTCCCTCGTTGGCGAGAATCTGGCGGTCGCGGAGCACGACGGCGCCGATGTCGCCGATCCCCTTGCCGTCAACCAGCACGCGCCCGGCCGGGAAGCGACCGATCACCCGGGCCTCCCTCGAGGTGACCTCCAGGCCCATGCCGTCCTCGAACACGAAGATCCGGTCGGAGGGTATGCCGACGCTCGCGGCCAGCCGGGCGTGCCCGAGCAGGTGGCGGTACTCCCCATGCACGGGGAGCACGTAGCGGGGCCGCGTCAGGTTCAGCATCAGCTTCAGGTCTTCCTGGCTGGCGTGGCCGGAGACGTGGACAAAGGCATTGTCCTCGTACAGGACGTCGGCCCCCTGGCGGTAGAGCCCGTTGATGACGCGCCCGACCGTCCGCTCGTTGCCTGGGATGACCCGCGAGGAGAGGATGGCGAGGTCGCCCGACTCGATCTGGGCATACTTGTGCTCTCCCGCCGCCATGAGGGCGAGGGCCGAGTTCGGCTCGCCTTGACTACCCGTGGAGAGAACGACCTGACGGTGCGCCGGCAACCGGGACAGCTCGTCGAGCGGCAGGAGCACTCCCTCGGGGACATGGAGATAGCCGAGCTCGGCGGCGAGGGCGACGTTCTTCTGCATGCTCATCCCGAGCAGGGCCACCTGACGTTCGAAGCGTGCGGCGAGTCCCAGCACGTGCTGGATGCGGTGGATGTGAGAGGCAAAGGTGGCCACGATGATCCGCCCGCGGGCGCGCTCGAACCGCTGGGCGAGCGCCTCACCCACCTCGCTCTCGGAACGCGTGTGCCCCGGCCGGTCCGCGTTGGTCGAGTCCGAGCAGAGGACCAGCACGCCTCGATCGCCCAGTTCGGCGAACATTCGGTAGTCAGGCGGTTCGTCATCGAGCGGCGATGGATCGAGCTTGAAGTCTCCCGTGTGGACGACGATGCCAGCCGGAGTCTCGATGGCGAGGCCGATGCCGTCGACGATGGAGTGCGTCACCCGGATGGCGTGCACCGAGAAGGGGCCCACGGCGACGCGGTCTCGAGGCCGCAGCAATCGCAAATCGGCCTCGAGCATCCCGTGCTCACGGAGTCGATCGGCCGCGAGGGCCAGGGTCATGGCCGTCCCGTACACCGGCATCCGGGCGTCGCGCAGCAGATACGGAAGCGCTCCGATGTGGTCCTCATGGCCGTGCGTGAGGAACACGGCTCGGAATCCGTCGCGCTTGGCGAGCGCATAGGAGAAGTCCGGGATGACATAGTCGATCCCGGGCAGCTCGTCATCCGGAAACATCAATCCGCAATCGATGGCAATGAGGTCATCGCCGGACTCGACGAGCATCATGTTCAGGCCGATCTCGCCCAATCCGCCCAGAGGGATGAGCCGGACTGCGGGGTTCACAGGACTCCCTTTCGGTCTCCGGTCGCCATCGTAGCACCCGGTCGGCGCCCCTCCGAAGTTTCGGAAGGCGCTCGGAAAGGGTAGGGACGAGCAGGACGAGGCGTCCGGCATCTGCGCGAAACTGGCGCCATTTTCGGGGTGCATCGGTGGCACAGAAGGTGCTATATGGAAACTACTTCCCGCGGTCTCACAAAACATGATAGGGGTCTTGAGGAGCGTCGATCCAGGATCACGCACAAAAAGGGGGCTGCATGCGAACTCGTTACGTGTCTCTCGCCCTGGTCACCCTGGTCGCGGTCACGATGGTCGCGGCGGGCTGCGCCAAGCGCCCGACGGTGGCCCAAGCTTCGGCACCGCCACCCGTTGTCGTCGCGCCGCCACCGCCGCCTGCCCCACCGCCGCCCCCACCGCCGCCGCCGCCCCCGCCACCACCTGTCGTGCAGGCGCCACC
>JBKPAK010000203.1:0-11185 GCA_046726415.1 Candidatus Methylomirabilota bacterium
GCATCCAGCTGGGCCCGCTCGTCGCGTGCACCGCGTTCCATGCCCCGGCGATGCTCGCCAAGAAGGCGGCCACCGTCGACGAGATCAGTGGTGGCCGGCTGATTCTGGGCCTGGGGGCCGGGTGGAATCAGACGGAGTTCCGGGCCTTCGGGTTTCCCTACGAACAGCGCGTGGCCCGCTTCCAGGAGGCGTTCACGATTATTCGCCGGCTTCTCCGGGAGGGAGCCGTCGACTTCGAGGGGCGCTTCTACCAGCTCCGCGACTGCGAGCTTGTCCCCCGCGGCCCGCGTCCCGGTGGTCCGCCGCTCATGATCGGCTCTACCGGCCCGCGCATGTTGAGGATCGCTGTGCCCTATGTCGACGCCTGGAACGCGTGGTACGCCAAAACTGGTAATCGGCCCGAAGGCATTGTCCCGCTCCGCGCCCAGGTCGATGGCGCATGCCTCGCGGTTGGGCGCGACCCCACGAGCCTGGAGCGAACGGTAGCGGTCCTGGTCCAGCTGCCGACTGGTGCCGGCCGGATCTCGGGCGAGGCGTGGACTGTACCCCCGCTCACCGGGGCACCCGAGGCCATAGCGGCCGGGCTCCAGGCGTACGCCCAGCAGGGCATCGGTCACGTCCAGTTGGTCCTGGACCCAATCACCGTAGGCTCGATCGAAGCTCTGGGGCGAGTTCTGGAACTGCTCGATCACACGAGCCCGTAGGTAGGTTGAACACCTGAGACAGAAGCCGCCTAACGCTACGTTGAGCGGCCACTTACGCGGGTGTCGTTTCAAGGGCGACGCGAAGCCGGTCGGTGTCCGGAATCGAGAAATTGAGCTTTTCAAAACCGATGATCCGTCCAGAGGCGTTTCCCATGAGCACTACTTCGTCGCCCGTCTCCTCGCACACGTGTTCCTCGTGCGGGTCGCTGAACCAGACGGTAAGCGTCCGGCCCTCACGATCGTAGAGCACGCTCACTTCGGCCATATCCGTATTCCTTCCTTGACCGCGTCAGTCGGGTAGGTGGTGACCAAGAACGCTTGACCGTCGGCCTGCTTTGCGACGGCACATACCCATCGTCTCGACGCCTCGGCCTTGTAGAACAGAAGCACCTCCGGGTCGACTCGGCTCTGACGGATTTCGTCCGGGCTCTCCAGGGCCAGTCTGACACTCGACTCGCGACCAGCCATCACCGGATGCTTGACCGTGGCGATCAACTCCCACCGCGTACCTTGGTCACGCGCACCGAGAACCCCAACGGGGTGCGAACCTCGAACAGAACGTCGGTGTCGGCCATGAGGCCATGACGTATGATTCTACGTCGGCCCGTCCTGCTCCCCTCTGGTCATCGTCTTGAGTCCGCGCAACTCTTAGTCGCTGGAACCACGTAGCACCAGCCCGTCGCTCGATATCCGTGCGGCGGTGGCGATACTCGGGCCGGCGCAAAGAGAAAACGAACGCTTGGCGTCGCGGGCCCTTGGCCAGCGGCGAACCTTCAGCTCCGTCCATGTCAACACGAGCGACAAGAGACTGAACATAGTGATGGCCGCATGAACGGGAATCCAGAAGTCTTGAAGGGGTACTCCTGTACCATGTTGGATCGTCGAAAAGGACGAGGGCGCCGGCGTCCCTTCCGTGGGGTCGACGCCAAGCCGGTGATCATCCAGTTCGCCCGGGGAGACCGAACCGTGCCTAACCCGCCGACGGCAGCGTTGTAGCGGGCCGGAGACCTCGCGGATCGCGCGACGTACTATCGCTTCGACCTGTTCCTGGCAGAGAACCCGACTACCCCGTCGTTCGTCAACGATCCTCACTCCTTTATTCTCCCGAGTTCTCCCTTTGCGCCCCTGCCGCCGGAGGTGTTGGCGGCGGCGAACGCCGTTTCTCTCGGCGCCCAGGATCAGATCGCGGTCTTTTTTGCCTCCGATGGGGTGGCGATCGTCGATCCCGATGGGCCAGACCCTCTGTTCGAAACCCCGATCGTGCCGCCACTTCCCGAGGATGCGGTGTTCTTCCCGTGATGTGGTCGAGCAGGTGAGAACAGGCCGGAGCGAGCCCATTCCCGCGATCGGTCGATATCAGCTGTGTCACCGCGACGAAGGCCCTGGCTGGAGGAAGACATGAGGCGGATTAGAGCTGGCCGCGTGGCCGCGGACCTCGAGTGAGGGGGTGAAGTGGGCACCGTCCTCGGCCCAGAGTTCCGCGATGGACCGGCGGCGGCGCTCGCGGTCCGGTTCGTTCCACACGGCGGCGCAGCGCTCCACAGGCTCGTTGAGGTTGCTCATCATGTTCCTCCGTAAGGTTCACGCCCCCGCGAGACCCGGACTCGGGCGCCCTGGGAAATCTTCCAGCAACCGCAGCTGTCCGTGCGGCGGCTCGGGTAGGTACGTTGAGGGGCAGAATCTCGTAATTGAGCGACGCTCGCCCTTGGGTCATCCGGGGCGGTTTGTGGAGACTGCTGCCGAGGTCGTGCGTCTTCAGCCAGACGTGATCGTCGTACCGGAACCCGTGTCGCTCTGGTCGTCAAGGCCGCGACGAGTACGATCCCGATCGTGAGATTAGTCTACGCGCCCATCGAGCGGGGTCTGGCCACAAGCCTGGCGAGGCCCGAGGGCAATTTCACGAGGACGGCGGAGATCCCGGCGGTGAGATTCTCGGCAAGTGGCTCAGTCTCCTTCGCCGCGCCGGGGGGTTTGGAATTCACCGCTTCGCACCGTGCGCTGCCTTGGCAAGAGCTTGCACCAGCAAGGGCGCGAACTCGGGTGCATGGCTCTGTGACCGATGTGACCGCCGGGCAGTTCGATCATCTCCCGGCCGAGCTTCTTGCTCAGTATCGCTGTGACCTCATAGCATGGATATCCACGCGAGTCCCGGCCGACGGCGAACAAGATGCGATCGGCGCGAGGCGTGAGCGCATTAAGATCGAGATTGATTGCCGGATACTGGCGCAGCTCGTGCTCGAACCAGTAATCGGCATTTGGAAGCGTGTGCTCGGTCTTCGGCGCGGACCATAGCTTGCCTGTCGACCTCCGCGAATGTCTGGTCGCGGAACTTATTCATCGCGGGCTCTAGACCCGGTTTGCGGTACAGGTCGTAGATCTCGAAGAAAAAGTCCACCCATTTCTGTCCATCGGGCAATTGCTTCATGATCGGCGGCTCGTAGGGCACAACCGTGCGAACGACCGAAGGGTGATGCTTGAAGAGTTCCAGGGCGATGATGGCTCCGGAGCTACTGCCGAAGACGGTCGCTGGTCCTTTGCCGACGTGCGCGATCAAATGCCGCACATCGTTGGCGTCCGTCTCGAGCCGGCGCCCGTAGTCCTGAGGCCCGTCGAGCTTGCTCAGAGAAAAGCCGCGCCGGTCGTAAGTAACGACGGTGTAGTGCGCCGCCAGAAGTTCCGCCAGCCTTGCGCCGCTGACGGCTGAGCCTGGGGCTCCCGGGATGAGAACCATGACCGGGCCACTGCCGCGCGTCTCGTAGTACAGCGTGGCGCCAGAAACTTTGAGGATGTCGTTTTGAATCTGAGGCTGCGGCTTCGGATGCATCAGCGCCATCGCGTCACGTGGCACGGCCAACGGCAGAGCTGCCATTGCGGCGAGCCCACCGCAGAACGGGCGCCGCGTAAAGGCTGATAGTTTCGTTGTCATCGCTTCTCTCCGGAGTCGGGGTAAGTAGTCAGGCCCTGCTCCATTTGTAACATTCCCCGCTATTTGTCGTAGTGCGTGGGGCAGAATCCCCCTTGAACCATATGATGGAAGCTGCCTTGTGGTTCTTCCCACATTAAACCGAGTGCGGACGACGGCCTCGCGATTGGCATCACGATCGACCGCCACAATCTCTTGAGCGCCTCAGTCCGAGAACCAGAGACGGTTCCCGTGCCAGCGTGGCGACTCACCTATCACCGGCCCCTTCAACAGGGCTTCCACGCTGCTCATGGGATGGGACGACGGTATTCGACGAGGTCGAGTACGTATCCCTGCACTTCCTGGGAGTGCGTGCTCGGCTCCCCAAACCCCGACCTTTCGTCGAAGCGTCGGCCGATGCGGTTGTCTCGCTCGACCGAGACCGTCAGGCATTTGAGACCCCCTCAGCGAATTCCGCGAGGCCGCATCGAGCAGCCGGGTCCCGATGCCGCCACGCTGCCTGGCCGGCAACACGTAGATTCGCGTCAGCTCCGCCGACTCCGCCGACCGACGCACGTACTGCGCGAACGCGACGACCTCCCCACGGGATTCGGCGACGAAGAAAGTAGATCGCTGCGCGCGAGCGCCCGACGCAGGCTCTCTTGCGAATACCAGTCGTCGAGTAATCTCCGCTGCACCTCATCGGGAATGATCCCGGCGTAGGCCACCGGCCACGCCGTACGAGCGACGGTTTCGACGTTCGGGAGGTCCGTCACCTCGGCTCGCCTGATTGCTGTGCGCTCCTGGCTCATGTCCATGCTCACGCGTTGCTCACCAGATCAGTGGCACGAGACGATGTCGGACTCGCTGCTGGTACTCCGTGTATCCCGGCAAATTCCTGGCGAGGACTTTCTCCTCGTCGACAAGCCGCCATATCAGGAACGGCATCATGGCCGCGAGGGCGAGGAAACCCCAGTACGAGCCAAGCGCGAGCGGCGTGCCAAACGTATAGAGTGAAGCGCTCGCGTACATCGGATGGCGCACGACCGCATAAGGCCCCGTCGTGATGACCTTTTGTTCGACCGCGACTTCGATGGTCGCCGACGCGAACGTGTTCGCGCGATAGACGAGGAAAACGAGATACAACCCGACCGCCACCAGGACATCGCCCGCGACAACGCCATAGACGGGGACAGAGGACCACCCGAAACGACGGTCGAGCGCGGGCACCACCAGAAGGGCGATGAATCCCAGTGACGTAAAGGCCATGATAAGCCGTTGCGTCGCTTCCTTTTCGGCAAACGGTCCACCGCGCATGCGACGCTCGAGCAGCGCCGGGTCCTTCCTCATGAGATAGAGCGTCGTCAAGAGCGACGCCCCGAGGAAGACCGACAGGTACACCCACGCCTGCCAATATCGCATGGTCCCTGCCGCGCCGAACAGCAGAAGGCCCAACGCCGCTGCTAGGACGGCCAGGGCGAGCCATGCTCGCGCATTGAGGCGTGTCATCACCGCTCATGAAGCGCTCGTAATGCCGCGAAGAAACCTAGCGTGCCGAGTCCCGTACGAAACCAATGCCAGCCTGCCCACCGATGGAGCAAGGCGCGGACCGCCGAATCTGAAAGGCCCCCGGCGGCCAGCGGTCCGCCGCGGCTCGCGTGAATCACGTTGACCGCGATGGCGGGAAAGCACACGTCGAACCCCAGGCGATCGTAACCGATCGGCGTCAGATGCGTCCGCGCCGTAGGGAGCGCAGCCTCAGGCACGGCGGAACGTTCGGAGACAGGGAGCGTGCGCTCGACCGTGTCGAGCGCGCCGTGGAGGCAGCCACACGCCCAGCACTTCTTCGCAGCCGCCGCCTCTTGCAGTCGGGCCGCGGCTTCCTGGATTGGACCGTCTTCACGCGTGTTGGCGCTCATGGGGCCGATGCCTGCCCACCTCATAATGGTTCATTGTGCAGGACCGATTCCACTCTGTCGTGCCCGGAAGGATCGGATCAGAAGGACGTCATCGAGCACAGTCCGCCGCGGAGCGGGGCGCCGATGCGGGCTCACCTCCTTCCGTACGCCACCCGGAAGATCTCGATCGCCTCCGTGGCGCCGAGCTTGGGCGACTCGCGCCCCTCGTTACGCTCGCAAATCAGGCGAGCCCGTCTGGCACCTCTTGGATGGATGGTGCCAACTCATCTCTGCCTCCGCCTTCTCGAACCAGAACTGCATGCCCATTTCTTGGTACATGGCGGTGCCGGTGGCGAGGTGCGTCCGGGCTTGCTCTCGCGTGCCGGCGCGCCGGTAGAGCCTGCCGGAGCCCGACGTGACAGTGGGCAACGAGTGGGCCCATGCCGAGCGCTTCAGCCAAGGTCGTCGCCTCCCGATAGTGCACTTCGGGCTTCGGAGAAGACACAGGTTCGCGTCGACCCGATTTCGCCGAGGAGCGAGCGTGAATGCCTCCATGCGGCGCTCGCCATCTCGTTGCGAGGGTGTGAGGGTTCCCTCAGCAAACGCTATCGCATCGCCAGGACGGTCGGCTAGGAGGTAGACCTGACCCAGATGCGCGATCAGGGGATCAGAGCGCCATGAATCCGTTGTTGCGGGTCGCGGTCCTGTATTCTTGCTCCGCTTGATCATCCGGTACAAGGACGGGCTCATATGCGGCGCGACGCCACGCGCGTGGTGTTCTCACGACCAGCCCGATGTGTCACCGCCCTGTCACCGTTGCTCGCAACCTTGCGGACTCGTGCTGGTCCTCAGCAGTGATGTGATACGCCATCAGGGGATCGGCGCCTCGATTCGCGTCGCCCACATTGCGGAGGATCGACAGCTGGTGGAAGATCGCCACGGCGCTACGCTCGCACCCGAGGAGGGGGCATGAGCAGTCGAGGCTCTCGGCCTCGCGATTTCGCTGCCGCCGGCGGCCGAGGAGGGCGATGGAGTGACTTTCTGACGCGGGTCGCGTGCCGGATCGTCTGTGCTCCTGTTCTCCGCCGGCTGCTGAGCGCCGTCAACACTTCGCTTATGGCCGGCTGCCTGCCTGCAGTTCTCCTCGCGGGTTGCGCATCGCCACCGCCCCCGGGTCCGGCTGGCCCGAACTCTTCCCGCTCGGCGGCCAGCGAGCCGGTCACCGTCCCCGGCCCTCGCTTCGCCCCTGATGGCCCGGACGCCGAGGAGTACGGGGCGAGCAATGGCTATCCACGCGGCAATGCCGTGACCTTCTTTCGAATTCCGTTCCTCGTTGGCTCGCACAGCCATCTCGACCAGATCTTCGAGGGTCGGTTGATTCGACGTGCGACCACACCGTCGCCGCTCGTACGCGCGGGTTCCGAGCCGGCGGTCCGCTACGTGGTGGGGGGCGAGACCTACACGCTCGACGACTACCTTGCGCGCAATCCGGCTACCGGCCTCCTCATCGCAAGGGGCGACACGATCTTGGTCGAACGCTATCAGTACGCGCGCCACGACGGGCATCGCCTCACCTCGCACTCGATGGCCAAGACCGTCACCGCGATGCTGGTGGGTATTGCGATGGCGGAAGGCCGCATCCGCTCGGTGGACGATCCGGCCGCCGCCTACGTGCCCGCACTCGCGGGCACCGAGTATGGCCGCACGTCCCTCAGGCACCTGCTCCAGATGTCCTCGGGCGTGTCGTTCGTCGAGGACTACTCGGGATCGGACGACGTCGCGCGGCTGTTCGTCGAGACGGTGGTCCAGCACAGTGCTGGCGGCGTCGAGACAGTCAAGCCTTACAACGAGCGAGTGAGGCCGAGCGGCACGATGTTCTCTTACGCCTCCGTCGAGACCCAGGTACTCGGCATCGTGCTCCGAGGCGCAGTCGGGCGACCGGTCGCGGACTACCTGCAGGAGAAGATCTGGGAGCCGATGGGTGCTGAAGCCGACGCTAGCTGGCTCATCGATCGCTCGGGCCAAGAGGCGACCTTCTGCTGCCTCAACGCGGTTCTGCGCGACTACGCGCGTCTCGGCTTGCTGCTCGCCCACGACGGCAACTGGCGGGGCCGCCAGGTCATCCCGGCCGCTTGGATCGCGGACGCCACGCGCGTGGCTCCGGATCAAGCCCACCTCTACCCGGGCAACGCCACCGGCTTCTTCGGGTATGGCTATCAGCTCTGGATCTTCCCCGACTGGGTCTTCCCGGTCGAACGGCGGGTGTTTGCGCTGCTCGGCGTACGCGGTCAGGCGATCTTCGTCGATCCGGTCAGCCGTCTCGTCATGGTTCACACCGCGGTACGCAAGCAGCCAGTCGATCCTGGCGTCCGGGAGGCGGTCGCCCTCTGGCGGGGTGTCGTGCGAGACCTGGGCGGTTGATGGCGAGGAAGCGACAGACCGTGGTCGGTGACAAATTGGTGCCAGACATGGGTTCACTTGGCGGACTGGCGCCGAGATTCTCACGCGGACGCCTGTCCTTCGCCTAAATTCCATCCCCCGACCTGGCGGCTATCCGCGACCCTGGGCTGGCAGTGCGTCGTCGATCAAACAGCACTACCGGCGTGGCGCCGACGTGTGAGCCACCGGGCTGTCGTCCGCTTCTATAACCAGCGGGGCACCGCCGAGCGGTGGATCAAGGAGGGCAAGACGGCCACCCACTGGACCCGGCTGTCTTGTCACCGCTTCCGGGCCAACGAAGTCCGGTTGCTCCTCGGCGTCATCGCCTACAACCTCGGCAACCTCCTCCGCCGGCTCGTCCTGCCGGTCGCCATCCAGGATTGGTCGCTCACGAGCCTCCAGCAACGCCTGCTCAAGACCGGCGGACGACTGATCCGGCACGCGCGGTACTTCACCCTCCAGCTTGCCGAAAGCTACTTGGCCGGGGCGCTCTTTCGGCAGATTCTCCAGCGCATCGAGCGGCTTGGGTGGCACCCGACGTGATCGGACGGAGCCGGCCCACGGGGCGCGCTGAGCCAATGCGGGAGTGTGTGTTGGGAACGATGTCCGACGCGGTAGGGCCTCGACGGCGACCGAATGCGCGGCGCTGATGCCTCAAGCAGGGGCGGTCTCACCGGCAGCGAGAGGCTCGCACTGGCGGTCAGCGTGCCGTGGCGCCCTCACCAGAGCTTGGCGTGGAGACGTGGACGGGGCATATCGCAAATCCCGGCTTATACCATAACGTTGACAGATTGGACGCGCTGGTTCGACCATTCCGTAAGCACGTTGGCGAATGCTGCGGCGACCGCCGCCGGCAGCCAAACGGCAGGGAGGATATCATGTGTATACTGTGCGATCGCGGTAAGCCGCAGATCCATTCGACGTCGCGGCGCAATTTCCTGAAGGGCACGGCGGCGGCAGGCCTCGCGGCGGGGGCTATGGCCCTGTTCGGGCCGAGCGCCGAGGCGCAAGGCCACAACGTCAACCCGCCGCCGCACACGGGCAGCCCGGGCCGGCGCTACGTCATCCGCAACGGCTACGTGATGACGATGGAGCCCGGGACGCCGGGCGCGAACTCGTCATTCGGAGAATTTATCGAAGGCGACGTGCTTGTCGAAGGCAAGACGATAAAGGCCATCGGTAGGAACCTGCAGATCGGAAACGCCGCCGAGATCGACGCCCGCGGCAAGGTTGTCATGCCGGGCTTCATCGACACTCACCACCACCAGGCCTGGACGGCGATCAGAAGCGCTATTCCCGACAGCATCCTGATCAACGACGGCACGGGAACGGCGAGCGCGGAGCAGAACTATTTCCAGAACGTTCTGGCTGGACTGACCGGGACGACTGGCTTCGCCCGCCACTACCGGCCGCAGGACGTCTACATCAGCGAGCTGTTCGGCGGGCTTTCACAGCTCGACGCCGGCGTCACGACGGTGCTCGACATCTCGCAGATCCACCACTCGCCGCAGCATTCCGATGCGGTCATCCAGGCTCTTCGCGATACCGGCCGCCGCGCCATGCTGGGCTACTTCGAAAGCGCCGGCAATGTTGCGGGGAACGACTATCCGCAGGATGCGACGCGCCTGGCGGGCATTTTGTCGTCCGACGATCTCGTCGGCTTCATCATGGGCGGCGAGGTCTATCTCGGGGAGCCGACCTACAGCGCGGCCTGGGCGATCGGTCGCCAGCTCCAAGTCCAGATTGCGGCGCACATCCTGTCGCCGTTCGGCATCCGCCCGATCCTGGACGAACTCGCCGCGGGTACCGGCGGCGTCAACAACGACATCGGGCTCGGACCCGACAACCTGTTCATCCACATGACCGGCATGTCGGACGACGGCTGGAACGGGGTCAAGAACAGCGGCGCCCAGGTTTCGATGGCGTTCCCGATCGAGATGAACATGCGCCACGGCATCCCGCCCATCGTCAAGATGCAGCAGCTGGGGCTGGAGCCGTCCCTCAGCACCGACGTCGAGACCAACATGACGGCGGACTTCTTCACCCAGATGCGCTCCGCCATGACCATGCAGCGAATGGTCATTAATCAAGCGGTCCTCGATACGGGCGACTTCGTGACTTTCCCGACCGGGACTTGGCCGACGTTCCCGGCGGACCTGCCGCCGCTTCTCAATGCGCGCGACGTGCTGCGCTTTGCCACCATCAACGGCGCCAAGCACCTGCGGCTGGACAGCAAGACCGGCTCGCTCAAGGTCGACAAGGAAGCCGACATCATCATCCTCGACGGCACCCACCTCAACGTGTTCCCTATGAACAACGTGCCGGGCGCCGTGGTGACGATGATGGAGCGGACCAACGTTGAGACCGTGATCGTCGCCGGCAAGATCCGCAAGTGGAAGGGGGGGCTGATCGACGTCGACCTGGACCTGCTGCGCACCCGGCTCGCCGCGACGCGCGATTTCCTCTACAGCGCGGCCGGCGTTCCGCAGAACCCGTTCCCCGCCAAGTAGCGGAGGAGACTCCTCTCCACCCGGCATCCCGGACTGAGCAATGCGGACCGCAGGCAAGCGGCGCTTCGATCCGGGACCTTGCGAGGAGCGCGACTCGCCATACGAGATCCCGGCTAGACAAGGAACTTCAGCCGCCTCAAGTCGTTGAATGGGTGAAGGGTAGATAAAGTGATGGGGGTGAAAGCGCTGCGCCTCACGCGCACGAGGTAACGTGCGCGTGGGAAATCCTGCGGCCGAGGCCGCGGACAGGAGGCGCAGCAGATGCAATATATCGCGTTCGATGCCCACAAGCACTACACGCTGGCGTTGGTGGCCAAGCCCAACGGGCAGGTGATCCGAGAGGAGCGGGTCGAGCATGACCGCGGAGCGTTGCGCCAATTCCTCGACCGCTGTGAACAGGAGGTCCCCTCGATACAGTATCGCCGCCCGCGGTCGAACGTGCGGTCGCGGCCTGAGTATGAGTATGCGCTACTCTCTCAACTTCGTCTGGCCTACCGTGTTCAATCGGCCCTTCACCCGCTGACCTTCGCGCCCGTCCCCTCCCGTGCCTGGCGCGTGGACGTTCGCTCGTCTCTACTCCGAGAGCCACAGCGTGTCGAGCTGACTGTTGACGTAGTGGCTGGGGGTTATCGTCCAGCCGCGCACCCGGGAGCTGTGCGGCACGATACGGTGCCACTGGAGCGTGTGGATATAATGCGCCTCCTCGTCCAGGAGGCGCTTTTCAAAGGCGCG
>JBKPAK010000204.1:0-16905 GCA_046726415.1 Candidatus Methylomirabilota bacterium
CATCGCGAGCGTGTCCGGCGGCGTTCCTCGACTGGTCAATCTGCTCGGCAGTGCGGCGCTGGCCACGGGGGAACGCCAGGGCGCTCGACGCGTGGAGCCGAATATCGTCGATGACGTGGCTGCGGAGTTGGGCCTCGTCGCGTCGGTGACGAGTGCGCGGCCGGTCGGTACGCCTCCAGGCGACCCACCACGGCCGACCCCGAGACCGGCCCGGGCCAACAACCGCCCCTCAGCGTCTCGCGAGGGACTCCCGCCGAAGCACGTGCCATTGGCTGGGATGACTGCGGCCGCGCTGATCGCGGGCGCAGTGGCGATGTTGCTCGTTCTCCCGTTGCTTCCGCGGACCAGTCCCACGGCTCCGCCCGCCTCCAATGTCCCCGCCCGGTCTCCAAGCGATCGAGCCGGCGCGCCGCCTGCCGCCGATCCATCTGGCCCGGCCTCTGAAGGCGCCCACGCCCAGGTGACCGAGCCCTTGGGCGTGTCTCAAGCGACGGAGGGCACAGGGACAGGAGAGCTCCCTGCTAAGACGCCGAGCCCCGATCCTCGCGTACCCGACCTGCCGCCTTTCGATCGCCCGTCGAGAACGAGTGGGTTCCCGCAGACGTTGCCTCGATTCGAGAGCCCGAGCGGCGGTGGACGGACGACCGCGGCTCGGCGAAGCTCAACCCCGCAGCCGGCTTTCGGCGAGCGCGAGAAGGACGTGGTGCTGCTTCGAAAGGTCGAGACCAGAGATGTGCCCGGGGTCCGCGCCGTGCTTGCCGCCCGGGCGTCGCCGGACGCGACCGATCGGACGGGGCTGACGGCTCTGATGCTCGCGGTCATCCATGGCGATCCGACCATCGTCGGCGCCTTGCTCGACGCTGGAGCCAGTGTCGACGCCAGGAACAATGCTGGGCAGACGGCGTTGATCATGGCGGCCATCAACAACAACCGCGCAGTGGCCAGGACGCTGTTGGCCCGCGGGGCAGACGTCAACGCGCGCACCTCGTCCGGCTGGACTGCCCTCATGTACGCGGCCTGGAAGGGACAGCCAGAGATGACGCGCCTGCTTCTCGATCACGGAGCGGACCCGAGTCTGCGCGATGGCTCGGGGTGGACGGCCCGACGCTACGCCGCCTGGCAAGTCGGCGAGCCCACGTCCACCGACGGCGAGGGCGGCACCACGCGCGTCGACAAGAACAAGCCTTCCGCGCAGGTCGGTCCCGGACACTTCGAGGTGCTCAAGCTCTTGACCGAACCCAGGCGGGGACAATAGTGGGTCGGCATCGCAGCGACGACCTCGAGGGCCGGCTAGCGTTCGCCTCGTCCCACCAGGATCCACACGCGCTCGAACGACCCCGCGGCCCGTTCCGCGATCCGTTGTCGATTGAGCCGGGCGGTCGGCTGAGCGCCGGCTAACTTGCCGAGACCGACCGGGTGGCCCGAGGACAGGCTCTGTCGATCTCGGGCCGGCTCGTTCGACTATGCGGTCAGGAAGGAGGGTCGACCAATGGACCACACGCTCGTGCACTTCGAGATTCCGGCGGATGACCCCGAGCGAGCGGCGCAAGAAGTAGGTGGCCGCACTCGATCGCCGGTTGAACGGCGGGGGATCAGCGAGCGTCGGATCTTCGCCAACTCGCGACGAAGGAGGGCGTTCATGAGCACCAAGCGCGTGCGTGCCGTGGCGGCGGTGGCCCTGTGCCTGGGTGGCATCGCGGGATCGACCGGCTCATCCGCGGCGGACTCGGCGCCGCTCTTTGTCGTGCCGCGCAGTCTGCAGGTGACATCCTATGACGGCGTTTCCGACGACCTCCTCTCGGGCGGCCTCAACTTGGCCGGCCTCGTCAACCCGGTGCCGCCGGGCTTCGTCGACCCACTCAACCCAACTCCGGCGGAACTGCGGCGCCGCGGTATTCACGGGAATTTTCGGGGCATCGTTGACCCCGTGCTCGCGGGGGGAATGGGCCTCCTCTGGGGACCGCAGTCGCCGGGTACCCCAAGCTTCCCCGGGGTGCCGTTCGGGTTGATCCCCGGTGTCGAGTACAAGGCATATCTGCGAGTGCACGACATCTTCGGGAACACCAACAACGTCCTCGCGGTTGTCCAGATTCCCCGTCATTTCGACCAGGCAAGACCGTGCATCGTGGCCATTCCCCCGTCGGGGTCGCGCGGCGCGTACGGGGGCATCGCCATCGGCGAGTGGGGTCTCTTCCGCGGCTGCGCCGTCGCGCTGCCCGGCAAGGGCACGGGTACGGGCTTCCACCTGCTCGGCGGCGACACGGCCGCCTATGCCGTCGACGACATCGACGGAGTGTTCGGCCCGGTCGATCAGATCGGCGCGAATGCGCAATTTGCGGTGAAGGATTCGCGTCGGCTCGACAGCTTCATCGCAGAGCACCGCCATCGGATCGCCACGAAGCATGCGCACTCGCAGATCAATCCCGAGCGGCTCTGGGGACATTTCGCCCTCAAAGGCATCGAGTTCGCCCTCTGGGCGCTCAACGATCATTTTCAGACTCCCGGTCTACGAGGTTTCACGAGCCGCAACACCATCGTCATCGCGGCGGCCGCCTCGAACGGCGCCGGCGCGGCGCTTCGCGCGCTCGAGGATGACGACCAGCACCTCATCCACGGCCTGGTGGTCACCGAGCCCAACATCGGCCCCCGATCAGAGCCCTTTGCCATTCGCTTCGGCGACGATCCTCTCTTCTACCCGGCCGGCCGCAGCATCTACGATTCGATCACCCTGATGGGCACCTATGCCCCGTGCGCGGCGCTCGCGCCGACGCTGGCGGGCACGCCGTTTTTCGGCCTGCCGCCCCTGGGCGCTCCACCCGACGCGCTCCGGAACCGCTGCACCTCGCTGAAGGAGAAAGGGCTGATCTCGGGCGGCACCGTCGCCGAGCAGTCCGCGTCCGCGCTGGCGGTCCTGCGAGCGAACGGATACGCGGTGGCCCAGGACTGGGGTATCGCGTCGCACGAGGTGCTCAACCTGTGGCGCTCGTTGCATCCCACGTACGCCGCCGCGTATGGGCGCTTCGCCGTGTGGGAGAACGTCTGCGACGTGAGCTTCGCGGCGACCGATGCGGCGGGCCGGCCCGCGCCTCTTCCCGAAGAGGTGGCGAAGCGGCTCTTCGCCGACAGCTCAGGGATCCCGGCGACCGGCGGCATCAACCTGATCGCCGACAACGCCCAGAACGGCCCGATCCTCGAGAACCTGGCGGTCTCTCTCTCGACGGACCGCGCTGACCTCAACCTGGACGGCGCGCTGTGCTTCAGGTACCTGGCGACCGGCGACCCGAGCCTGCTCCTGGGGCTCGATCTGCGCGCTCGCCTGCAGGCCATCTTGAACCTCGCCAGAGTGCGTTTCGGCGTCCGCGAAATCCGGACCACCGGACGCCTGCACGGCCGCCCCGCGCTCATCTTTCACGGCCGCCAGGACGCGCTCGTCTTCCCGAACACCCAGTCGCGGGCCTACTACGCCCTTAACCAAGTGGCGGAGGGGGAAAGAAGTCGGCTCAGCTACATCGAGGTGACGCCGGCGCAGCACTTCGACGCCTTCATTTCGTCGTTGTTTCTGAACCCGGCGACGGGCGGGGCGCAGTTCGCCCCGCTTCACTTCTACCTCCTCTGGGGCCTGGACCGGATGATGGAGCACCTCACCAGCGGCGCCCCGCTGCCGCCCGCGCAGGTCGTGCGGCCGACGCCGCGCGGCATCCAGCCGTACACTGCGGCCAACGTGCCGACCTTGTTGCCGGTGCCGTCCCTGACCCCGGCGCCGGGAGACCAGATCACATTCGAGGGCGGCGTGCTGGCGATCCCGGAGTGACCCGGGCCCCGAGGTAGCCCCGCGAGCCTCGTATGCTCGCGGGCCGAATCGCTATGACCAGGGTTGCATCTTCGGACCGAGGCCGCCGATCCGATCGACGCTGATGCGCACGCTCAGTCGCTTTTCCCCGGGCTGACGAAAGGGATACTTGTCGGCGTTCAGAAATCGCTTGGCGAGTTTGTCGATGTGATCGTCGGCGCCCGTCTCCGTGACCCGGGCCTTGCCGTGGAAGACCGCGTAGGCCTGGGGGTCGTTGCGGTCCTGCACGGACACGATGATGCGGGGATCGCGGCGCAGGTTCTGCGGCTTGTTTCGCCCCTCGGCAGTGTTGAAGGTGACCTCGTCGCCGTCCACGTCCATCCACACCATCGTGAGCTGCGGCTTGCCCTGGGCGTTGAACGTCACTACGTGCCCGTAGGCTTTGTCCTGCAGGAGCTTCTTCACGGACTGTGGCAGGCTGACCGGCATGACGGGGCTCCTTTCCGCGTGACCGATGATGGACACCTGAAGCATTCCACGAAGCAAGTAATGCGACCCATTATCCTCCACGGAGTGGCGCGATGGGCGACGCTTCCGCGTCACCGCCTACGCCGAGCGGGTCACCCGCGCCCTGCGCGGGGCCGGCCGGCGTGTGGAGCTGAACGCGCGGGGGGACAAGATCGGGGCGAAGATCCGCGACGCGCAGCGACAGAAGGTCCCGTTCATGCTGGTGCTGGGCGACCGCGAGGCCGAGGGGGAGGCGGTGGCCGTGCGGGAGCGCTCCCGGGACGATCTGGCGTCATGTCGCTCGCGGAGTTTGAGCCGATGGCGCTCGGACTCGTCCGGTCGCGCGCGGTGACGCTGGAGTAGCCGGACACGGACAGGGAGCGGTGGATCTCACCGCACCTTTAGAAGGTCGCGGAGCCCATCGCCCACCAGGTTAACCGAGAGGACGGTCAGGGCCAGGAACATCCCGGGGAACAGGATGATCCAGAAGGCCAGCTGCACGTAGGCCCGGCCCTCGGCCATGATGTTGCCCCAGGACGGGATGTGAGGCGGGGTGCCGGCACCGAGGAACGAAAGGTAGGCCTCGAACAGCATGGCCGACGCGCAGATGTAGGTGGCCTGGACGAGGAGGGGGGCCACCAGGGCCGGGAGGATGTAGCGGACGAGGATGCGCGGCGTCCCCACGCCGAGGGCGCGGGCGGCCTCCACCATGACCGTCTCGCGCAGCGAGAGGACCAGTGAGCGCACCACGCGGACGACTCGCGGGATCTCGGGGATCACCAGGGCGATGATCACGTTGCGCACGCTGGCTCGCATGAGGGCCATCAGGGCCAGGGCCAGCAGGATCGCCGGGATGGCCATGAGGCCGTCCATGACGCGCATGGCCACGCCGTCCACGCGACGGTAGAAGGCGATGACCAGGCCGAGGCAGGTGCCGAGGACGAGGCTGAGGATGGAGACGGCGCTGCCCACGGTGAGGGAGATGCGCGTGCCGTAGAGCGTGCGCGTGTAGATGTCGCGGCCGAAGTGGTCGGAGCCGAACCAGCGCTCGGCGGAGGGCGGGCGGAGCCGCTGGGCCGGTCGGATGCTCAGGGGGTCGCCCGTCCACCACGCCGGGGCGAAGACGCCGGCCCCCGCCACCAGGAGCAGCACCAGCGCGCCGACGATGAGGGTGGGGTGGCGCGTCAGGGCGCGGCGCAGGAGGGTGGTCACGCCGGCAGGCGCCTCCGCCACCGGCAGGGCCAGGTCGGATGGAGCCGGCGAGGAAATGGCCACTCCGGGCGGCCTCAGTACCGGATCCGCGGGTCGAGGACCACGTAGAGGACGTCGATGACGAGGTTGATCATCACGTACACGGCGGAGACGACCAGGATCACCCCCTGGATGACCGGATAGTCGCGCCGGATGATGGCATCCACGGTCAGGCGGCCCAGGCCCGGCAAGGCGTAGACGCTCTCGGTGACCACGGCGCCGCCGATGAGGAGGGCGAACCCGAGACCGATGATGGTGACTACGGGCAGCGAGGCGTTCTTGAGGGCGTGCCGGACGAGCACGCTGCGCGGGGCCAGGCCCTTGGCGAAGGCGGTCCTGATGTAGTCCTCGCCGAGCACGCCGAGCATGCTCGCCCGAGTCATGCGGGCGATGAGGGCCATGTACACGACCGACAGGGTGACGGCCGGCAGGGTCAGGTGGCGAAGGGTGCCGCCGAAGCCGCCGGCCAGCGGGGCGTAGCCCTGCACGGGGAGCCAGGAGAAGGAGATGGCGAACACGTAGACGAGGAGAAAGCCTAGCCAGAAGACGGGCATGGAGAAGCCGGAGACGGCGAAGATCATCACGACGCGGTCGAGCCACGAGCCCTGCCGCCATGCTGCCACGATCCCCAGGGGAACGCCCACGCACACGCTGATCACCATGGCGTAGAGGGTGAGGACGATGGTCACCTCCGCCCGCTGGGCAATGAGCCGGGTCACGGGCAGTCCCGAGAAGATGGACGCGCCGAGGTCGCCGCGCAGCACCTGGCCGAGCCAGATGCCCACCTGGCTGAGGAAGGGCTTGTCGAGGCCCAGCTTGGCGCGGATGCGCGCGATGTCCTCGGTGGTCGCGTAGTCGCCGGCGATGATGACGGCCGGATCGCCCGGGGTGAGATGCAGGAGGGCGAAGACGGCGATCGCCACCACCGCCATGACGGGGATGATGGCCACGAGCCGGCGGAGGATCTCCGCGAGCATTGGTCAGCTGATCTGCACGTTCCAGAAGAGCGGGGCGATGAACTTGAGGATACCCTGCACGTTCTTGCGGTGGGCGGTGGGCAGCATCCACTCCCCCCACGGCACGTAGGCCACCTCGTCGAGCGCCACCTTCTGGATCTCGTCGGCGAGCTGCTTGCGCCGGGACTGGTCGGTGGCGCGCACCCACTCGGTGATGAGCTTCTCGAGCTGAGGAATCTCCGGCCAGCCGAACCACGCGCCCGGCCCGGCGCCGGACACCCCGAAGTGCACGGCGGGATGCATGACATCGGCGGCCATCCACCAGGTGTGGAGCACGTTCCAGCCGCCCTTGTCGGGCGGCTCCTTCCTGGCGCGGGTGGCCAGGTTGGTGGACCAGTCCATGGCCTTGAGGTCGACGGTGAAGCCGATCTGGGTGAGCATGTCGCGCGTGACCAGGGCCGCCCCATTGAGGAGGGCGATGTCCGTCACGTGGATCACCGTGACCGGCCGCCCGTCGTAGCCCGACTCCTTCACCAGCGCCCGCGCGCGCTCGAGGTTCTGCTTGACCAGCATCTCGTTTCCCGCGGCCGAGCGGTAGGGGCCGTTGCAGGCGAAGACGGAGTGACAGGGGCGGAAGTACCTGGGCACGCCGATGGCCGCCTGCAGGTACGTGGTCTGATCCATCATGGCCACCAAGGCCTGGCGCGCCTTCTTGTTGTTGAAGGGCGGATGCAGATGATTCGGGCGCAGCCAGCCCTGGGTGCCCGCCGGGTCGGGGAGGAACGTCGTCAGCGCCGCCGTCTGCTCGACCTTGGGAATGAAGTCGAGGGGCGGGATCTCCCACCAGTCGACTTCGCCGGCGGCCAGGGCTGCAGAGGCGGTGGCCGCGTCGGGGATGTAGCGCCAGACGACCTTGTCCACGTTGACGACCTTGCTGCCGGTTGAGCCGCTGGGCGCTTCCTGGCGCGGCACGTAGTCGGGGTTCTTGACGTAGACGACCTGATTCCCGGGCTGCCATTCGTCCTTGACGAACCTGAACGGACCCGAGCCGATGATCTCCTTGAGCTGCTCGTCGGCCGACGTTGCGGCCAGCCGCGCCGGCATCATGAACGGGGTGTTGCTCGATGGCTTGCCGAGGGCCTCCAGCACGGGGCCGAACCGCTCGCCGAGCTCCAAGGTGAACGTCCGCCGGTCGTCGGCGGCGATCTTCGCCGTGTGGGCCATGAGGAGCCGGCCGAAACGGTCCTTCTTGCCCCAGCGCTTGAGGGACTCCACGCAGTCCTCGGCGACCACGGGCTGGCCGTCGTGCCACTTGAGGCCGGAGCGCAGGGCGAAGCTGTACTTCATGCCGTCCTTCGACACGCTGTACCGCTCGACCATCTGCGGCTTCACCTGGAGCTTCTCGTCCGTGCCGAAGAGGGTGTCGTAGACCAGGTAGCTGTGGTTGCGCGTGATGTAGGCCGTCGTCCACACGGGGTCCAGGATCTTGAGATCGGCCTGGGCCACGAAGCGCAGGGTGCCTCCGCGCTTCTGGGCGTGGACGTGGGGGGCGGCCACCACCGCGCCCGCGGCGGCGGCGGTAGCCACGAAGCGGCGACGTGTCAGCGCGCTCATCGAATGGCCTCCTTCGGCGCTTCCGCCTACACCGAGACGTTCCACAGGAGCGTGGCCCCGAACTGGAGCACGCCCTGCACGTTCTTGCGAAAGGCGTTGGGCACCACGAACTGGCCCCACGGCACGTAGGGCACCTCGTCGTAGGTGAGCTGCTGGATCTGCTCGACGATCTGCTTCTGGCGGGCGGCGTCCGGCGTGCGCGTGAACTCCGCGCGAAACTTCTCCATCTCGGGAATGGTCGGCCAGCCGAACCAGGCCTTGTCGCCGGCGCCGCCGATCCAGGCGTTGACGGCAGGGGTGACCACGTCGAGGCCGGTGGCCCAGGTGTGGAACACGTTCCAGCCGCCCTGGCCGACGGGGTCCTTCTTGGCGCGGCGTGCCACCATGGTGGACCAGTCCATAGCTTGGATGTCCACGGTGGCCCCGATCGTCCGCAACAGTTCCGCCGTCACCAGGGCCGGGGCGTGGGCGTAGGGCGAGTCCGTGGGATCGAGGACGACCAGGGGCCGGCCGTCGTAGCCCGACTCCTTGAGCAACTGGCGAGCCCGATCGAGGTCCTGCTTCGGCGCGCCCACGTTGGTCTCGAAGGGCGTGCCGCCGCACATGAATATGGCCGGGCAGGTCTGGAAGTACTTCGCGTTGCCGATGACGGCCTCGAGGTACGTCTTCTGGTCGACCATGTACAGGAGCGCCTGGCGCGCCTTCCTGTTGTTGAAGGGCGGGTGAAGGTGGTTCGGCCGCAGACAGCCCTGGCTGCCGCGCGGGTCGGTGACGAAGACGGTGACGCCGGCGTTCTTCTCGAGGCGGGGGACGAAGTCGAGGGGGATGTTTTCCCAGTAGTCGACCTCCCGGGCCTCCAGCGCCGAGCTGGCCGTGGCCTGGTCGGGGATGTAGCGCCACTCGAGCCGGTCGACATGGACGAGCTTGCCGCCGGCCGCTCCGCTGGGCTTTTCCTTGCGGGGCACGTAGTCGCCATTGCGCGCGTACACGACCTTGTTGCCGGGCTGCCACTCGTCCTTGACGAACTTGTACGGCCCCGAGCCGATGGCCTCCTTCACCTGCTCGTTGGGATCGGTGGAGGCCAGCCGCGCCGGCATGATGAAGGGCACGTTGCTCGATGGCTTGCCCAGGGCTTCCAGGACCAGGCCGAACGGCGTCTCGAGCTCGAGGGCAAAGGTCTTCCGGTCGGTGGCCGCGAACTTCCCGATGGAGGCCATGAAGAGCCTCCCCACCGTGTCGCGCGCTCCCCAGCGCTTGATGGAGACCACCGCGTCCTCGGCGGTCACGGGCTGGCCGTCGTGGAACCGGAGCCCGTCGCGGAGAGTGAACGACCACTTTCGCTTGTCGAGGCTGACCGTGAACCGGTCCACCATCTGCGGCTGGATCTTGAGGTTGGCGTCGGTGGCGAAGAGCGTGTCGTAGATCAGGTAGCCGTGGTTGCGGGTGATGTACGCCGTGGTCCAGATGGGGTCGAGGATCTTGAGGTCGGCGTGGGGCACGAAGCGGAGCACTCCGCCTTTCTTCTGGGCGCGCACCGCGGGAGCGGTCACCGCGCCGGCGGCGAAGGCGGCGCCTCCGGCGAGGAAGACGCGACGGGTCATCTGGCTCATGACGTGACTCCTTCCTGGCCGGGTTGCCCGGCAGACGAGCTCCGGAGATACCGGCGCCGTGGCCGGATTATATCCGGCCGCGTCGCCGCCGGGCGGCGCCGCGTGTGACCGATGCTCTGCGGAGGCGGGACCCCGGCGCACATCCGGCGCCGGGGCGACCCGTCAGAGCCTCGAGCGAGCTACGGGCAGGGCCTCCGTTCAGTGACTACCGGATGGGAGTGGTGGAGGTTGGGACCCCCGGGTCGGGGTAGCTGACGTAGGTGGTCTCCTGGATGATGCGGACCACGCCGGGAGACAGCGTCGTCGCAGCCGGGGCGCTCGCCGACTCGACCCTGTACACCGCCGCGAGGTGGTCGCGTGGGAGGACACGCTCAACCCCACCCGCCAGTCTTCCGTATAGGGCAGAACTTCGCCGTCGCAGACAGTGGCCGACCGCACTGGGCGCACGCCCGAGGCAGGGATGCCGCGCATTCCTCGCAGAACTTCGCGCCCGGTTCGTTCGCGTGCTGGCACCGGGGACATTTCATCGGCCGGACCCCCGGCGCTCGGGCTCCAGCTCGCGGACCCGCGGCATCACCTCGCGGGCGAAGAGCTCCATGGAGCGCAGCACCTGATCGTCGCTCTGGCCGATCTTGAACAGAAAGACGAGGTCCGTCGGGCGCAACGCCTGCCACAGCCGCTCGATCTTGCGAAAGCAGGTCTCGGGGTCGCCGAAGAATGAGTTGTCGTCGTAGAAGCTGTCGAAGTCGAAGGGCGTCGGCGCCACCGGGCCGCCGGACTGGTAGATCGTGCCGCCGCCCGGGGTGGGGCCGGCGGTGTACCACATCGCGGCCTCGCGGAACCACCGGATCCCCGGCTCGGTCACGCGGCGGATCTCGTCGCGGGTGGCGTGGGCCACGTGGGCGGGGACGTGCACGTAGATCCCGATGTCGTCGATGCTGAGTCCCCGCCTCGCGAGGAGCTCCGCGAGCTGCTGCCGTCGCGCCACGATCGTCGCGGTGGTGGCGAGCGTGGCGGCGCTCATCCAGTGATAGCCCTGGCGGGCGATGTACTCGAGGGTCTCGGGGCTCTGACCCGGCCACCAAATGGGCGGGTGCGGCCTCTGCTTGGGGACCGGTCGAATCGCCACCTCGTCGAGGGCGTAGTACTTACCCTTGAAGGTGACGGGCTCGCCCGTCCAGAGGCGCCGGATCACCTCGATGCACTCCCGGCCCTGCTCGCGGCTGACATCGGGGGAGACGTTGAACCCCTTGAACTCGTCCAGGCGGTAGCCGGTGCCCGCGCCAAACTCCAGGCGGCCGCCGCTGAGGAGATCGACCGTGGCCGCGTCTTCGGCGAGGCGGATGGGGTCCCAGTAGGGAAGGACGAACACGGTGGATCCGATGCGCACGCGCCTGGTGCGCATGGCCACGGCCGCCAGCCACGTGGTGAGGCCCGAGTTGAGGCCGTGCAGGGCAAAGTGATGCTCGGTGAACCAGACCGCGTCGAAGCCCAGCGCCTCCGCCGCCTCGACCTCCGCCAGCGCGTCGAGGAAGCACTGTTCCTGGCTCTTGCCGGGCAACCACGGGATGCTGGTCACGACGCCGAGTCGCATCGGCGTCAGCCTAGCACGCGCTGGATCGGTCTCCGCGCCCGAGCGGCCGTCCGCGGAGCGAGGACCCGCCTCCGGCTTGCCCCCGAACATCTCGCATATCGGGACCGCTCAGCTTTCCACGATTGCCGCCGGCCGGTCGACCTCGGCGGGCCTCTCGGCCATTCGCGGCCGCCGCCCCAGGAACAGGACGCACGGAATGACGGCCGCGAAGATCCAGGCGAGGCGCCAGAAGTTGTCGATGAACGACAGCGACAGCGCCTCGCGCTGCACAATCCCGTACAGGTGCGCCCACGCTTGCTGCTCGGCAGTGACCGCGTCCGCTCCGCGCGCGGCGAACGTCCCCGCCAGCGCCTGGAAGCGGTCCCACACGTCCGGCTCGTACAGGCTCACGTGGGCGGCCAGCCGCGCCTGGTGGACCTGCGCGCCGCGCTCCAGCAGGGTCGCCATAGCCGCGATGCCGATGCTCCCCGCGATGGTCCGGGTGAAGTTGAAGAGCCCGGAGGCGTGTCCCACCTCGCGCATCGGGACGGCGCTGAGCGCCACCGTCGAGAGCGGCACGAAGGTGAAGCCGATGCCAAGCCCCTGGATGAGGCGCGGCAGCATGATGTGCCAGTAGCTCGCCTCCAGGGTGAGCGTGGCCATCAGGTACATGGCGTAGGCGTTCAGCGCGCAACCCGTCACGATGATCCAGCGCGGATCGATGCGGTTCATGAGGGCGCCGGCGATCGGCATCGTGACCAAGGTCGACACGCCACCCGGCGCCAGCACCAACCCCGCCAGCATCGCCGTGTAGCCCATGAGGATCTGGGTGAACAGCGGCGAGAGCACCATGATGCCGTAGAACGCGATGCTGATGACGAACATCCCCGCCGTGGCCACCGCGAAGGTCGGGTGGCGCAGCACGCGCAGATCGACCACCGGCTCCTCCGCGCGCAGCTCGCGCACGATCAGCGCGACGATGGCCGCGGCCGCCACCGCGGTAAGCCCCACGATGAGCGACGAGGCGAACCAGTCCTCGCGCTGGCCCCGGTCGAGCACGAACTGCAGCGCGGAGACCCCCACCACGAGCAGGACGAGGCCGGGCACGTCCACCCGCCGCACCGCCGGCCGCTCCGTCGCGGAGTCGGGAACGAAGAGCCACGCCAGCACCACCGCGGCGGCGCCGACGGGCACGTTGATGTAGAACACCCAGCGCCAGCTCCAATTGTCGGTGATCCAGCCGCCGAGCGTTGGCCCGATGATGGGTGCGAACATGATGCCGATGCCCCAGATGGCCATCGCCATCCCGCGCTGGCGCGCGGGAAACGTCTCCATCATGGTCGCCTGGGAAAGCGGAACGAGCGGCCCGCCGGCGAGTCCTTGCAGGAACCGCGCGATCACGATGAAGACCAGGCTGGGGGCCGCCCCCGTCGCAGCCGAGGTGATGGTGAATGCCACCGTGGCGACGATGAAGAGCCGCTTGCGGCCGAGCAGGTCGGTCAACCATCCGGTGATGGGCAGGCTGATGGCGTTGGCGACGAGGAATGAGGTGAGCACCCAGGTGATCTCGTCCACGCCGGCCGAGAGCGTACCCCGCATGTGATCGAGCGCGACGTTGGCGATGGTGACGTCGAGGATCACCAGGATCGTCGCCATCATCGTCGTGACGGCGACGATACCGCGCTGAAGGCCCGGGCTCATCGAAGCTCGATGACGGGGACGACCGACATGCCGGGCACGAGGAGCGCGTGCCCGTTCTGCCCCGGCTCGAGCACGAGCTTCACCGGAATGCGCTGGACGACCTTCACGAAATTGCCGGAGGCGTTCTCCGGCGGCAGGAGGGAGAACCGGGAGCCGGTGCCGCTCTGGATCGACTCCACCCGCGCGCGCAAGGTGAGCCCGGGGTGCGTGTCGACCGAGATCGACGCGCCCTGCCCCGGGCGCACGTGGGTGAGCTGGGTCTCCTTGTAGTTCGCGATCACCCAGACGTTGGCGACGTCGACCACGGCGAGCAGGGGCTGGCCCGGCTGCAGGACCTGCCCCACCTCAACCGTCCGCCGCGTCACCCGGCCGGACACGGGCGAGGTGATCGTCGCGTACTCCAGATTCAGCTCGGCCTCCCGCAGGGCGGCGCGCGCCTCGGCCATCTGCGCCTCGGCGCTGGCCGCCTCCGCGCTGCGGATGGGCACCTCGCCCCGGCGGCTTCGGGCATGGCGGAGCGCCGCGTCGGACTCCTCGCGCTGCCGCTCGGCCTGGGCCAGCGCCACCTCCTGACTGGCCACCTCCGCCTCGGCCTGCGCGACCTCGGCCCGCGCGAAGTCGAGGCGCTGCCGGGCCGCCTCGAGGGCCGCCCCGGTCGACTTGAACGCGCTGTCTGCGTGATCGAACTCCTGACGCGCGATCAGCGTGCGCTCGAGCAACTCCCGCATCCGGCCCCGATCGAGACCGGCTCGCTCGTGATCCGCCTCGCGCGCCGCGATGTCGGCCAGCGCTCCCTGCACGGCCGCTCGACGCGCTTGGAGCCGGCTGCGACGCTCGTCGACTGCGCGCCGAGCGCTGTCGATGCCGAGCGCCGCCTTGGCCGCCGCCGCCTCGGCCATGGCGACCTGACTGCTTGTGGCCTCCTCCGTCATGGGCACGCCCGCGGCCGCCATCTGCAGCCGACTCTGCGACGACGCCAGTGCCGCCCGGGCCTGATGGACCTTCACCTCGAGGTCCCGCGGGTCCAGGCGCACGAGCGGAGCCCCCGCCCGCACCTCCTCGTTGTCGCGGACGAGCACCTGGACCACGGTGCCGCGAACCCGGGCGCTCACCGGTGACACGTGGGCCTCCACGAACGCGTCGTCAGTCGAGACGTGGCGATCCCAGTAGCGCCAGGCCCGGATGCCGTAGGCGCCGGCGGCCAGCGCGATCACGCCGAGGAGGGCAAGGGCGAACCCGCGTCGGCGCCGGCGCCTGGCGCCGCCTCGGTGGACGGCCGCTTCAGTGTCGCTGTCGCTCACCAGTGAGGCCCGAGCACTGCCGCCCCCCCACCGGTTCCGCCCTTCGTCATCCACTCCTCCTCGACGTCATGCCGCGCCGTCACGCCGTTCGCGTCCTCGCTCCGTCGACTCGCCGGTCCTGGTCCCTCCCCTCGACCGCCTCATCCAGCCCTCCGGCGACGGCGTGAGCGCGGCGCGCGACCGTTCGTCGCGCCGTCCCCGGGCGCGATGAACGTCGGGGTCCGTTTCACGACCTCGAGCACGCTCGACGTCGTCGTGCGCACGATCCCCGAAACGCGGGACAACCGCCGCGTGATGAAATCGAGCAGTTCCTGGTTCGAGCGGAAGACCGCCGCGGCGAGCACGTCATAGCCCCCGGTGGTGATGCCCACGAAGTAGACCTCGGGAGCGTCGGCCAGGCTCTTCGCGACGGCCCGGATCTTCGGCATCTCGGCCTGGATCTCGACGATCGCCCAGATCTGGTACCCGAGCTGGAGCGGGTTCGTCATCACCGTGAACTCGATCAGCCCCTGGCGAACGAGGCGGTTCAGCCGGTGGCGGACGGTCGATTCCGGCATGGACAGCCGGCTGGCGATCCTCGCCACGGACCCGCGAGGATCACCTTGCAACGACCGGATGATCTCGACGTCGGCAGGGGCGAGTTTCGCGGAATCCACCGGCGCGCGCTCCAAGGGGCTTCTCCTTACCGAATCAGCCAGCACAAGGCTCGAGAGTTGTGGAATCGACAAAAAGAATATATGTCTTCTGCTGCAATCACAACCGTCGGCCCGACAGGGCGCACCAGAAGCTCAGCGAGGGCGCCGACCGCGCAGTTGGCCGAGCGCACCTCACGAGCGAGAGGGCATCACGCGGGCAGCCGGTAGAAGCGGACGGCGTTGTCGCCGAGGACCTTCCGGCGCGCCTCGGGGGGCAGGCGGGCAAGGTGCTCCTTCAACTCTCGGACCACGCCGAACGAGGCGTCGATGTGTGGGTAATCGGAGGCCCAGATGAAGTAGTCGGCGCCCAGGTGCTCGATCATCGCCGCGGTGACCGATTCGTCCGGGTCCGCCGAGATCAGGCACTGGCGGTAGAAGTACGCGCTGGGCTCCATGCGGATGGGCGTCTGGTGGGCCATGACGCGGTACTTGTGATCGAGGCGATCCAGCCACGCGGCGATCCAGTTCGAGCCCGCCTCGAGCACCGCGCACTTCAGGCGCGGATAGCGCTCGAACATGCCGGCGCAGAGCATCTGGGTGAACGCCGCCATGACGTCGATGGCCAGGAACGCGAAGCCAAACAGCCCGTCCGAGGGGTCCTTCCTCAGCCACTGTCGGAACCATTGCCGGTCGCGCACGACGACGTGAAAGGCGATGGGCATCTCGAGCGCCTGGGCGGTCTCCCAGAACCGCGCAAAGGCCGGGTCGTCGAAGTGGCGTCCGCCCCGCGCGGCGAGATCGGGGGACAGGTAGATCCCCACGCAGCCCTCCCGACGGGCCCGGATCGTCTCCTCCACGGCGTCTTCCGGGTCGAGCAGGGAAATGTGTGCCACGGGGTACAGTCGCCGGGGATCGGTGCGGCAGAACTCCGCGAGCCAGCGGTTGTAGGCGCGGGTGTACGCGGTGGCGAGATGGGCGTCGGTGACGTGGGCCTCCCAGCAGATGCCGATCGTCGGGTACAGGAGGACGGCGTCGATCCCCTCGCCGTCCATCACCCGGAGTCGGGCGGAAGGATCATAGGCGCCGGGCGGACTGCCCGCCGCGTAGCTCACCTGGCCCCTGGTGAGCAGCGCGCGCGAGTCCATGTCGATCCCACCCAGCGCCCCGAGCTGCCCTCGCAACGTCTTGAGGGGCCGACCATCGATGAGCAAGACCTCGTACCCCTCGTCGTCGACGGCGATGCGGATAGCCCGCTCGCGATACGAAGGTTCGAGGTACTTCAGCCACGTGTCGGCTGGCTCCAGCACATGGCCGTCGGCGTCCACCACGCGTCCGGGAAGGTCAACCATTCTGCCCTCCGTTCGAGCGCGGGCTTGGCCCACGCCACGAGTTCCAGGGAGGCCTTGCGCGGGGCCGTTGGAGGCCCCTGTCAGCGTCTCCGCATGCTGAATCGCCCGCGGCCCCCTCCGCGCCGGCGACGGCTGAATGGTACAGTGCTGGATACTGCTGGTTCCAAATCGAGACTTCGGGAGGCCCATGATGAACGATGCCGCGACAGTCGCCGAGAAACCGGCCGCAGCTTTTCCCGCGGGGAAGCTCGCGTACGCGACCTCGATGACGGCCCCCTTGGTCGCAGGCCGGCGCGACTTTCTCAAGTACCGTGACCTAGGCGTCACCGCCGCGAGCAGCGGGCGGATGCGAGCCCAGGTCATGTCCGCCACCGCGGGAATGACGAAGCCCACGGGATGGCACTACCACGTCTGCGACGGCCAGTTCGTCTACGCGTTGCAGGGATGGGTCGATTTGGAGTTCGAGGACGGCCAGACGATCCGCCTCCAGGCGGGTGAGTCCCTGTACATCCCGGGTGGCTTGCGCCACAACGAGATCGCGACGTCGGACACGCTCGAGATCCTGGAAGTGTCCGTGCCGGCCGACATGGGAACCGTGCCGTGCGATCCGCCCGAAGG
>JBKPAK010000205.1:0-8593 GCA_046726415.1 Candidatus Methylomirabilota bacterium
GTGCTGCCGCCGCAGTAGACTCCGCTTTCAATCACCACGTCCGGCCTGGTCTCGTAGAGGATTTCCTGATACATCCAAAGGTCGAGCGGACACTTTTGGACGGGGACGCCCAGCCACTTTGTCGTCTCGTAGAGATGACGATCCTCCGGTCCGTCATAGTACAGCCGATTGAAGTCATCGATGAGGCGCCGCGCCCCCGAGTCCGGACCCATCATTTCAGGTGCCTCCTGAGTCCCGGTCATGGGGACGTTCTCCTGTCAGCGACGCGTTCGAAGCGAATGCCCCTAGGTGTCATGGCGGCGGCGGCCATCAGAAGCCGCGTATTCATCCCGGCTGTCGGGCGACCGCCTCCCACGATCAGTTCACCAGCCGCCGCGCCGTCCATGCCCACCATCAGCTTGTCGAGCATCTCATTCGTCTCCGGCGTCCGCCCGTGCTCCATCCTCCGCCCGACAACGCGTCGGGTGAGTCGGTCGAGCCTGATCCACGCGGCCACCGGGTCGGGCGTGTGGGGAAGGTCAGCAGCCGAGACAAGGCGAGGCTTCATTCCCGCGGTTCGTCGAAGACTGGATCGGGCACATGGTGCTCGAGGTCGTAGGGCCGCCTGCACTGCGAGCGCGTCGCCGGCCCGCACGGCGACCAGCAGGCGCCGGAACGCCCGCTGGTCGCGGTCGGACAAGACCCTGGCCGGCTCGTGGAGCGTGGCACGTTCGGACGCTGGCATCCCTGGCCCGAGACACTGATGGTGTGACCATGGCAGCTACGGGTGCGCTTCGCAGATCGAGTCGAACGATGGTGGCAAGGGGTCAGGTGTCCGCCCGTCCAACAAGCCCATTCAGCGTCGCCGCGCCGCCGCCTCGAGGATCTCCGTCACGAGGGCTTCGATGTCCCTCCCCTCGCGGATGGCCCGTAAGGTGAGCCGTTCGGCCACGTCACGGGGAGCGCGTAGCTCACCCACTCGGATGGCGTGGTCGGCCGGCGGGCAACCGCCTTCCGCGCAGCCTCCTCGGTCGACCGGCTGGCCTCTTCGTCGAGAACGCCAGCTCGGGCTGGTCACTGGCTCGTACGGGCTGGCGCTTGGCCACGGCGGGTTTTCAGGCCTCCTTGGCCCTGTCTCGCCTGAGCGTATCCAGCGCCGCAAACCGAACCGCCTGTCCTGGCTCGGCGTCGTGGCCCTTGCCCAGTCCACTTGGGAGGGGCTGATCTGCG
Organism: Candidatus Methylomirabilota bacterium; assembly: GCA_046726415.1. Taxonomy (GTDB): domain Bacteria; phylum Methylomirabilota; class Methylomirabilia; order Rokubacteriales; family CSP1-6; genus CAVWFS01. Next base: position 1,210 of record JBKPAK010000205.1, read on the forward strand.
AATACATCAGCCCCTGCTACGCACGAGTTCGGAAAGACGATCGTAGTTGCCATTCGCGAAGCGATCGCCTCGGTGCGCAGCCCTCGCCGCGCTGCGTTGCGAGGGTGGGTGAAAGGGTGAGTTGAGGTAGATCGTTCCCGTCCGCCCGCCGTCGAGGCAGTCCGGCATCCGCCGGATCACGGGAGCATCCGCTCCGGCGGCGTATGATTTTGCCATGCGGCCCTCGCCTCGCAACCTGCTTCTGCTCGCCGTCTGGCTCGCGCTCGCCAGTCCAACGAGCCTGGCTGCCCAGGAAACTGGCGGGACCATCCTCAGGCGCGGCGAGGTCGCCGACGATCTGTACCTGGCGGGTGGGCGGATCGACGTGGCCGCCACCGTGCAGGGCGACGTGGTCGCGGCCGGTGGTCGCCTCAGCCTAGGCGATTGGGTCCGTGGCGACGTGCTGGCTGCCGGCGGCGACGTGACGGTCCGCGGCAGCGTGCTGGACGACGTGCGCGTGGCTGGGGGACTCGTCGCCGCCGTCCGGGCCAATGTGGGTGGCGACGTCACCGCCGTGGGCGGGACCGTGAGTGTCGGTCCGGAGGCGCGGATCGCCGGGCGAGCGTGGCTGGCTGGCGGCGAGGTCGACGTACAAGGCCGCGTGGCCCGGTCGGTGCGTGCGGCGGGGCGCACGGTCAGGATCGGCGGCGAGGTCGACGGAGATGTCACACTCGCCGCGGCTGAGGTCGAGATCCTGCCCACCGCGCGGGTGCGCGGCACCCTCGTATACCGGAGCCCGCGGGAGGCGACAGTGGCTCCTGGAGCCCAGATTGCCGGCGGAATCCGGCACGAGCCCGCCACCTGGCCCGCGCCCGGGCGTGCGGCCCGCGCCATCGGTTTCGTCATCGCCGTCGCCATCCTGGGGGGCCTTGCCGTCGCCGGGATTGCCCTGGCTCTGCTCCTGCCGGGTCTGGCCGTGTCAAGCGCCCGAGCCATCACCAGCGCGCCGTGGACGAGCCTGGCGGTGGGGTTCGCCGTGCTCGTGGCCACCCCGGTCGCGGCGGCCGTGCTCATGGCCACGCTCCTCGGTGGGCCGCTCGGCGTAGCTCTCGCCGCGCTGTATGTCGTCACGCTGATCGTGGGGCTCCTGGTTGGGGTGACGTGGGTCGGGGCGCCCGTGACGAGGCTTTTTCGCCACGATCCCTCGCCGGGGCGGGTCATGCTGTCAGTGCTCATCGGGCTACTGGTCGTGGCCGCGCTCCAGCTTGTCTCAGTGGTCGGCGGAGCCATCCTGATGCTCTTGATGATCCTCGGCATCGGGGGAGGGATGGTTCACACCTACCGGCTCTACTCCGGTCAGGCCGCCCCCGGTCGCGCCGCGTAACGCGCCCCGGAGGGTCGATAGCGACTGGCTGCGGCAGCAAGCCTCCCCGCGCTACCTGAAAACGTTGACCGAGAACGGCCGCGGCCTCCTCAGAGGTGGCGCATCGTATCCGAGAACCGGTGAGAAAAAGTTGGCGCATTGACGGCGAGAATTTCCTCCGGCACGGTGAAGATGCGGCGCAGCCCCGTTCAGATTGCGCTCAGACTCCTCGGTCGCTATCGTCGGGCACCCAGCTGGTGCGCGGCGACGAATCGATGGCGCACGCTACCCACTGGCCGCCGAAGAAACGGGCAGCTCAGCGTCCCCGCTGGCCGGCACCATCGCCGCCATCTCGAGCCCGACGACGATAAGGCGCCGGCTCACTCCCTCACCGTAAGAGATATCGGCAATCTCACCCTGCTCCTCTCCCAGAGGGAGGGTCTTTGCGCCCCCGGGAGGCGCTGCGCCAGGAAATCCAACATGGCGGAGCCGATCTCGTCGGTACACTCTGCTACCAGGTCAGTCCACCCCAGAATGGCGTTGTCACGGAGAGTGACAAGGCGAGCATCCGGTACACTTTCCATGACGTGTCGTACCCTCTCCGGACTGGTCCCTGGTTGTCCGTTGAAACCAGCAACCTCGAGGCAAGGCGGTGTGAGGGGCGACCCCCGTTGGACCAAGGAGGGTGAAGGATCAGAACACCCTTGGGTACAATGGCGGCAAGTCCGGTCCAACCCCTGGCGTCCGGAACGCGAAGTGGGCATGAGCCAGGGTCACGTCCACTGCAACGGCGGGTTGGGCAGCGTTCCGTCGACATCGCGGATGGTCTCCGTCCCCCGCTTCCATACCAAAGCAACATCCTTGAAGACGTGAAATCCGAACCGTTGATAGAAGCCTTCCAGCCCGCTGCCAGCAGTCAAGGTGACCGAGACGTATCGCGAGCGTTGTAGGTACGCGAGCACCCCGAGCATGCAGTGAGTCGCAACCCCGCGATGGCGGTACTCTGGGTGCGTGATGACGTCTAAAACCTGCGCGACATATGGATCGCCACAGACGCGCGCGAACCCAATCAGGGCGCCGTTGGTTGTGTGGGCAGCAATGTAGTAGTGGCTGACTCTGAGCATCTCGATGGTTTCGGCTGTGGTTCGCCTGTGCGCGTGGTCCCATCCTATGAGCCTATAGAGGGCATTCAGTTGGGCCGCATCAACGTCGCCGTTTTCAGTGAAGGTTACGACGGCCAGGTCTGCCTGCTCGTGCACATGTCGCTCCGTGGTGTATGTGTGGCCAGCCGCCCAACGCGCGCGATGACCTGCGGCGGCTGAGCGGAGCGAAGTCGCCGTCGGGTTCACCACGTGTTGTTATGCGTCCCCGCTTCACACGGCACGGTACGTCTCACGGCAGCTCGGTCATCGCGAGCTCCGCCTGCTCCAGCCAGAACCGCATGTCCATCTCGCGGTACATCGTCGTCGCGGTGGTGAGGTGTTCTTGGGCTTGCTCGCGCTTGCCCGTGCGCCGGTAGAGCTTGCCGAGGCCGAAGTCGCAGTGAGCGACGAGGGGGCGCATCCCACGTGGAGCGGCGAGCGCCAGCGCCTGACCGTAGTGGGTCTCGCCGCTCTCGGCATCGAACCGGTCGGAACGGGTCGCGATGTCGCCGAGCAGGTGTGGCGCATAGGCCGCGAACCCCGGATGACACGGAGAGGATTCGACCACGCGGTCGCACAGGCTCCGCGCCTCGTCGAGCCGACCGAGCAGCAGACAGGTGCGACTCAGTGCGTGATAGGCCCACGCGCGATCGGCGTACATTCCCCGCGCCGCCTGACGCTGGAGGAGTTGCTCGCCTTCCCGGAGCCGGTTCAGCGCCTCGCTCGCCTCGCCGAGCTGCGCGAGCACCCAGGCGGAGGAGGCCACCGCGGTGGGAAGCAGGACGGCTACGTTTCCTCCCCGGGCCACCGCGATCGCGTGCTCGATCGATGCGCGCGCCTTCCCCCAGTCGCCCTCAGGGAGGTGGAGCGTGGCCGAGGCGTAGTAGGCCAAGCCCACCGTGAACGCATGGTGCGTCGCCTCGGCGAGCCGGATCATCTCGGCTTTGTGCTCGGCCGCTTCGGTGAATCGGCCGAGCTGGGCGACGCTCTCGACCAGCCAGACGCGGCAGTAGACCGATGCCGGCGCGGGAAGTCCGAAATGCTCGAAGATACCGTCGGCGGGCAACGTGGCGAGGTTGTCGGTGGCCAGGTCGACCGCCCTCTCGTAGTCGCCCCTGAAGTAATGTGCCTGCTCGAGATAGGCCGTGCTGGCGATGTGAAGGTTCAAGTCCCCCAGGCGCGCGGCGATCTCCCGCGCACGGGCGCCGGTCACGAGCGCCTCGTCCAGCTCGCCGCGCGCCGAGTGCGCGTTGGTCACGAACGCGCAGACCTGGCCTCGCCGGCGGTCGTCGTTCAACCGCTCGGCGACAGCCTCGGCCTCGCGTAGGCGTTCCTGCGACCGCCGGGACTCCCCGAGCTGGCCCAGCACCGACCGCAGCTCGAGGCGGATCTCGAAGGACTGCTCCAGGGTGGACTGGCTCTCCGGCAGCGCGTCGAGGGCACCCAGCGCCCGCTCGAACCAGCCCCGGGCGTCATGAGGCGCCGATCGCGCGGCGGCCTTGAGTCCGGCTTCCCGGAGATAGTGCACCGCCTTCTCCCACAACTCGCCCTGGACGGCGTGATGGGCGAGCCGCTCGATCTCTCCGGCGAGGCGATCACGGTGCAGGGTCTCGATGGCGTCGACGATCCGGGCGTGCCACTCCCGCCGACGCTCCCGCAGCAGGCCGCTGTACGCGACTTCGTGAGTGAGCGCATGCTTGAACGTGTATTCCAGATCGGGAAAGAGCCGGGTCTCGTAGAGGAATTCCGAGGCCTGCAGCTGAGTCAGCTCGGCGCGTACCTCTGGCTCCGGCGCATCGACAATCGCCAACAGCAGCGGCATCGGCACGTCCTTGCCGATGACGGCGGCGGCCTGGAGCAAGCGCTTGGCCTCAGGCGCCAGGCGATCGATACGCGCGGCCAGGATGGCCTGCACGGTGGCGGGGATTCTTAGGTGCTCGACGGGCCGGGTCAGCCGGTAGGCGCCGCGCTCCCCGGCCAGGGCCGCCGTCTCCACCAGGGCCCGCACACTCTCCTCGAGGAAGAAGGGATTCGCTTCCGTCTGCTCGACCAGGAGCTGCTTGAGCGGGCCGAGGGCCTCGTCGGGGCCGAGGAGCGCATCGAGCAGCTCGTCAGCACTCTCGGGCGGCAGGGGATCGATGCGGAGCTGGCGGTAGTAGGTCTTGCCGCCCCAGGCGTGCTGGTACTCAGGGCGGTAGTTGACGAGGAGCAGCAGGCGCGCCGAGCCCAGGCTGTCAGCGAGGCTGTCGAGCAGGGCCTGGGTCTCGCCATCGACCCAGTGCGGGTCTTCGAACACCACGAGCAGCGGTTGCACCTGGCTCTCGCGCAGCAGCAGGCGCTTGACGGCGTCCAGCGTGCGCTGGCGGCGCCGGGTTGGGTCCATGGTCTGCCAGGCCGCGTCCTCGACCGGCACGTCGAGCAGCGCCAGGAGTGGGGGCAGCAGGAACTCGAGCGCCCGGTTCAGGCCCAGCACGCGGCCCAGCACCTTGGCGTGCATGTCCCGCTGATCGTCGCGGTCCCCGATCTTGAAGTAACCCTTCAGCAGGTCGATCACGGGTAGGTAACTGGTGGCCTTGCCATAGGAGACGGAAGACGCCTCCAAGATCAGCCAGTCCTGCATCCGATGCGAGTGGATAAACTCGTAGGTGAGCCGCGACTTGCCCACCCCGGCCTCGCCCACGATGGCGACGACCTGCCCGTGGCCCGCACCGGCCTGGCCGAGGACCCGGCGCAGCTGCTCGACCTCAGCGTCGCGGCCCAGGAGGCGCGTGAGCCCTCGGAGAGCAGCGGCCTGAAGGCGCGTCCGGGCCTGGCCCGCCCCTGTCAGCTCGAAGATCTCGATCGTGTCTAAGAGGCCCTTTACGAGGATGGGCCCGAGTGACCGTACCTCGACGTAGCCCTCGGCGAGCCGCGCGGTCTCGCCCGTCAGCCGCACGGTCCCGGGCGGCGCTAGCTGTTCCATCCGGGCCGCGCGGTGAGTGGTCTGGCCCACCGCCGTGTAGTCCACGTGGAGATCGCTGGCGATGGAGCGAACGACCACCTCTCCCGAGTTCAGCCCGACCCTGATCTGAACGAGAACTCCCTCCGCCCGGCGCAGCTCCTCGGCGTACCGCTTGACCGATTCCTGCATCCGGAGCGCTGCGTAGCAGGGCGCACGGCATGGTCCTCGTGCGCCTGCGGTGCGCCGAACAGCGCCATGATCCCGTCGCCCATCACCTGGTTGACCGTGCCCTCGTAGCGGTGGACCGCTTCGATCATGCGTTCCAGGACCGGGTCAAGAATCTTGCGAGCTTCTTCGGGGTCCCGGTCGGCGAGCAGCTCCATCGAGCCCTTCAGGTCGGCGAAGAGGACGGTGACCTGCTTGCGCTCCCCTTCCAGGGCCGCCTTGGAGCTGAGGGTCTTCTCCGCGAGGTGCTTGGGGGGGTAGGACTGCGGAGATGCGAATCGTGCCGGCTCGGTCCCGGCAGTGCCGGTCGGCTTCCCGCATTCCAGGCAGAACTTGGCACCTGCAGGCAACTGGGTGCCGCACTGGACACACGCGGCGGCGAACTGGGCTCCGCACTCCAGACAGAACTTCGCTTGCGGTGGGTTCTCGTGCTGGCACCGGGGATACCGCATTCGGGCCCTCCCTCCGCGCCTCTGCCCAGCCCCGCGCGTTTCCACAGATGAACGATCCTCACGATGGTAGCCGAAAGCCGCTCGAGCAGCCCGGTCCCACACGACCCCGAGCGTCGCGTGACCCCCCCCCAAGGCCCGGAGCCACACGGCCCGGACTTCGACGTTCCACCGCTTTCCCGCCACTGAGTAGGGTGCCGTAGGCTGGCAGGACCGCTCAGAAAGCGCTACAGCGGTTTCTCGCGCGACAGCGGCCTCGGGGGAGAGCGCAGCATAAGATCAAGCTTTGGCTTGCTCCCGACGGGCCGTCGGCGGCTCAGGACCCCGATAAGTGGTGGACTTATCGAGGGGTCTTTTACTTCAAAGGGTTTTCAGTCCTGTGCTCTACCAACGGAGCTACCTGCCCGCCAGAGCTGGTGAGGGTATCAGCGCCGTGTAGGGCTGTCCATTCGCGCCCTGATCGACGCGCGTGACTCACCTGGCGAGGTCGCGGACGAGGCTTCCCCAGAGCGCGCCGAGTTCCCGGGCGCCGGCCAAATCGACAGGTTGCTTCCGGACGGCAGTGTGGACCATGACCAACCGGCTGGACGGATCGACGTAGATCGCCTGGCCCCGCACACCGAGGAGTGCGAACCGGCGCTGCTGCCCGGGGAAGATCCAGGTCTGATAGCCGTATCCGAAGAACGGCGTGGCGATTCCGGGTTGGAGATGCAACTGATCCGGGCGTACGCTCGTCGCGTCCTCCAGCCAGCCAGCGGGGATCACCTGTCGGCCACGCCGCTGCCCACCGTGCGCGAGGAGAAGGCCGAGCCGCGCGTAGTCGCGCAGCACCGCGTTGAGACAGCAGATAACCGTAGCGGGCGTAGCGCCAGCGCAACCGGCGAATCGTCCGCGCGCTCACGCCGAGCACCTCCTCCACTTGCGCCCAGGTCAACTGCCCACTCAATGCCCGCAAGATGACTTCCTGTACCTTCATGGCCCACTCCATAGCGACCGCGGTGTAGGTCATGGCCACCTCATTGGTGGCCATGACACCCGGGCCGCCTGCTGGGAGCGGTCAAATCATTTGCTCTCGGGAGCGGCCAGATCATGTGCTCCCGACAGTTCGCCCCGAGAGCTACTTGACGCCGCGCCTGTTCGGGCAGATCACGGCCAGCCGGATCATGCCGCTCACCAGCCAGGGCAACGCCGAGGCCGGCGTGGAGCTGGACGACGGCAGCAGCGCAACGCTCATCGGCTCCACCATCCAGAGCAACGGCGCCGCCGGCGTGCGGCTCCTCTTTGG
>JBKPAK010000206.1:0-12381 GCA_046726415.1 Candidatus Methylomirabilota bacterium
TCAGCCCCTCGAGACCTATCTGGCCTGGCGCCGAGAAACTCTGGGCGAGGGAGAGGCGGAGAGCCTGCGGCGCGGCTTCCGCCTCTTCCCGGTGCACAGCAAATACACGACTGACGACTGGCGGTGGTTGCTGGCCAAGGCCGGCTTCACCATCCGCCATGAGGCACAGTTGCGTGCCTCGCATCAGATCTTCGTCACCACCCCCGCCGGAATGTCCGAGCGATCGATTCCCGCACCGGCCGCGTGACGACGGCGCATCTACGAGGTGCGAAACGCGTTCACGGCGGTGACCAGGGCCGGAGTACCGCCGAAGAGATAGGCCACCTCGACCGCCTCTTGGATCTCCGCTTCCGAGGCGCCGGCGCCGCGAGCGCGGTTGGCGATGTTGGCGACGCCATCCGGGTGCGACAGGAGCGCATCGACGATCATCGTCATGAGAAGCTTGTATTTCCCGGGAATGGCCCCATCGCGCAGAATGCGCTCGCGCTGGGCCATGTAGGAGTTGACGAACTCCGGATCGCGTTGTTGCAGCGCTTGGATCCATGGCGGCAACGTCGCCTGAGCCATGTGCACCTCCTCTGCGAACGTGACGGCGGCACCGAACGTAGCCCCCTAGCGCGCTGAGGTCAAGCCGTGAGATCAACAACAGCCGTGAGACCGGCGCCATATTGGAGATCCAACAGCCGTGTGACCGGCGCTACCAACAGCCGTGTGACCGGCGCCTGTTGTTGGACCGGCGCACCCGCCGCACGTGGCATACTCGGGACATGGAAATCGCGGGGTGGGTTCTCAAAACCATCCTCGTGTGGAGCCTCATCGGCATCGGGGTGGCGGCGCTGATAAGGGTAGTCCGGATATGGCTCCGAGAGCCGAGCCGCCTAACCCTCGTCATCATCGGCGTGTTCGGCGTGCTTATTGTGTGGGTGACATGGACCGGTTTGGAGTGGATTTTGTCATGGCTCCCGGGACTCCCCTGACGAAGGAGCACTCGCATGGCCGACCGAAAGTACCGTCAGCAAGGCTACCGAGCCCAGGCCCCCGAGACGCGCAGACCGCAACCGCCGGCTGCCGACGCTCCCCGGAGCAGCGGGATGCTCGCCAAACACACCGTCTCCCGATGCGGGGCGTGCGGCGCTGTCCTGCCGATCGCCACCGCGTCTCTCGAGCAGTGCCCACACTGCCGGGCCGCCATCCACGCCTGCCGCCAGTGCACCCACTTCGATACGGGCCATCGCTTTGAGTGCGCCCAGCCCATCCCCGAGCGACTGGCCGACAAGAGCGCTCGCAACGACTGCGGCTGGTTCTCGCTCCGCGTGACGGTTGAGCGGGACGCCTCGCCCGACTCGACGCGCCCCGGCGACATCCGGCGCGGGTTCGACAACCTCTTCAAGAAGTAGCCCGGCCGCGCGGCGAAGTCGGCACGGGCACGCAGACAACACCCTTTGAGTCAGCGCCCCTCGAACCGAGGCAGGCGGCGCTCCAGGAGCGCGCGCAACCCCTCCTTGTGGTCCTCGGTCTCGCGCAGCACCCCGATCTCCGGGCGGATGAAGTCGAGCGCGGCCTCGAACGACATCTCGAGCCCGCGCAACACGGTCCGCTTCGCCACCTGCACCCCGCGGGGCGCGGACAGCGCGAACCGCCTCGCGAACTCCCGAGTGGCCGCGGGCAGCTGATCGGCCGGCGCCACGCGACTCACCAGTCCGATGGAGAGCGCGGTCTCCGCGTCGATGGGCTCGCCGCTCAGGATCATCTCGAGCGCGTTGGTCAGCCCCACGATCCGCGGTAGAAGCCAGGCTCCGCCGCCGCCCGGGGCCAGCCCCAACCGCACGTAGACCTCGCAGAACCGGGCGGTGTCGGCAGCCAAGCGAAAGTCGGCGGCGCAGGCCAGGTCGAGGCCGGCGCCATAGGCCGCCCCGTTCACGGCGGCGATCAACACCTTGGGGAAGCGGCGCAGCAGGAGCTGCGTCTCCTGGATCAGCCCGAGCTGCTCCTGCCGGACGGAGACCGCACCGCCCCCGGCGCGGGCCACCTGTGCCATGCTCTTCACGTCGCCGCCCGAGCAGAAGGCCCGCCCCGCCCCGGTGATTACCAGCACCCGCACGGCGTCGTCCTGCTGGGCGGCGCGCACCGCGCTCGCCACCTCGTCGAGCATGCCCACGGAGATGGGGTTGCGCTGCTCCGGGCGATTGAAGGTGATGGTGCCGATCTGCTCCTCCACCTCATAGCGAATCTCTCGGTAGTCGCTCATCGATCGATCCTTTCTCGGCGGCATGGGCGGAGCGGAGTGCGCCCCGGTGGCCTGCTGCTATTGCGCGGCGAGCGCGGGGCGAAGGCACCGTGGCGGACGAGAGGAGGTGACTGCACTCCCCGCCGAACTTCTGCCCGCTCGCGTTCTCGTGCCCACACTCGGCACAGCTGGTCACGAGGGTAGAGGGTCGCCTGAAACTCCTCGAGGCTGCAACTTCGGCTCGGCGCGGCGACGAACCGGCTAAGATGGGCGGCGGGAGGAGGACGCGCTCATGCGGACCATCGACATCCACGCGCATCTCGTGCCGAAGTCCCTGTGGCAGGCGGCCGAGGCTCGAAGAGAGTGGTACGGCTTTCGCCACGAACCCGGCGACGGCATCGGTATCATGGTGGGAGGTGGCAAGCGCACGAACTTCACCTCGCCCAAGGTGCGTTTCACGCCGGAAGAGCGGCTCCAAGACATGGACGCGCAGGGCGTGGACGTGCAGGTGATCTCCATCCACACCCCCTTCTTCGGCTACCATCTCGACTCCGCACAGGGGCGAGCTCTGGCCCGCGACGTCAACGACGAGATCGCCGCCATGACCCGCCAGTGGCCGCAACGCTTCGCCGGCTTGGCCACCCTGCCGGTGCAGGACGTCAAGGCGGCCATCGACGAGCTAGAGCGCGCGGTGACGGTCCTCGGTCTGAAGGGGGCCGAGCTCGACACGGTGGTGAACGGCGAGAACTGGGACGAGCCGAAGTTCCTCCCGCTATTCAAGGCGGCCGAGGCCATGGGGGCCGTGCTCTTCTTTCACCCACAACCCCAGCACAACTTCATGATGCAGCGCACGACCCGCTACGGGCTCTCCAACAGCCTCGGCGTCATCGTGGAGGACGCGATCGTCGTGGCAATCCTGATCTTCGGCGGAATCCTCGACGCGTGTCCCGATCTCAAGGTCTGCGTGGCCCACGGCGGTGGCCCGGCCTGCTTCGCGATGGGGCGCATCGACCGGGGCTGGCAGGGCCGCGCCGACGCGCGTGGCGGCGCCCAGCAGCCGCCGAGCACCTACCAGCGCCGCCTCTATTACGACACCGTGGTGGGCAGCGAGAAGGCGCTTCGCTTCCTGCTCGACGAGGTGGGCGCCGACCGCGTGGTGCTGGGCAGCGACTGGCCTTTCGTGCCGTGGCATCCCTCCCCTGTCGCCTGGGTGCAAGGGCTCACGACCCTGAGCCAGGACGAGAAGGACAAGATCCTCTGGCGCAATCTGGAGTCGCTGCTGAAGCTGTCGTGAGCTACAGCTCGAGAGCTGACGCCGGAGCGCGGTTGCCTGGGTTTCCTCCGGGGGGTCAGCGCCCGAGCTCGTCGAGCAGGGCTTTCGCCGCGCGGAGGTCCTGCGTGCCGAACCCTTCGGTGAACCAGCCGTAGACGTCGGCCAGCACGCGGCGCGCGTCCTCGCGGCGGCCCTGATCGCGCCACAGCCGGGCGAGGCTCGTCGTGGCGCGCAGCTCGAGCGACTTCGTCTCGCGGTGTCGCGCAAAGTCGATGGCCCGCTCGAAGCAACGCGCGGCGTCCTCGGCGGCGGGCGGCGCGAGCCGCCGGCGCAGCTCACCCTCCAGGCGGTAGACCTTGGAGCCATAGTAGCCGGTGCGATCGGCGTCTGCCAGCGACGCCAAGATCTGTAATCCGCGCGCGGGGGAATCTGCCTCACCATACAGCTCCGCGAGGAGGCACCCGCTGATTCCAGCAGCACGCCGCCGTACGCGACCTCGTGAGTGAGCGCGTGCTTGAACGTGTACTCGACGTCGGGGAACAGCCGCGCCTCGTAGAGGAACTCCGCGGTCTGCAGCTCGCCGAGCGCCGGGGGCAACTCGTCCTCGGCCATCTCCGCGACAGCGGCGAGAAGGGCCACCGGCACGTCCTTGCCCACCACGGCGGCGGCCTGGAGCAGGCGCTTCAGCTCCGGGCGCAGCCGATCGATGCGCGCCGCCAGGATGGCCTGCACCGTCGCCGGCATCTGGATCGTCGCCGCCGGGCGAGCGAGCCGGTACGCGCCCGGCTCCCCGGCGAGGGCGCCCGTCTCGACGAGGGTCCGCACGCTCTCCTCGAGGAAGAGCGGGTTGCCCTCCGTCCGCGCGATGAGGAGCGGGGCGAGGGCCTCGGTGGACGGGTCGGCGCCGAGGAGCGCCCGGAGGAGCTGGTCCGCGCTCTCCGGCGGCAGGGGATCGATGCGGAGTTGACGATAGTACGTCTTGCTGCCCCAGCCGTGGCGGTACTCCGGACGGTAGTTCACGGCGAGCAGAACGGGCGCGGTGGCCAGACTCTCGGCCAGGCTGTCGAGCACGCCCTGCGTCTCCGTGTCGATCCAGTGGAGATCCTCGAAGACGAGGAGGAGGGGCTGCACGTGACTCTCGCGGAGCAGCACGCGCCTGACGCTCTCGACTGCGCGCCGGCGGCGCTGCACGGGCTCCCGGGCCAGGAACGCGTCGTCGGGCTCGATCGCCTCGAGGATCCACAACATCGGCGGGACCGCGTCCTCGAGCGCGCGGTCGAGGGTGAGCAGCGTGCCCGTCACCTTCGCCCGGACGCTGCGAGCGTCGTCGCGATCGTCGATGCGGAAGTAGCCCCGCAGGAGATCCACGAGCGGCAGAAACGGGGTGGCTTTGCCGTAGGACACCGAGCTCGATTCGAGAACGCACCACGCGCGATCGGCAGCACCGAGCACGTGGTGCGAGTGGATGAACTCGTAGAAGAGCCGCGACTTCCCGACCCCCGCTTCCCCGACCACGGCGACGAGCTGCCCCTGCCCCTGCCGGGCCTGCGCGGCCGCCTGTCTGATTTGGTCCATTTCGGCATCCCGTCCCACGAAGCGGGTGAAGCCGCGCACCCGCGCGGCCTGGAGCCGCGTCCGGACGGCGGCCGCTCCCGTCAGCTCGAAGACCTCCACCGGCGCGGCGACGCCCTTGACCGGGATCGGCCCCAGCGGCCGTACCTGCACGAACTCCTCGGCCAGCCGCAGCGTCTCGGCGGTGAGGCGCGTGGCGCCGGGCGGGGCAAGCTGCTCCATCCGCGCCGCGAGGTGCGTCGTCGGCCCGACCGCCGTGTAGTCCATGCGGAGGTCGCTGCCCACCGAGCGGACCACCACGTCGCCGGAATTCATGCCGACGCGGATCTGGACCTCGGCACCGTGGGTCTTCCGCACGTCTTCGGTGTAGCGCCGGATGGCGTCCTGCATCCGCAGGGCCGCGTAGCACGCGCGCACGGCATGGTCCTCGTGGGCGAGCGGCGCGCCGAAGAGCGCCATGATCCCGTCGCCCATCACTTGGTTGACCGTTCCCTCGTAGCGATGGACCGCCTCCATCATCCGCTCGATCACCGGGTCGAGGATCTCCCGCGCCTCCTCGGGATCGCGGTCGGCGATGAGCTCCATCGAGCCTTTCATGTCGGCGAAGAGGACGGTCACCTGCTTGCGCTCGCCCTCGAGGGCGGTCTTCGAGGTGAGGATGCGCTCGGCCAGATGCTTCGGCGTGTAGCTCTGCGGCGAGCCGAAGCGCGGGGCGGCCGGCGTGGCATCGGACGTGAGCGGCCCGCCGCATTCGCCGCAGAACTTCTGACCCGGCGGATTGACGGTACCGCAACTGGCGCACCGGCTGACCAGTCGCGCTCCGCACTCCCCGCAGAATTTCTGACCGCTCGCGTTCTCGTGCCCGCACTCGGCACAGGTGGTCATGGGCCTAGAGGGTCGCCCGAGCGCCCCGGCGATGCAACGTCGGCCGGCATGGAGCGCAAAGTGCTTCGCGGCTGCCGTCACCCGCGCCTCTCCGGCCACTACCTCATGAGTAATTGCCGCCGGGTGCATCGTTGCCCACAATGCCTCATGGGGGGAGGGGGCATCATGGCGGACCTCGCGGGGACGCTTCACGCGCTCGCGATTGCCGTTGCCGTCGGCGCTGGCTGGGCAGCAGCTCGCGGCGTCAAGCTCCTCGTTCGGGGTCTGCGCCACGCCGATCAAGAATCGGCGTCGCTCCAGGTCGTCCGAGGCCTCCGTGGCATCGTCGTAGGCGTGGGCGCCGGCGCCCTCGCGGGCGGCGTGCTGTTCGGCCAAGTGTGGCTGCTCGTCTTCGGCGCGGTTTTCCTCGCCGAAGAGCTTTACGAGACCGGCGTGCTCGTCCTCGTGCTGCGCGCTCAGGCGCGCGCGTGACGCCTCAGCACCGCGCAGCGGTGGAACACCGGCAGGACCTCGTCGGCCTTCGCTGCCGACAGGTTGAGGCCGAGGCGGGCCACGGCGGCGGCGCGATAGTGCTTGGCGAGCTCCAGGTCTTCCGGCATTGGGCGCATAAGGACCATCGACATGTGCCCGCCACGGTTCAACCTCGGCGACGGCGCCGGACGGCGCCAACCAGCACGGCGCCGAGGCCCACCAGCGTCATGGGCACGCCGAGGACGAACCGCTGGCGCTGGCGCGCGCGCTGCTTGAGCTCGCGGAGCACCAGCCGGTCTCCCGTGATCAGCTCGGTCCGGCCCGCGATGTACTGACGCACGCGCTCCCGCATCTCGTCCGAGATCTTGCGCGTCCCCCACTGGGCTTCCTCCTGGATCTGGCGCGCGCGGTTCAGCTCGGCCAACCCCTCGTCAATGGCCTCCCGGCTCTCGGCGTAGGCCTGGCGCTCGTCGGCGTCGAGGAAGGCCAGGCGGACGGACGGCGCCGCCTCTTCCAGCCAGTCGAGCCAGAGATGGTCCATCGCGGGCACGGCGAGGAGAAGGAGACCGGCGAGCCCCACGAGGCCGGCCGTCGCGATGCCGACGCCAGCCAGGGCGCGGACGCCGGCGACCCTGACGCGTCGCACCGCTGCGCGGCCCGCAAGGGCGAGCGCGACCGCGCCGAGGAGGGCGCCGAAAGTGCCGACGATGGCCGCGCCTGTGGGCAGGTCCCAGGTCCAGGAGGCGAGCAGGCCGAGGACGCTGACGGCCACCCCGAAGCCCCAGCCGGTGAGCAGACGGCCCGCGACGCCGCGGGCCAGCAGGGCGCCCACGACAGCAGGCACGATCAGGTAGGAAAAGACGAGCAGGACCCCGGCCAAGCGCACCGAGCTCGTGACCACGAAGCCGAAGGACAGATAGAGGACGAAATCCCACGCACGGAACGCGCGACCACGCCGCTGAGCGCCTTCGGGATCGAATGAGATGTCGAGGAGAGGGCGGCGGACCAGCCAGTGGACGGCGCCCACGACGGCGTAGAGGGCGGTGAGCGTGGCCAGATCGCCAGGGGTCACCGTGAGGATGCTGCCGACCAGGAGCTGCTTGATGTGCTCGCTTCCCTGCGGCGCCCGGTCGACGACGAGCACGGCCACCGCCGCCGAGACGGCGTACACGATGCCGATGATCGCCTCCTGGGGGATCGGCCCGCGACGCACACGACTCACGGCGAAGAGGCCGGCCCCGCCCACCGTGAAAGCCAGGGCGTACCAGTACGCCGCCTCGCCCTGGATGGGATGACCGGCCAGCATCGCGACCGAGAGACCCAGGGCGGCGACCTGGGCCAGCGCGAGGTCGACGAAGATGACGCCTCGGGCCAGCACGTGCAGGCCCAGGTAGACGTGGATACCCGTGAGGACCAGACAGGCCAGGAAGGGAATGGCAAGGAGCTCGACCATTGGGCCGAGCTCAGCGCGCCCCGCCCAGCTCCGCAGTGAGGCGCCGGATGTTGACCTCGAAGAGCGAGAAGTAGTCGCTCGCCTCGGGATCGGCTCCCACCGACGGCACCAAAGTCACGACGCGCGCCCCGCTCCGCGCGGCAACCTGGCGCACGACCGATTCGTTGGAGTAGGGTTCGGCGATGAGCAGGGCGACCCCAGCCTCACGCATTCGCTGAGGGAGGGTAGCCAGCGTCGAGGGCGACGGCGGGATGCCGGGCGTCGTCTCCACAGCAGCCACGATCGTCAGGCCGAACCGGCGGGCGAAGTACGGCCAGCTGTCGTGGACGACCACGACGCGCGTGCCCCGGTAGGGCGCCATGGCACGCAGCCACCCTGCCAAGGCGGTGTCGAGACGCTCGAGGAAGCGCCGCTGGCTCGACTCGAGTCGCGGCCGGTCAGCGGGAGCCAGACGTGCCAGGGCGTCGAGGATGGCAGTGGTGATCGGACGCGCATTCTCGGGATCGAGCCAGTAGTGCGTGTTGCCGTACGCGTGGACGTGGGCGGCGCCCTTTTCCCGGAGGCGGGGCGTCTCCGTCTGGAGCAGCTCGATGTTACTGGAAACGTCGAGGTAGTGGAGGCTACCCCGCGTGAGCCGTCGATCCCCGGCGGCTCGGAGCGCTCGGGTGAGCCAGGGTTCGTGGTCGAGCCCTATCCGAACGAGCAGGTTGGCGGTCTTGAGGCGGGCGATCTGACCTGGCTTGAGGTCGATTGCGTGCGGGTCTTGCGCCGGGGAGGCCAGGCTCTCGACCAGAACGCGATCGCCCCCCACGGCCTCGACGAGAGCCTTGAGGTCGGTGGACGTCGTCACCACTGAAATCGGGCCGCCGCCCTCGGCGGGGGCGGCGGCCCACAGCGCGACGACGAGGGCGGCGAGCGCCCAGCGCACCTGCTACTTCTTGAACATTGACTTGGCGATCATGCAGTGCACGCCCTTGCGGATGTCCACCACCTGGGTCACGCGGCAGTCGGCGGTCATGGAGGCCAGCGAGTATGCCTCGTACCGATCCATGGGGACCATCGTCTGGCTGCTGAGGAAGTCGACTGTCTCCCGCACCGCGTTGACCATCGCCTTGTTGAGATCCTCGTCAAAGCCCATGAAGATCCAGTGGGTCTTAGTGTCGGCGCGAGGCCACTCGTGCTTGAGGTCCTTGCGCACGATCGGCTGCAGCACGATCTCGCGGAAAGAGCACTCCAGCCCCGTGAGGTTGACCTCGCCGTTGCCCTGACGGCAGTGAGAGTCACCCGTCCAGATCAGTCCGCCCTTGATGAAAACGGGAATGTAGATCGTGCTGCCAGCCTGGAGCTCGTTGAGGTCCATGTTGGAGCCGTTCTTCCAGGGCCGCAGGGTGGACACCGGCGCCATCGGATCGTCCTTGACCCCGCCCTTGCGCGGCGAGGGGTCGGTGGGGTCGATGCCGACCGCCAGCGTCCCCGGGAAGGGCGCCAGGTCGATGGTCACCCCGGGCTTAAACTCCACCGAGCGCTTGCCCGGGATGAGCGTGAAGAACTTGATGAAGCCGTCCGGCATCTCCGGAGCCAGCGCGCCGATGGTGGGGAACTCCTTGCCGGGCAGGTTGAAGTTGATGCCGAAGTTCTTGGGGACGATTTTGAGGATCCGGATTTCCATGACGTCTCCGGGCTCCGCGCCGTTGACGTAGATGGGACCGGTCACGGAGTGCGGTCCGCCGCCGGGGTTCGCCTTCCGGAGCGCGGTGATCTCGTCCATGGTGATCCCGGGCTTGACCTTGTCGTGAGCGTGCATCATCGTCTCGATCGATACGATGTCGCCGGACTCGATCGTCAGCTTGGGTGGCTCCTTGGGATCGAGCCACCCCCACTGCACGGTGTCCAGCGTCGACGCCAGACGATGACGCTTGCCCTCGGCCTTCATTGCCGGTGCCTTGGCGTCGCCCTTCGGCTGGGCCAAGGCGTAGAGCGCCGCCGAGAGCAGAACCACGAGGGCGGCGAGTGCGGTCGCGACGCGCTTGGGGCCTAGCGAGTTGCGCATAGCGCCTCCTTTGCGGGGCGGTTGAACGTGGCACCACGAGGATCGCTATCATCGGGCGACGCGGCGGGCCGCGTCAAGCTACCGGAGCGCCATAGAGTAGTCCGTGAAGACGACCGCGGGGCGAAGTCCCTGCCACTTCATCTCAAAGGTTGTGAGGCCATCAAGGAGCGCCCGGGGCGCTTCCGAGGATTGGGGGTTTGGGGCATATCGCGGCCCCCCATGTCTCAACGAACGCGCCAGCTCTTGTCCACGTAGCGGCGCCCGTCCACCTCCGACACCTGGATGGCGGCGCGGTAGGCGCCGGCTTCCACGGTGTGAACGCGCGTGTCGACGGCGAGCTGCTCCTCGTCGGGGCCGCCGCCCTCCAGCGCCTCACCCAGGACGCGGCCGTCGAGCCCGTCGCTCTCGTCGATGCCGAGGAGGGCGAGGATCGTCGGCGTCACGTCCACATTGCCCGCCGGCACGCTCACCCTCGCCCGCTTCTTGAAGTCCACGCCCCAGGCCAGGAACGCGTTGCGGACGTTCCATGGACTCATGCTGCCGTGGTCACTCGCATACAGCTTGGCGCCGCCGCTGACGTTGGCCAGGTCAGTCCCAGGCACGCCGAACGCATTGGGCCGCGAGCTCCAGGGAAAGGTGACCAGCAGATCGGGCCCTCGCTCGTGGTTGGCCGCGTGGATCAGCTCGAGTGAGAACGTCCCCTCGACGCCGCCGCGGGGGTCGCCGGACGCTCGGGCGGCGGCGAAGATCGCCCCGCCCCACTCGCGCGACTGGACGAAGCGCGCGATCCGCGTGATCCGCTCGCCGTCGTGGCCCTCGACGTGCAGCGCGACAGCCTGCCCGCTGCTGGCGAGCACGACTTCGCCAGAGTCGGGCGACGCCTTCAACCCGGCGTCGATCAGGGTGCGTGTGACGTCGACGCCGGCCGTGTTGGTGCTGAACCCGTGATCGGACACGACGAACACGTCGGTCGACGGCGCCAGGCCGAGGTCGTCGAGAGTCGCCAGCAGGCGCGCGATCTCGCGGTCGTCGTTTCGGAGGGCTTCGCGCGCCGACGGTGAGCCCACGCCAAGGTTGTGCTGGCTGTGATCCGGCTCGGTCAGCCAGTTGATCACGACGGCGGGATCGAGCTCGGGCAGCACGTACTCGCGGAGTACCCGCTGCGCCCACGCCACCGCTGTGTCGTAACGGTCAGCGACTACCTTTACCGGGGCCGGCCCGAACTTGGCGAGGATGGTCGCGTTCACGTCAGCCGGATAGGCCACGGTTTTGCCCGGATCGAAGTCGCCGTTGACGAGGACGCCGACTCCCGAGGGCGCCCTGGGATTCAGCAGGAAGGCGCTCCCCGTCGAGCCCGAGCTCACTCCGGCCAGCCTCAGCCCGCGCGCCTGAAGACGCTCGGCGAGTGTTGGGGCGAGCACGAGTCGCCCGCCGGTGGCCTGGTCGAGCGTGCGGAGGTTGCGATAGTTGCCGGTGTCGAACGCGCGCCGCGGATCGACCGCCGGGATGTACATCTGGTTGCCCAGGATGCCATTCGTACCCGGCTGCGTCCCCGTCGAGACCGCGGCCGCGTTGACGCGGGTCACGGTTGGGAACACGGCGTGGCTGTTCGTGAAGTCCACGCCCTCGGTCCGAAGCCGGAAGAGGGTGGGCGTGTCCTCGGCGGTGATGGCGTCGGGCCGGAGCCCGTCGACCACGAAGACGATGACGAGCCGCTTGTCGGTCGGCATGGGTGCTGGGTCGTCGCCCTCTGGTTGTACTACATTCGCCCCTCGACGCGCGGGCCGTTGCTGCGCTGTGATAATCTGCGCGCGCGCAATGGAGCGTGAATCGCGCCCGCCACGCCGCCCACCGCAGCAGACTCGACCGGAGGAGACTATGACCCGCAGAGATTCGTCGAGGATGCCGCTGGCGCGACGGCCGGCATCGCGTTTGTCGCATGCGGACTGCCGAGCGCGACGCCCGCCCAGGCGCAAGCGCGCCGCCGCGAAGTGTTGGTAACGGCCGGCGCGTGAAGACGGTCGACGTGCACGCGCACTGTGCGGTCCCCGAGGCGATGGCCCTGATGGGGCGAAAGGTCGAGACGCCGGCGCTGCTCATGTCGAGTTGGCTAAAGGGCAACGGCGGGCTGGGAACGTCATCGGCAATCCGCTGGAGACCGCGATCGCGCTCTCGCACCTGATCTTCGAGGGCACCCTCGACCGCTTTCCTGGGCTGAAGATCTGCGCGGCCCACGGCGGCGGTTACTTGCCCTCGTACGCGGCGCGTTCCGATGCCGGGCGCGTGACCGTCCCCGACCGATGCACTAACCCAACTTCCACGGTAGCGAACGGCGAAACGGCCGATTCCGGCCATCGCCGCGCCGCAAGTACGCGTGATTTCGTGCGCGACCTGCGTTGATGGCCGAAATAGTGACTAATTCTCGCCGGTGTTTTCCTTGACGAATCGAG
>JBKPAK010000207.1:0-8509 GCA_046726415.1 Candidatus Methylomirabilota bacterium
TTGAGAACATGGCGCTCCGCCATCAACTGCTCGTCCTTCAGCGATCGGCCGGCCGACCACGTCTGGCTCAGCGGGACCGGATCTTCTGGGTCTGGCTGTCACGCCTGTGGGCGAGCTGGCGGTCCAGTCTCCTCATCGTGCTTGGCGCGCTTGCGCATGGCGTTCACGAACAGATAGCAGTCTCCGGACAGCGGATCCCGCTCCAGCGCGTGCCTCACGAGCGCGCTCAGGCCGTCGAAGCCCTCGCGGAGATCAGCCGGCGCGCCGTAGGCCCAGACCCCGACCTGGCGGGTCGAGCCGATCACGCCAGCGCTCGGAGCACGGCGATGACGGCATCGCGATCCAGGCCCTCGACGCGGACGCCGTTGGGCGTGATGACCACCGGGCTCGCGCCGGCGTGAGGTTCGGGCAGGGGCGCCAGCGTCACCGCGACCGGCCGCAGCCCGGGCCCGGGCGGCGGGCGCAGCCACTTCGTCAGAATCGGTTCGGACACGCCGATCTGCCGCGCCAGGCCCGTCACCGATGCCCCCCGCCGCTGGCGCCTGCGCGCCAGCGTGACCGCCGCCTGACGAAACGTGTCGGGATACCGGACCTGGCTACGAGGCCTGCCCTGCGCGAGTCGCCGTGCGTCCGCTCGGAGCCGGCGGATCTCTTCGTCCATCGCTGCACCTCCTTGTCGTGGTGGTGCAACGATCGCCGATGGCCCGGGTCAACCACCAGACGGGGAATCGCGAGGAGTTACCCTTGACGAATGGTGGAAGCATACCCCGGGTCGCGGCCGTGCAGTGCCCGGCCACAAGAAAGACCCGCTCATGGATGAGCGTGCCGGTGCAGTGACTGACGATGCCAGGCGGCAGCCGAAGTCGTTCGGCTCAACAAAGTAGATGAGCGCCCCAACATTCGAAGAGAAATTCAAGGCGTCGACGATCCTGACCGTGTGCAGGCCGTTCGAGTGACCCTGCCTCGCATCGGCTAAGTCTTTCAGCTCGAAGTCCCGGGCTCGTGACGAGCAGTATGGTCAGCGCCAGAAGCGTGCTACATCCACGGCCGTTCAAGAGCCTGCTGCGCATGCTGCCCTCCTTCCGGCGCGTCTAGTAGATTTGGGTGTCGGCTACCTGGCGACGCGGCGCGTAGCTCCCCTACGGACCGAACTTGATCCGCGTCAGAACTGCCGTGCCGGTCACGGTCGCCCGCCACATTGCGACATCGCGGCGATTGTACGTCGTGACCTGGCACCTAGAGCCACAGCGTGCCCGGGATTCCGATCGCCTCCGGCGGCATCGAGTAGCGGTAGCCCTCGAAGGTGACGACCCCGGTCGGCCCCACCAGCACGGGGACGCGCAATGCGTACTCCTCCGGCCGAATCGCCAGCGGCCGCAGCCGCGCGCGCTCGGCGGCGATCCGCGTCGCCGGCGGGACCCCCGTGGCCCGGCAGGGGCGCCCCTCGTTCACCTCGTGATGCCAGGCGGCAAGCTAAGTAACCAGATCGGCGTGGTCGTGAAAACGGCGCACCTTGAAGAAGCTCCCTTTGACGAAGCCCACCAAGTTCTCGACCGACCCCTTCTCCTGCCCGCGTCTCGGGGTACACAGCTCCACGCCGAAGCCGTAGTCGAGCGCCACCTGGCCGAACGTCTCGTTCCACAGGATGCGGCCGCCCTCCCGGCCCAGCGTGACGGTCTTCGGGTTGTCGAACACGGCCACCAACACGATCCCGCCGAAGCTCGCGAAGCCGGCGAGCAGGCTCCGGACCAGCGCCTCGATCCGCTCGTCCTCGACCAACCGCACGTCCACCCAGCGCGAGTACTTGAGCCGCGAGGCGAAGAAGTGGATCCGCTCCTCGGTGCCGTCGAGGTAGCGCACCTTGACCTGCCCGAAGTCGTGTTGCGAGAACTCGCCCGGCACGCCCTCGAACCGCACCAGCGGGGTGACCACCCGCGGCCGCAGGCGACGCACCGCCTGGTACAGCGCCGTCTTCGCTCCTGGGTAGCCCCGCTCCCGCAGTCGGTGGAGGATCTCGACCGTCGGCAGCGTGGG
Organism: Candidatus Methylomirabilota bacterium; assembly: GCA_046726415.1. GTDB lineage: Bacteria > Methylomirabilota > Methylomirabilia > Rokubacteriales > CSP1-6 > CAVWFS01. The sequence continues at coordinate 2,035 of JBKPAK010000207.1, forward strand.
TTCAGCCGCGAGCACGTCGCCGATCTGCTCGCGATACGTCTCCACCAGGCTCGGCCGCCCGACGCCGCGCGCCCTGGCCGACGCGATGTCGCCCGGTGCCTCGATCGGTACCTCGCGCACGATCCGTTTCACGCTGCGCAGCGAGATCCCGGTCGCCCCCGCGATCCGCCGCAGCGTCTTGCCCCCGTTTCGCAACACCTGGACGCGATGCCTGGCCATGGCTCCGATCATCCTCCTTTGCCTCCCGACGCCGCGGGTCATCCACGGTCGTTCGGGACGGCACGTTATCGGAGCCCCTCAGGGGCCAGAATTTCCGGAAAAAGTGGGGTCAGAATTTACGGAACCCGCAACCTCTTGCTCATGGTCGTTGAAAGCCAGCGAGTGCCGGACGGCACGATGGCGGCGGGCTACGAGTTCCGGCACTCGCTCTACCAGAGGGCCTGGTACCAGCGGGTGGGACCGGCGCGACGAGTCGAGCTGCACCGGCGGATCGGTGAGCGGATCGAGGCGGCCTACGGTGACCGCACGAGCGAGGTACCCGCCGAGCTGGCCATGCACTTCGATCGCGGGCGCGACATCGGGAAGGCTGTTCGTTATCTGTCCCAGGCGGCGCGCACCGCGAGACGTCGTCATGGCGCTCAGGAGAGCGTCACAGGTGCGTCACGCGCTGGCCCTGCTCGAGACGCTCCCCGACTCGTCGGGCGGGAAGAACTCGGTGCGCGCCCCGAGGCATTGACCTCTGATCGAAAAGGTGCCATACGTACTCACATCCTGTCCCGGTAGGACCCTGAGACGCCGACAGCACGAACAGGGAGTCCGCGATGCTTTACAGCCTTGCTTCCAAGGTTGACGCGAGCGCCCTCCAAGCCATAACAGCGCTGGAGCGACAATTGAGGAGGCCGATTCTCGCCCTCTCAGGTTGCGACGTGAGACCGGCTGAGCTGACCGAGGAGGAACTCTCAAGAGTGAGAGAGCTGGAAGGCAAGCTCGGCCTCTACCTGGTGGTCGTCAAGGATCTTGACGACGGGGCCTGAGGGCCCCCCGACGGGGTCATCGTCCTTCCCGCCGGACGCCTCATGGTCACTTCCAGGCGAACGCTGACAACTCCACCATAGGCCCACCCGCGCGAGGGAAGGAGGTGGGGATCAAAGTGAAGATCAAGAAGGGGGCCAAACCGAAGACGAAACCCCCGAAGCGCCCCCAGCCGAAGAGCGAGCCGCAACCGCAACGGGCGTGAGGCGGCCACAAATCCTCGTCACCGGCCTCGTCCCAAGTCAACCGAGGCGGCCGGCCGAGGAGGGATTCTGTGCCAAAGGGCGCAGTTCGGGCCACATCCCCGGGATCGGCGGCCCTGGCGGGTTCTTTCTCAGGGAAGTTGCCCTGCGCCCGCTCGCTGAAGCTCGGCGGGGCCGGGGCGGCCGAACGTCTCGCCCGCCGCGCCCGAAAGCCCAGTGGCGGGAGGCGCGCCGATGGCTGAAAGCAGCATTTCAGCTCCGATGGCCGAATCGTTTTCGTCTTCGACATACCGTGATGCTGTGTGCGGAGGTGTCTATGCGGTTTGAAGGGTTCTCATTTGGCTCCATCCGGATCGATGGCGTCAACTACGATCATGACGTCGTGATTGACCGTGGAGAAGTCCATAGGAGGAAAAAGAAGCCTTCCAAGAAGTTCCGCGACGAGTTTGGCCACACACCGCTATCGGTCGAGGAGAAGATCCCGTGGAAATGCCGGTGCCTGGTAGTCGGCACGGGCACGGGCGCTTTGCCGGTGATGGAGGAAGTGAAGCTCGAAGCCAAACGCCGAAAAGTTGAATTGCTCATCCTCCCGACGGTCCGAGCGATCGAATTATTGAAGGAGAACCCTGCTGAAGCGAACGCCATCCTACACGTGACCTGCTGATTCCTCGTCGGCGTCCATGCACTTGGAACGAGCGCGCCGGGCCGCAGGCGCGGGATGAGCGGCGCGTTGAGGCAGCTGTGCCCGCTAGACACTCTGTCAGAGACGGCGAGGGGCTCCGTGTCACCGGACCGCACGCGGTTGATGCAGACGCTGAACATGCCGGCTCGGGGCCGCCTGCTTCATGAGGAGCTGGAAGCACGTCCTGGGCATCGCGGGGATCGCTCTCGGCTTGGGGATGGCGGGTGCCGGGCGCGAGCCCGTCGTCGCCGGCTGCCTCCAGCGCCAGACTCCGATCAACATCACGATGTTTCACGGTGATCGGGCCCGGCTCGGCTGGAATGCGGCGGAGACGGAGCTCAGTCCGGTGCACGTGTCCGGGCCCGCCTTCGGCCCTATCTGGAGCTCGCCGCCCGTCGATTCGGTCACGCTCGACGGCCGGACATATCCACCCCGACTCTACGCCACGCCCCTCTATGTAGACGGCCTCGCGCTCACGCGTGGCCCGCACGCGGGCGCGCACCTCGGCATCGTGTTCGCTGCCTCGAGCAACGGTAGGGTCTATGCGATCAGCGCCTCCGCCTCCCGCTGCGCGGGTGGCCGCGTCGCGCCGGGCACCATCCTCTGGCGGACACGGCTCGCGGAGCCAGCGATCGCCCCCGGCCTCGACGGAGGCGTACTGATCGGCGTGCTCAGCACGCCGATCATCGATCTCACCACGCGCCCCGCGCGCCTCTATGTCACCGCCATGGACGTGCACGGGGGCTGGCGGGCCTTCGCGCTGGACCTCGCCACCGGCGATGTGCTACGGGGCTGGCCGGTGGCGATCAACGAGGCGACCCTGGCTCCGGTGAACCGGAACGGCCCCGCGCGCTTCGCCGCGGCGGCGGAAGTCTCGCAGCGGGCTGCGCTCGCGCTGAGCCCGCGTGGCGACGTGCTCTACCTGGGATTCGGCAGCTACCGGGGCGGCGGCCCGGGCTGGCTGGTGGCCGTGAACACCCGGCGGCCTGGCCTGCTCAGCGCCTTCGCCGGTGCGCCGACGTTGACCGCCACCTCCAACGCCGGCATCTGGGGCGCTGGCGGACCGGCGGTGGACCGGGAGGGCCGGGTCTACATGACCACCGGGAACAGCCCCGCAGATTCCGGACCCGCTCCCGGCGTCTGGGGTAACTCGCTCCTCCAGTGGTCACCTTCCCTGGCCCTCCTCGGCGCGTATACCCCGTTCAACTACTGCGTCCTGGACCGGTACAACATGGATCTGGGCGGCAGCTCCCCGGTGATCCTGCCCGACCTCGCGGGCTCGCGCACCACCACGCCTCGATTGCTCGCCTTCGGAGGCAAGCAGGGCACGGTCTACCTAGTGAGCCGTTCGGCGCTCGCCGGTGACGAGGATCGCCGCCCGGCCTGCCAGGCAGAGGCGAGTGAGGATCGTTCGCTCCTGCCTCCGGAGGCGCAGCCGCAGTTCGGCATGCGCGGGCCCCTGCACGTCTTCGGTCCCTACACGGAGAGGCATGCACAGCTCGATCACGCGCGGATGCGGACGACGCCGGCGTACTTCCGGGACCCATCAGGGACGAGCTACCTATTCGTGACCGGGGCGTCCAAGGCCACAGTGGACAACGCCATCAGCGTGCCACCGGGCTTGGTGCGACTGCGCGTGGTGACGCCGACGGGAGCCCCAGCCTACCTCGCCGTCGACGGGCGCGAAATGCGCACGACGCTGGTCAACCCAGGCTCCCCAGTGGTCACGAGCAACGGTGGGCGTGACGCCATCGTGTGGGTGCTCGATCCCAGCCAGCCTCGCACGGCACCGCTCGTCGGTCCGGAGGGGTCGGTGGCTCGGCCCGTGCTCCACGCCTTCGACGCGTTCACGCTCGAGCGCCTCTGGCGCAGCGCTCCCGGCGATCTCGAAGTGGGCGGGAAGTATAGCTCGCCGACGGTGGGTCGGGGCATGGTGATCGTGGGAACCGACCGCATCCAAGCCTTCGGCCTGCGCGCTTCGCGTTAGGCCGAGCTCATCGGACTGGCCCACTTCGGCACGTAGGTGAGCTGCTGGCCCACCGATCGCCGCTTCGGCCCATCGCGCCGGCGATCGGCCTCACGATGTCCCCGATGCCATCGACGAACCGGGCGTTCGTGGCGGTTCCCGTCTTCAAGATGACGGCCGTGGCGTCGCGCCGAGAAGTCGAGCCGGTTCTGTGTGAAGCGCCAGCTCGCTGTAGGTCTGGCCCCCGGCCTGCAAGCCAAACGTTCCCTGAGTCAGGTCCGCATAACCGATGTGCTGGCCTTGCTCGTAGACGACACCCCGGCTGTAGGCGCCGCCAGCCCACCCTTGTTGACCTCCGGGAACAGGGCGTAGCCGTAGCCCTTCCTGGCGAACTCCTCTACCCCCGGGTCGAGCCGGTTCCATTCCCGCAACCTCGCGGTCCTTCTGAAGGAGTTCGTCCCTGCCCTCCCTGGTGGACGGCGCCGTGCTGCAGCTCAGCAACACGCCAGCGGCGAGCGCACAGAACACGCCTCCTTGACAACGCTCAGCTGACAGGCGCAGACTCCTCGCGTCCGGTCCTCACAGGAGGCTGTCATGCTCCTGGATCGGTCCCCGCCCCTCCTTCGATGGCCTCGTTGAGGCACTCCGCTGGCCGGCGGGTGCGTTCGTCCGTCGCCCTCTTCGGTATGCCAGTTACCTCTAGCGAACTTCGGCAGAGGCGTTTGCCCGAAGCCGCAGCTCGATCCTCGCGACGGTTGTGGCCGTTTCCCTCGTCGACCTGCTCGGCAGACAGCCTGCATGACAGATTCGATCTGGCCAGAACATTCCTCTCTGACTTCGGCAGGCCGGCGGCTTCAGAGATCAGGAGGTTGGTCAGTCGTGGTGATCGCAGTCGAATTCCTCGGTGGCATCGCCGTGCTCGTTGGGTTTCTCACCCGATGGGCGGCACTGGCGCTGGGGGTGGACATGCTGGTCGGTTCACCCGCCGAAGGGGTTTTTCGGGGACAAGGGTGCTATGAGTTTCCGCTCACTCTGCTGGGCGCCTGCCTGACGATTCTCCTGACCGGTGCCAAGACGCCGTCGGTGGACGGACCGCTGCCGCGGGAGATCTAGCCTGACCTGCCGATTCCCGGCCGCCGACAGCTGTGACGGAAGAGCCTTCAGCCGGGCGCGGTCTGCCGTCACGAGCGGCATTCCGGGGTCCGCGGCCAGACCCACGAACTCGCAGTCAGGGCCGGCCGGCATGTCTGCGCAAGCGTCAGGCCGCGTTCATGCCACGCAGTACGGCATTTGCCTGAAGGGTACACAAACTCCCGTTCAGGCCGCGGCTTGGTAATACTCCCCAGCCGCCTCCGCGAGGACTACCGTGCCCTGCTCCCGCTACTCGATGCGCACATCTGCCAGCTCGATCGCGAGATCACCCAGCGGTGGGGCGGCTGTGCACGATTCCCGGCATCGGCCCCTTCATTGCCACGGTGCTGGTCCTCGAACTGGGCGACATCGCCCGCTTTGCCCACGCCAAACAAGTGGCCAGCTACGTCGGCCTGACCCCGCGGGTCCGCGCCAGTGGCGATCGGGTCCGGAGCGGCCGCATCACGAAGGAAGGCAATCGTCTGCTGCGTTGGGTGCTGGTGCTGGCGGCCACGCAGGCGGTCCGCCGCCCCGGACCATTGCGGGCGTGGTTCCACGCCGTGAAGCAGCGGCGGGGCCAGAACGTAGCCCGCGTCGCGCTGGCCCGACGCCTCGTGGAGATTGTCTATCACGTTTGGAAACAGGAGTGCGATTACTTCACCGTCATCCGGCACGGTGTCGTGCGAGGGTGAGCCCGAGTCCCGGTCTGGTCCCGCGACCGCGTTTTTGATTGGGCAGCCCTCTTCACGCCTCCACGGGTGAAGTGGAATCACACATCATGGGCAAGGACGCCCGAAGAGATGACTGGCGCACGGCCACTCGATGATGACGCATCGCGCGGTGGGCCCTAGGACCGCGTTCGTGCCTCGACCCTATACCGTGATATCCCTCCGCCGGCAGCTTCCGCCGGCCCGAAGAGGAGGCTTCATGCCAGCAGTCGGGAGGACTTGACACGGCCAACGTGCTTAGAGATGACCGGGACAGGTAGCTCGGGAGATCCCGCGACGCTCTGGACGTTGACGAGCTTAGCAAGCGCCGCGAGCGCCAGCTCCCTCAGCCGTCCCGCTCCTGCCCAAGCCACTCCTCGAAGGCCGGTGGATGCGGCGCCTGGGCGGGCAGGCCCTGCAGGAGGTCCCCTCGATACAGTATCGCCGCCCGCGGTCGAACGTGCGGTCGCGGCCTGAGTATGAGTATGCGCTACTCTCTCAACTTCGTCTGGCCTCCCGTGTTCAATCGGCCCTTCACCCGCTGACCTTCGCGCCCGTCCCCTCCCGTGCCTGGCGCGTGGACGTTCGCTCGTCTCTACTCCGAGAGCCACACCGTGTCGAGCTGACTGTTGACGTAGTGGCTGGGGGTTATCGTCCAGCCGCGCACCCGGGAGCTGTGCGGCACGATACGGTGCCACTGGAGCGTGTGGATATAATGCGCCTCCTCGTCCAGGAGGCGCTTTTCAAAGGCGCG
>JBKPAK010000208.1:0-8710 GCA_046726415.1 Candidatus Methylomirabilota bacterium
ATCGCTCCGCGCCGCGCGGAACCAGGGATGCTCGTTCGACGTGTGATTCACCACGAGGTCGACGATCACGCGCATGCCCAGGGCCTTGGCGTGATTCATGAACTCGACGAAGTCGCCCGGAGAGCCGTGCTTGGGGTGGACGCCGTAATAGTCGGTGATGTCGTATCCGTTGTCGCGGTTGGGTGAGGGGTAGAAGGGCTGAAGCCACACGCATGTCACCCCAAGACCGATCAGGTAGTCGAGCCGGCGGCTCAACCCGTCGAAGTCGCCGACCCCGTCGCCGTTCGCGTCCATGTACTTCTCGACGTCGAGGCAGTAGATGACCGCGTTCTTGTACCACAGGTCTTCGATGGCCACGCGATACCTCGCTCCCCAAGGAGGGGACTGCCCTGGTCATGTGCAAACGCCAGGCCGGTCACCGCTCCTCGTCGGCTTCGCTCTTGGTGATGCGCTGGAGCCGTCGCACCGCCACAAGGAGCGCGATGATAATGACGACCAGACCGGCGATCCCCAGCCACCGTTCGGCCCGGTGCGCGCCCTCGACGAACGCCTCGACCTCGTTGGTGAAGAAGTAGGCCACGGCAAACCAGAAGGGGACGCTCACGGCCGCGGCGGCCAGGTCGGCGCCGAGGAACCGCAGGAAGGGCACCCGGGCGATTCCCGCCGTGACGAACGCAGCCGCGCGGAGGCCGGTGAGCGGGCGAACCGCGATGATGGTCTTGATCGCGTGTCGCCGGTACGCGGCCTTCAGCCACACTTCCCGCGCGGGAGTGAGGACGAGGCGGACGGGGCGCCACTGGAGAATGCGCTCGCCCCAGTGTCGGCCGGCCCAGTACAGAATGACGTCGCCGGACAGCACGCCCGCGAAGCATACGGGCAGCACCAACCACGCCTGGACCGCCCCCTCGTACGTGAGGACGCCCGCCGCGATGATCGGCACCTCCTCGGGGATTGGTACCCCGAGACTCCCCAGCAGCAGCGTCGCGAAGATACCGAGATATCTGAAGTGCTCGAGGAAGTGCTCGAGGCTGGTCACGGCAGCGCCGACGTCGCGCCGGTCCGCCCTACGACTTCCTGGCCAGGGCCCCGCCCAGGCGCCAACCCGGATGAGCGCCGATGTTGCCTAGCGGGTTGGCGTCCCTGTGAGGGTGGCCGTCGATGAGGCCGGGGCCTACCACCAAGGCGTCAGGGTCGATGACCTCGCGGATGCGGCTGATCGTCGCGATCCGGCTGCGCCGCACGGCGATGTCGGCGCAGTGGCGAGGCAGCGTCGCGCCATCGATGAGCACTCCGCTCTTGATCACGAGGGCATAGGGCATCGCCGGTTCTCCGTGCGAGATGAACGCTGATGTCAGGTTATCGTACTGCAGGAGGGTTGACGCAGACGATCGCGCAGCGGCGTTCGCATCCGTGAGGCGGTGGCCGCGGTCGCCCGGAGTGTGATACCGTACGCCGATTTTCCCGTTGAAGGAGGAACAGCATGGCGACGCTGGCACCGGCATCCTCGGCCAGAGACGAAGTCCGCCCCGTGGTCCCGAAGCTCATCGAGCTCAGCGAGCGTGTCCTCTATGGGGACGTGTGGGAGCGTCCCGGATTGTCGAAGCGGGACCGCAGTCTCATCACGGTGGCGGCGCTTGTCGCCCTGTACCGGAGCGACCAGCTCCGCGGCCACATCGAGCGCGCCCTCGCCAATGGGGTGACCCGAGACGAGATCGGCGAGGCCATCACGCACCTCGCCTTCTACTCCGGCTGGCCAACCGCGATGACGGCGGCTCGGATCGCCAAGAGCGTGTTTGATCAGCGAAAGTAGGATGGCCGCCCGTGCGCGGTGACCCGCGCGTCGCCGCGCACGGGCGATCGTGCCCAGCCTGCGGTGTCCGTGCGAATGAGACGCGGACGCGACCGCGTGGTCGTCAGATCGTCGGGGAGCCAGGATCCAAGCCGAGCAGCAAGCGCCCCGCCAGCTCATAGGTATCCGGCGCGACCCAGACGTGGGCAGCCGCCGTGCGCGCGTCGCGGAGACACCGATCGAGGCGGCTGGTCGCGTAGATTGCGGTGGCCCCCCAGGCGCTGTACATGAGATCGACCGCCTGGAGCGCGTTGGCCATGGCCTGGGCGATCGACAGCCGATACACGGCGCGTTGCTGGGGCGAGGGGCGCTCGCCTCGGCACACGGTTTCCTGCTCACGCCGCCGGCAGGGGTCCGATTTCGATCTGCTTCGCGGCGGCAGGCGGCGCTCGGCGGGGGGATTCCAGCGACGAGCAAATTCTGCGGTCGCCGCCCGGCCTCCGCTAGACTCCAGTCGGGAGGGACCACCGTGATTCAGAGCGAGGGCCGCATCCTCACCACGCACGTCGGCAGCCTGCCCCGCCCGCCCAAGCTGCGCGAGCTCCTCGTCCACCAGGACCGCGGCGAGCGCGTGGACCAGGCGGAGCTGGCCCGGGAGGTCGAAGCCGCGGTGCGCTGGGCCGTCGACCGCCAGCTCGCCGTGGGTATCGACATCGGCAACGACGGCGAGCAACCTCGCGTCGGCTTCTCCACCTACGTCGCGAGGCGCATGCGCGGCTTCGGCGGCGAGAGCAAGCGCCGACTCGCGCGCGATCTCCTCGACTTCCCAGACTACGCCACCCTGCTCGAGTCCCGCCGCCGGTCGGCCGCCCGCATCACCAACGCGCCCCAGGCCATCGCCGAGATCGAGTACACCGACTTGAGCGAGGCGCGCCGAGAGTGCGAGGTGTTCCAGGCGGTCACTGCGGCGCACCGCCAGCGCTTCGGCGAACACTTCATGACGGCCGTCTCACCCGGCACGGCCGCCACGATCCTGTTGAACGCCCACTACGATTCCCACGAGCGATACATCGCGGCCCTGGCCCGCGAGCTGCGCAAGGAGTACGAGCTGATCCACGCCCAGGGCCTGGTCCTGCAGCTCGACTGCCCGGATCTGGCCATGGAGCGCCCGCGCTTCTTTCAGGACGAGTCGCTGGCGCGCTTCCAGGAGATCGCCGGCATGCACGTGGACGCCATCAACCGCGCCATCGAGGGCATCCCACACGAGCGCGTCCGCCTGCACGTCTGTTGGGGGAACTACGACGGGCCTCACACCCACGACGTGCCGCTGGAGGCCGTCCTGCCGATCCTGTACCGAGCTAACGTCGGCGCGTTGTCCTTGCCGCTGGCCGGCCCTCGCCACCAGCACGAGTACCGGGTGTTCGAGCGCTATCCGCTGCCCGACGGGATGCTGCTGCTCCCCGGCGTGATCGACACGACGACCAACGTCGTGGAGCACCCCGAGGTCGTGGCCGACCGGATCTGCCGGGCAGTTGAGGCGATTGGTGACCGGAGCCGGGTGGTTGCCTCAACGGACTGCGGGTTTGGGACGTTCGCGGGTTCCGAGCTGGTCGCCGAGAGCGTGGTGTGGGCGAAGCTCGGAGCGCTCACGGCAGGCGCGGCCCTGGCCAGCAGAAGGCTCTGGGGGTAAGCCGCGAGATCGCGACCTCCGTCAAGGGCGGTGCCCACGCCGAGTTCGCGCTCACTGCTCGCGTGGCCGGCTGTCCCGTTCGAGGAGGTAGTTGATCCAGGAGCTGGTTCCCTGGAGCGATCGATCGGGTGGGGGGATGTAGACCGTCAGCTCTTGGAGGCGGCCGGCGGTCTGAGCGCGATCGTACACGGCCGTCCAGATACAGGGCTTGTCCACCACCTCGCAACGCCCCAGATGTGTGCCCCCGCACGGGCCGTTGCGCATCTGTTTCGGGCAGGTTTGCGGACACACATACTCCATGTGCCCGAGGACACAGTTCCCGCACGCCTGACAGCCGAAGGCCGGCCGCTTCACGAGGAGCTCGACGCGCTCGATCGCCTTGGCAAGGCGTGGGCGCCGGTCCGCCCACGCGGCCATGCCGCGGAGCCAGCGACGGAGCCAGGTGTCGCGAGTCAGGGGAAAGAACCGGCCGAGACTGTCGAGCAGGCGCGGCCCGAGCGCGCGTGTCTGTGCACGCCCCTCGCTCGGGGATGGGGCGAGCGCATCGGTGCTCGCACCTCGCTCGTCCTGAGATGGGAGCGGTTGCGCGGCCGCCCGTTGGGGGGACGGAGGCTCGTAGCGATAGAAGCCGCCGGCCAGTCCGTAGGCCAGCTCCTCAGCCAGCCTCTCCCAGTGCGCGGCCAACTCCTCGCTCCGCCGGATGATCCAGGCCACGTGCGTCGCGTCGTGGGTTCCGCCGAGGTAGGCGCCGGCGTAGCCGAGCCCCCGCAGCACCGCCACCGTCCGCGCCGCCCGCTCGAGCCGCGCGCGGAGGCCCCTGTCGCGCGCCTGGCTCTCGCGCCGCACCGTCTCGAGCAGTTCAGGCGACACCCAGCAGCCCGGGGGCTGGCCGCCCGCCATCTTCTCGGCGGCGCGCGGGCTGAGCACGTATACGTTCCCGAGGAGTGGAACGGCGAGGCCGCGCGCGTCCACGTAGCGCTTCAGCTCGCGGAACTTCGCGGCGTCCCATCCCACCTGGGTGATTGCACAGTCCGCCCCCGCGGCGACTTTCTTCTCGAGCTTCAGATACTGGTACATCTGATCGGCCTCGACGTACTTGAACGGCGAGACCGCGACCGACACGTGGAACGGCATCCCGTGGCGCCGCAGCTCGGCGATCAGGCGAACGAGCTGGACGGAGTCGAGGTCGAAGACGGGCGGGTGATCACCGCTCGTCGGGTAGTCGCCGGTGAGGGCGAAGACGTTTTCGATGCCCAGCGCGTGCAGATCCTCGAGCGTCTTTCGAAGGCCCTGGCGGTCCTCGCTCACGCAGGTCAAGTGAATGTTCGGCGTGAGCCCGCGGGCGCGGGCCGCCGTACCGACGCGCAGAGGATCGTGACCCATCGCCCCGCCGGCGTACCTGGTGATGCTTCCGGCGACGACCTCCGGGAGGGCGGCGAGCCGCGAGGCCGTCTCGAGGAGCTTGGCCTCACGGCTGAGCCCGGACGCCACCAGCTCCACCACGTAGCAGAAGCGCCCGCTCGCCAGCGCCTCGCCGAAGGGGGTGCTCACGCGCCCAGCTCCTTCCGCACCAGCTTCGTGCCCTCGACCATGGCGCACAGCTTGGCAAAGGCGACGTCGTGGGGCAGGTGAAGACAGCCACAATCCGGGTTGATGGCCAGGCGCTCCGCCGGGACGATCTCCAGGGCAGTGCGGATTCGTTCGGCGACGAGGGCGGGCGTCTCCACCTCGTGATTCTTCACGTCGATGACGCCGAGCCCGAGGGCGAACGGCGAGGCGAACTCCTTGAACAGCTTCACGTCCTCCTCGCCCCGCCGGGCGAACTCCAAGGTGAGCTGATGGACGCGAAGGTCCAGCGCCAGGGGGAAGAGGTAGCGGTACGTCCCCTCCCACGAGGGCTTGCCGTAGCGGTTTCCGTAGCAGATGTGCAGGGACAGCCGGGCATCCACACCGTCCACGAGCCCGTTGACGGCGCGAACGCCCCACCCGAGATCTTCCGGGAAGCCGCCCCAGTACGGCTCGTCGACCTGGATGTGCGTGACCCCCGCCCGCACCAGCTCGCGCAGCTCGAGGTTCATCACGCGCGCGAGGTCGAGAGCGAACGCCTCCTCGCTCGGGTAGTACTCGTTCCGGATCCGCTTGACCAGCGAATGGGGGCCGGTGAACGACACCTTGAGCCGCCGGTCGGTGAAGCGGCGCGCGAAGCGGAACTCCTCGACCACATTGAGCGAGCCCGTGGGCATCCGTCCGCGGACGACGCTGTCGTAGAAGTCGTAGTAAAACTTCTTCGACGCGTGATCGATCTGGATGCCGGGCAGGCGCATGGCGAAGTGATCGATGAGGTTGTCCCGCCGCAGCTCGCCATCGGAGATGATGTCGACTCCCGCCGCCTCCTGATCCTTGATGGCCGCCTTCACCACCGCGTCGTGAATTTCGTCGAGATCGTGCCGGCTCACGCGGCGGTGAAGGTAGTCGTTCTTCACCCGCTCGAGCCAGCCGGGCATGGAATAGCTGCCGACCACCGCGGTCGGTAGAAGGGGCGCCCCGTCATTTGCTGACATGGCCTAGTCCCGTGGCGTGGTGAAAAGGATGGAGGTCCGCGAGCCACTCCGATATCGGAACGGCGCGAAGTGGACGTCGTAGCCGGCCCGGGCGCCCACCGCGCGGAGGAGGGCGCCGTTCACCCAGCTCACCACCGAACCGTCGAGCTTGCCCGGGCCCCGGAAGCCGTGCCGATACTCCTCCATCTGGGTCACGAAGATGTCTTGCACTTGAAGATAGCCGCGCGGGTGGAGGAGGGGAAGGGTGTGGACGAAGCTCTCGGCGGCCCCGCCCGAGAGGTGGAAGCGCACATCGTCTGGCGCGGTGGCGAGGAGGTCCTCGAGGTGGCTCTGGTCAAGGCCGGCGGGAATCGGCGCCTCGGCCACATCGTCGAGGGCCACCAGGCGTTCGTCGAGTCGGAGAGCCGTCCACACCTGCTGCCAGAAGGCGACCCCCCGCGCCCGGCTGCTGAACACGTCGGGGCCGATCGCCAGGAGCTTGTCCGCCATGCGTGGAAGCTCGGTGCGAGGGAGGTCGAAGGTCTGGGCGATGCGCGCGGCCTCCGCTTCCCCAAGATAGCCGCGCGTCTCGAGCACGTAGAGCCGCCCGTCGCGCCGTACCAGCTCGTCGTGGGGCAGGTTGTCGTACACGTTGGTGAGGTGCACGTAGAGAATCTTGTAGCGCAGGAAGGACAGGGTCTTGAGGGGATTCAAGGCGTCCAGGGCGATCAGGCTCACCGCGTCGCGGTGCCCGGCCACGGCGCTCATCGCGCGATCCAAGGTGGGCATCGAGTAGTCGGCCAGCAGGAATCGAAGCCGCGGATAGTAGGCGGTTCCGCGCTCCTCGTCGAGAGCGCGGAATCGGTCGAGCCAGAGCGCGGCGCGCGCGCCGGAGCCCACCCCGATCTCGAGGGCGAACAGTTCAGCAGGAAGGATTCCGCGCTTGTCCACGTCGCGCAGGAGTGTCCAGAAGTCCGCCACCGAATCGTTCACCGCGTCGGGGTGATTCGCGTCCGAGCGCCCGCTGGGCAGGGCTTGCTCGAAGCCCCGGCCCGAGGCGGCTTCCCAGTCGCCGAGGCGCTGCCAGAAGAGCCGGTTGAACTGCCAGATGATGCTGTCGCGAAGCGGATGCCAGCCCTCGACGAAGACGCGGCCCGGCGCGGGCGCGGCTTCCTCTTCGCCCACCGCGGCCGAGTGTGCCAGCGCCTCGGCAAGGGCTGCGCGCACCGTGGCGAGGTCGGCCTGGCGAAGGTCGACCGCGACTTCGGCGAGGGGGAGCACCTGACCCTGGCGATCCACCGCTCGACGCGCCATGACCGCTTCCCGGAAGTTAGTTCGATACTGGATCCAGTCGAGGTGGATGCGGAGAGACGGGAAGAGGCGCGGATCGATGCCGCCCTCTTCGGCAAGGGCCAGGAGGTGGTTCAGAACCTCACGGGCCCGAGCGCCCACGCCGGCGGTGGTGGAGGGAGCGCCGAGACCGACGGCGGGAGCGTGGTTCAGATGGACGATCATCTGAAGGGTCCCCTCCTCGACTCTGGGATGCTGCCGCGCGCCTCAGTGGCGGAAAATGCCCTTGCGCCTGCCGTCCACCTGCACCCAGTCCCACGCGAAGATCGCAACCTCGTACGAGGCAGCCGGTGGGACCGGGACGTCGAAGTACACCCGGGAGCCAGGCGTGATCGGGCTGGGACCCCAGGTGACGAGCTGGCCGACCATCGTCCCGCCGCGGTCGTAGCCACTCACCAGCAACTGGACATTCTGTGCCGAGAAACCCCACACGTTCGTGATATAGCCGTCGACGGTAGGCTGGTCCTTGACTCGCGTGGCGTCCCACTGGACGCGGAAGAACTGCTGCCAGCCCACGATGAGCGGCTGCAGGTTCATGGGCTGCCAGTGCTTGATCGCTCCCACGCTCTCACCGCCGGTCACGGCCAGGAGCAGGAGGGCGAGGCCCAGTCGAGCTCCGGGGTGGCGCAAGGTCATGTTCCCCTCCCTATCGAGCAGTGTACTAACATCCGAGGCGTGAAGGCATCTACGGAGGAGCCATGGCGACGATGAAGCTGATCGAGTACGAAGAGGCAGGTGCCGAGGTCCGGGCCGTCTACGACGACATCATGGCCGCCCGGAAAGTCGACTGGGTGAACAACTTCTGGAAGGCGCTGGCCAACCATCCCGCCACCTTGCGCCGCACGTGGGAGAGCGTGAAGGAGGTCATGGCACCCGGCGCCCTCGATCCTCTCACCAAGGAGATGATCTACGTGGCGGTGAGTGTGACGAACGGCTGTGACTACTGCATTTGTTCCCACACGGCCTCCGCTCGGCGCGCCGGCATGACGGATCCCATGCTGGCTGAACTGCTGGCCGTGGTCGGCATGGCCAACGAGACGAACCGGCTGGCCAACGGCCTCCAGGTTGAGGTCGACGCCCGCTTTCGCGGGACACCCTGAGCGGCACCTGCAGAGTCCGAGGCGTCGGGAAATCGCGCCTAGGCTATGTACCTCGCTCCGCCCAGGCAAGCAGCGCTTCCAGGGCGTCAGCCCTGGTGAGGATGCCGACCAACTGGAGATCGTCGGTCACGGGCAGGGCGCCGATCTTCCTGTCGAGCATCGCACGGGCGGCTTCGGTCAGCGGCGTCTCCGCCGAAACGGTGACAGGAGACTCGGTCATGACCCGTGCGACCGGCGACCG
>JBKPAK010000209.1:0-3178 GCA_046726415.1 Candidatus Methylomirabilota bacterium
CCGCGGCCTCGGTCGAGGAAGCCGCGAGCCTCGACTACGTGCTGCTCGCCGTGCCTTGGCGAAACGTCGAGTCAGCGTTGAAGAGCCTACCCGCCTGGAACGGCCGGGTGCTCATCGATGCGACGAATCCCTTCGTCGAGATGAGTCCGAAGCTCGTCCTCGCCGATCTCGGCGGCAAGGGCGCGAGCGAGGTCGTGGCGGCCCTCGCGCCAGGTGCCCGCATCGTCAAGGCGTTCAATTCGATCGTCACCGCCCGCTTCAATGAAGGGCCGGTCAAGAACGGAGGGCGTCGCGTGATCTTCGTCTCGGGAGACCATCCCGAACCGACCGCATTCATCAAACAGCTGATCGAGAGTTTCGGCTTCACGGCGATCGATCTTGGCGGTCTCGCGACGGGTGGCCGCCTGCAGCAGGCCGGGGGTCCGCTCGCCGGTCGCGACCTCGTCGAATTCGGCCATCACTAACACGGGAGGCGCAGAATGCGTGCAGTTTACGGCGGCCGGGGCATTACCGTCTGCGGCCGTTGGCTGGAATCCTTCGAGGCGTTCTATGCGGACATGGGGGCTTGGCCGTCCCCGCTGCATGAGATTGATCGCATCGATAACGACGGGAACTACGAACCCGGTAACGTTCGCTGGGCTACCCGGGACATCCAGGCTAGGAACCACCGCCGTGTTCGGCACCTCCAGATGAACGGAGAGGTGCTGTGTCTGAGCGACTGGGCCCGTCGCTTCGGCCTTAGCCACGAAACGGTGAGTAGGAGGTTGGCGCGTGGCTGGCCTTTGGCGGCAGCGCTTAGCCGAGCAAGCGACCGCCGGGCCCGTCTGCATCCTGGCTACCGCACCCTCTCTGCGCAACCCCCTATCGCACACGAGGGTCTCTGATGACGCCCGCGAAGATCGACGACAAGCTCGAGCGTATCGTTGCGTCCCTGCATCACGTCAAGGTCTCTGTCGACGATGCCGGCGCCGCTGCCTTGTCCGTCGCCGTCGAGTTGGCCCAACTGCTCGACGAGCTTCGCGCTCGCTTGGCAGCGTTGGAAGCGAAGGTGACGCCATGAGGATGCGCAGCACCCTTCTGTGCCTCATCCTGCTCCTGACCCTGGTGACGAACGTTGTAGCCGGCATCGAGGGTGCCTACGATCTGAACGGTAGTGCGGCAACGCTGATCAGCTTCACGCAGCAAGGTGGAGGCCTCGTCACCTACGTCTTCGCCCTTCCTGGTGGGACATGGTTCACGGGGCAGTGTGATCCTCAGCAGGTTGACCCTGAAGTCCCCGGTCTCGTGTCCTGCAACGGTGATCTTTTCGACCAGCAGGGCAGCAACATCGGCGCTACGTACTTCCAGGTCCTGACCGACCGGTAACCGACTCTTCAACGCCGCGGTGTTTGGCGCGCTCCCGCGCCGGTCAGCGCACTCCGGCCAGTAGCGAGCGGGTGCAGGGGCGCAGGGGCTCACGAACCGTGAGGATCGCCGAGGGTCGGACCGCCGGGCACGGAGGCCAGTGCGAAGCGAGTCTCTCTCGCTGGCGACGCTTTCGTTCCTGCTCCCTCGGCGGCGCTGCGCTGCGCTTAGTACGGGGAGGGTACGTCCAGGTCAGGCCGCTGGGAGCGGTTACCGTAAAGGGACTGGAGACGCCCACGCAAGTCTACGAGTTGACCGGGGTCGCCTCGGCACGGTCCCGGCTGCAGGCTCGCGCGGCGCGCGGCCTGACCCGCTTTGTCGGACGCGAGAGTGAGCTGCAGCAGCTCGCTCAGGCGCTCGAAGGCGCGGCCTCGGGATACGGGCAGGCAGTCGCCGTTGTGGGCGAGGCCGGCGTGGGGAAATCGCGTCTCGTCTGGGAGTTCGCGCATTCGCACCGTACCCAAGGCTGGTTGGTGCTCGAAAGCGGCTCGATCCCCTATGGGAGGGCCACGCCGTACCTGCCCGTCATCGGACTGCTGAAAAGCTGGGCGAGATTCAGTACCGGAAAGCGCTGGCCCTCGGCGAGCCACGTGGCATGCGCCCCCTCATCGTCCACTGCCACCTCGGCCTGGCCAAGCTCTGCCGGCGCACAGGCCAGCGCGAGCAGGCCCAGGAACGCCTCACCACGGCGACGACGATGTGCCGCGAGATGGACATGCCGTTCTGGCTGGACAAGGCGGAGGGGGAAAGAGCACAGGCGTAAGTGTCAGCGGCGAGGGTTAGGCGCTTGCCCTTGACCGCGATCGCGATGAGGAGCAAGCGTGAAAGCTTCTTCGCCACGCTTGAATGTGAGTTGCTCGACCGCGAGCGATTCCGGATGCCGGCCGAAGCCCGCCGCGCGGTCTTCGACTACATCGAGGGCTGGTACAACCCGCGTCGGCGCCATTCAGCACTCGGGTACGAGTCACCGGTGCGCTACGAGCGCCTTCACGCCGCCCGAGCGCTTCGGGCGGCGGCGCCCGAAACACCGAGCGCCGTAGAGGCTCCAGGATCGACGCGGAGGGAGGGGGGTGCTACCTCCATATCCCCCCACACTGGCTCGACACGCCGCCGCAAGCGGGGTCTAAATCGGCGCTGGCTCTACGGCGGAGCAGAAGACGCGAGGGGGAAGTCCCCCGACTCGCCGCGCCGGTCTCGCTGAAGCACTCGCCGTCCGACGCGGCTGGGCGAGACGGCTCTGCACGTGATACCCTTCGGGTTGGCGCTCGCTGAGCGCTAACAGCCCGTGGCAAAAGTCCGCTGGCGCGTTGTGGGCAGCGGGAAATCCGCAAAATTGGCCGATTTCTGAGAGGTCGGCATGGCGGCGACGGGCCCCTCAGACACTTTCACCACAGGCTGCTAAGACTCGGGTGAATCTGGCTTTAACGCCTGGTCGTCACCGACAGGATGCTGCGGTGGAAAAGACGCTCTCCGTCTCCCCTCGTGGTGGACCACACTCGCTGACGGCTGCTTGCCGCACAACCATCACAAACCCCGGCTTGCGGGCTACGAACTAGGAGGTTCGGAATGAAGATCGTCGTTATCGGCGGCACAGGCCTGATCGGCTCGAAGACCGTCCCCATTCTGCGCCAGCGCGGCCACGAGGTCGTCGCCGCCTCGCCCAATACCGGCGTCAACACCATCACCGGCGAGGGCCTCAAAGAGGCCATGGCCGGCACGCAGGTGGTGATCGACCTCGCCAATTCGCCCTCATTTGAAGACAGGGCGGTGCTGG